>NZ_JBBUTF010000005.1:0-331744 GCF_038066575.1 Pseudaquabacterium rugosum | reverse complement strand
GGCATCTCCGTCGGCCAGGTCATGCGATCGATCTGGCCCTTCTACACCGCCCTCGGCGTCTGCCTGCTGCTCGTCACCTACGTGCCCGCCTTCTCCACCTGGCTGCCCAGGCTGGTGATGGGCCACTGAGGGGCCACTGAAGGGCCGTTGAGAAGCCACCCAACCCGCCCGCCGCGGCCGCTGCGGGCGGGGCCCGATCGCCGCGGCGGCCGCATCACCTCACAATCGACCTCATGAGCCTGCTGCTGGGCACGACGCCCGACCCCACCGCCTGCACCCTGCCCGGTGACGGGCCCCGCGTGCCGTTCACGGTCCACCCCCGCTACCCGGAGCCGGCGGTCGAGATCCTGCATCCGTCGTTCGCACCGCTGCGGGTCTACAGCGCCTCGGTCGAGCAGCTGCACACCGGCTGCCGCTGGGCCGAGGGGCCGGTATGGTTCGGCGACCACCGCTGCCTGCTGTGGAGCGACATCCCGGCCGACCGCATCCTGCGCTGGGACGCGGCCAGCGGCCGCACCAGCGTGTTCCGCGCCCCGGCCGGCCATGCCAACGGCCATGTGCGCGACGCCCAGGGCCGGCTGGTCAGCTGCGAGCACCTGGGCCGGCGCGTGACCCGCACCGAACAGGACGGCCGCATCACCGTGCTGGCCGATGCCTTCGAGGGCCGGCGCCTGAACTCGCCCAACGACATCGTCTGCCAGCGCGAGACCGGCGACCTCTGGTTCACCGACCCGACCTTCGGCATCCACGGCTGGTGGGAAGGCGAGCCGGCACCGGCCGAGCGCCCGGCCGCCGTCTACCGCATCCGCGCGGCCGACGGCGCGCTGGAGTGCCCGATCGACGACCTGGCCGGCCCCAACGGCCTGGCCTTCAGCCCCGACGGCCGCACGCTCTACGTCGTCGACAGCCGCGCCCGGCCGTCGCGCCAGGTGCTGGCCTGGGACATCGACGCCCAGGGCCGGCTGACGAACCGCCGCGTCCACATCGATGCCGACGGGCCCGGCGCGCTCGACGGCATCACCGTCGATGTCGACGGCCGGCTGTGGTGCGGCTGGGGCAGTGACGGCCGCGACGGCGCCGATGCGGCCGCCCTCGACGGCGTGCGCTGCTTCGACCGCGACGGGCGGCCGATCGGCCACATCCACCTGCCCGAGCGCTGCGCGAACCTGACGTTCGGCGGCGACCGGCGCAACCGCCTGTTCATGGCCGCCAGCCATTCGCTCTACGCGATCCATGTCAACACACAGGGACTGCCGTGAGCGCACGGCGCTGATCGGCGGCTGAAGGCACCGGGCGGCTGCCTAGAATCCGCCCCGTGTCCGCCGAACTGCCCATCCTGAACATCGCCGCCTACCGCTTCGTCGCCCTCGACGAGGCCGGTCTGCCCGCCTTCCGTGACCGCCTGCTGCAACGGGCCGAGGGCCTCGGCCTGAAAGGCACGGTGCTGCTGGCACCCGAAGGCATCAACCTCTTCCTCGCCGGTGACGCGGACGGCGTGCGCGGCTGGCTGCAGGCGCTGCGCGACGACGATCCGGCGCGCTTCGGCCCGCTGCACGCCAAGGAAAGCTGGAGCGAGGCCCAGCCCTTCCAGAAGCTGAAGGTGCGGCTCAAGCGCGAGATCGTGCGCATGGACCTGCCGACGCTGCGCCCGGCCACCGCCCGCCCGCCGGCCGTCGCGCCGGCCACGCTGGCGCGCTGGATCGCCGCCGGCCACTGCGACGCGGGCCGGCCGCTGAAGCTGCTGGACACGCGCAACGACTGGGAGGTCGACGCCGGCACCTTCGCCGGCGCCATCGACTGGCGGCTGCGCAAGTTCACCGAGTTCCCGGCCGCGCTCGCCGCCCACCGCGCCGAGCTGGCGGGCGCCACCGTGGTCAGCTTCTGCACCGGCGGCATCCGCTGCGAGAAGGCCTCGCTGGCGATGGAGGACCTGGGGCTGGACCACGCCTACCAGCTCGACGGCGGCATCCTGCAGTACTTCGAGGACACCGCCGGCCAGGCGCCGGGCTGGGTCGGCCGCTGCGTGGTGTTCGACGAGCGCGGCTCGCTGGACGCCGCGCTGCAGGCGCCGCAGGCCTGAAGGCCACCGCGACACACGCGGACCGCAGGCCGTCCCGCTCGCCGCTGCACCGCCGTCGCCCCACCGCCCCGCATGCGCGCACCCCGCCCCCCGGATGCCCCGGCCGATGCCGACGCCGGTGCCGACGACACGGCACCGCCCCGACCGCATCCGCTGCCGGTGATCGGCACCTCACCGTCCGACGCGGACGGCACGGACGGCACGGACGGCAGCGGCCATGGTGGCGATGACGAGCGCCCGGCCTGGCTGCGGGACGCCCGCCTGATCGACCCCGGCGCAGCGGGCATGGCCGGCGCCGCCAGCGGCAGTTCGGCGGCCGACGGCTGGGCCCATGGCCCGGACGGCCGCCGGCTGCCGCCCGGCCTGGCGCGCCGCCGTCAGGCCGAGGCCGCCCGCAGCCGGCCCTGGCACGCCCCGGCGCTGAAGCTGGCCGGCATGGCCCTGATCGGCGCCTCGCTGGCCCTGCCGCTGACCCTGCGCCAGCCCGACGTGCCGGTCGAGGCCCTGGTCGACCGTTGGGCCCTGCCACCGTCGAGCTTCATCGACCTGGACGGCCAGTTGATCCACTGGCGCGAGGAAGGGCCGGTGCAGGCCGCGGGCGCCCCGCTGCTGCTGCTGCACGACCTGGGCGCCCACCTGCAGGTCTGGGACGACTGGAGCCGTGCGCTGCGCCCGCAGCGCCGGGTGCTGCGCATGGATCTGCCCGGCCACGGCCTGACCGGCCCCTGGAGCGTGCCGCCACCGGGCCTGCCGGCCGCCCTGCCGCCGGCCGATCCACAGGCCCGGCGCGCGCTGCCCGGCGAGCAGGCCGACGGCAGCGCCGATGCGCGCGCCTACCGGGCCGATGTGCTGGCCCGTGCCGTGCTGGCCGTCATCGAGCGGCAGCAGCTGCCGCCGGTGGTGCTGGTGGGCCACGGCCTGGGCGGCGAGGTGGCCTGGCATCTGGCCGCGCTGGCGCCGCAGCGCGTGCGGGCGCTGGTGCTGCTGGCACCCAGTGGCGGCGCCCTGCCCGGTGGCGGGCCGCGCCTGAGCGCGACACCGCCGCACAGCCCGCTGGCCTGGCAGCTGCTGGGCCTGCCCGCGGTGGGCCTGCATGGCGAGGACACCGTGCCGCGCTGGCTGGTCGCGCAGACGCTGCACCAGCTGGCCGGTGACCCGACCCGCGTGACGGACGCGCAGATCGACCGTTACCGGGACCTGCTGCGCCGGCGTGGCGACCGCGCCGTGCTGCACGCGCTGGCACGGGCCGAGGCCGGCGGCACGCAGCCCCCCGCGCTGCCGGCGCTCGGCGCGGCGGCAGACCGGCCGACCCTGCTGCTGTGGGGCGGCCGCGATCGCTGGCAGCCGCCCTCGCAGGCCACGCCGCTGCGGGCGGCGCTGCCGCAGGCCCGGCTGGCGGTGTTGCCGGACCTCGGCCACCTGCTGCCCGAGGAGAGCGGCGCCGCCGGGGCCGCCGTGCTGCAGGACTTCCTGCGCACGCACGGGCTCTGAGCCACCGCGGGCCGCGGCCCGCGGCGCTCAGGGCGCCGGATCCAGCCCCTCGCGCAGCACCTCCAGCACCTCGCTGTGGAACTCGCGGCGGAACAGGATCCACACCACCGTCACGGTGCCGGCGATCATCGCCCACGGCGAGACGAACCAGGCCACCGCCGCGAAGGCCATGTAGCAGGCCCGCAGCCCGTCGTTGAAGCTCTCGGCGGCCAGGCCCATCACGCGGCCGGCGCGGTCGGCGAAGGCGGCGCGCTGCGCCTCGTCCACATAACGCTTCGAATCAGGCGCCGCACCCACCATCACGACGCCGAAGCTGTACTGCCGCAGGCTCCAGGTGAAGCGGAAGAAGGCGAAGATGAAGATCGCCAGCAGCAGCACCAGCTTGAGGTCGAACACCAGCACGCTGGTGCGCGCGGCGAAGGGCAGGTCATGCACCAGCTCGCTGGCGCGGTCCGAGCCGAGGGCGGCCAGCAGACCGCCGATGATGAAGATGCTGGTGCTGGCGAAGAACGACGGGCTGGCCGACAGGCTCTGCGCGACGGCCGAATCGACGATGCGGTTGTCGCGCCAGGTGGTCTGCAGCATCCACTGGCGGCGCCAGCGGTTGGTCGTCGCCAGGATCGAGGGCTTGCGGCTGGCGCGGTGGCGGGCGAAGCGGACATAGCCGCTCCAGCCGGCGACGAAGAGGCCCAGCGCGGCCCAGTCGAGGAGCGGCAGCAGGGCCGGCAGGCGCATCCAGGTGGCGTCGTTCATGGCGGGCCGCACTCTAACGCGTCGTCTGCCGATGCCGATGAGGGATCGCCACAGCCGGCGAGGAGTCCAGCGTGGATGCCGGGTACAGCGCCCGGCGGCCGTTGGAGGGTGCGCCGCGTGTCGATGCGCTGCGCCCGCGCGGCGCCCCGTCGCTCAATCACCGGCCACGCGCACCCGCGGCAGCGTGCGCCGCGCCAGCGCCCAGGCCAGCAGCAGCGCGGCGGCCACGCCGCCGAAGGCCACCGCGTCCGACCAGCGCTCGGCCACCGCGCCGAGGGCCAGCGGCGTGGGCATGCGCACCAGACCGGCCACCAGGGCGGTGGCCGACAACGCGGCCGCGCCGCCGGCACTCGCCGTGCCACCGTGGCGCGCCGCCAGCGCGAAGCCGCAGGGCACGACACAGGCCGTGCCGACGCCCACCAGCGCGAACCCCGCCAGCGCACCGCCGAAGCCCGGCGCCAGCGCGACCACCCCGTAGCCGAAGGCCGCCAGACCGAGCGAGCCCAGCATCAGCCGCCGGTCGCCCAGCCGCGTGCGCAGGCGGTCACCGAACACCCGCAGCACCGCCTGGCTGCCGGCGAACAGCGCACCGCCGGCCCCGGCCAGCCAGGCCAGATCGGCCGCCTGCGCGGCCAGGAAACGGGCCGACCACTGCACGGCCGTGCTCTCGGCCGCGATGCTCACGCCCAGCACCAGGCCCAGCGGCGCGATGCGCCGCAGCAGCTCGCCATGGCCGGGGATGCGGCCGGAGACGACGGGCGGCGCGGCGCCGGCGTCCGCCCGCGCCCCCACGCCCGCACGCGCCGCGATGTCCGTGTCCTGGCGGCCCGGATCCGCGACCGGCGCCGTGGCCACCGCGGCCCGGCGTGGCGCCGGCCCCAGACGGCGCAGCGCCAGCACCGCGCCCAGGCTCAGCACCAGCGCCGGCAGCGCACACCACGCCGCCCCGGCCAGCACCGAGACCAATCCCCCGATCAGCGCCCCGCAGGCCCCGCCGGCCGAGGCCGCCGCATGCATGCCGGTGAGCACCGGCCGGCCCAGGCCACGCTCGACGGCCACGCCCTCGGCATTCATCGTCAGGTCCAGCAGGCCGCTGGCCGCGCCCAGCAGCAACATGGCCAGGCCCAGCGCCCAGGCCGGCGCCAGCAGGTAGACGGCGATCGCCGCGGCCAGTTGCAGCAGCAGCAGCCGGCCCATCAACGGCCGTGGATCGAAGCGCCGCGCCAGACCGCCGCCCAGCGTGGCCGCCGCGATGTAGGCCCCGGTGTGCAGCGTCAGCAGCAGACCGAGCCCGGCCGCGCCCAGCCCGGCCCGCGCGAGCAGCACCGGCATCGCCCCGCCCATCATGCCCAGCGGCAGCGCGAAGGCGAGGAAGACGGCGATGACCACCGGCCGCGCACGCCGCGCATCGGCCTGGCGCAGCGCCTCCAGCGTGGGCGCAGGGATCGGCGCCCGCACGCCGGCCGTCGCGCCCGCGGTGGTCAGCGCATCCGGGACGGGCGTGGCGGCGGATCCGCGCGGGAGATCGGCGGTGCCAGGCACCGGGCAGGCTTCAGACACGGCGGACGGTTCCCGGGGGCTGGGGCGGCGGACGCGCGATCGGTCCGGACCCGGGCAGCGTAGCCGTTACCGTGGGGTTACGGCCACGCCCCGGGCATCGGCGAGCCGGCAGCCGCGCCGCGCACCGCGGCGGCGCTGCAGCGGAACATGCGCGGCACGGCGGTATCGGGGGGCGGGTGCCGGCGCACCGCTCGGCGCATCCACCCGGCCCCTCTCGACGCGGCCCGTCCGCCCGTCCGGCCGGCCGGACGCACGCCGCCGCGCCCCGCCGGTCGATCCCCGCCGTCTTCAACCGGCCAGATCGAACACCAGCACCTCGGCGCCCTGCCCCGCGCCCAGTCGCACCGCTGGCTCGTCGACCAGGCCCAGCCCGTCACCGGCGGCCAGCTCCTGGCCGTTGACCTGCACGCGGCCGCGCACCACCTGCACCCAGGCCCGGCGGCCGGGCGCCAGCGCCAGCTCGGCGGCTTCGTCACCGTCGAAGCGGCCGGCGTGGATGGCGGCGTCCGCATGCACGGTCACCGAGCCGTCGCGGCCGTCCTCGCTGGCGACCAGGCGCAGCCGGCCGCGCTGGTCGGCCGGCGCGAAGGCCTGCTGCTCGTAGCCCGGCGCGATGCCGGCGACGCGCGGCAGCAGCCAGATCTGCAGGAAATGCGTCGGCGCATCGGCCTGGTGGTTGAACTCGCTGTGGCGCACGCCGGTGCCCGCGCTCATGCGCTGCAGCTCGCCTGGCACGATGGTCGCGCCATGGCCCAGGCTGTCGCGGTGGGCCAGCGCGCCCTCGATCACATAACTGACGATCTCCATGTCACGGTGACCGTGGGTGCCGAAGCCGGTGCCGGCGGCGATGCGGTCCTCGTTGATCACCCGCAGATTACCGAAGCCCGGCCAGGCCGGATCGACATAGTCGGCGAAGGAGAAGGTGTGGGCACTGCGCAACCAGCCGTGGTCGGCATGGCCGCGTTCGATGGAGCGACGCAGGATCAGCATGGCGTCATGGTCGCACCGGGGCCGCGCCGGCGGCCGCCCCCGCGCTTGAAGCGCCCGTTCAAATAAGATGAAGCCATGCCCCAGACCCCCCGACGCCAGGCGCTGACCCCCGAGGCGCTGCAGATGATGGACACCATCGCGCGCAGCGGCAGCTTCGCGGCGGCCGCGCGCGAACTCGGCCGCGTGCCCTCGGCCCTGACCTACAGCGTGCGCCAGCTGGAGGACGCCCTCGACGTGCTGCTGTTCGACCGCCGCAGCGGCCAGGCGAAGCTGACGGCCGCCGGCGAGGAACTGCTCAACGAGGGCCGCCGCCTGCTGGCCGAGATGGACGCGGTGGCCAACCGCGTGCGCCGCGTGGCCACCGGCTGGGAGAGCGAGCTGACGCTGGCGCTCGACACCGCCCTGTCGCGCGTGACCACCTTCGAGCTGATCGAGGCCTTCTACGCCCAGCGCGGCCCCGACGGCGAGCCGCCCGGCACCCGGCTGCGCGTGCGCGGCGAGGTGATGACCGGGCTGTGGGAGACGCTGCTCGACGGCCGCGCCGATCTGGCCATCGGCGTGTCGATGCAGCACGCCGGCAGCCATCCCGACATCCAGGTGCGGCCGATCGGCGACATCGAGTTCATCTTCGCCTGCGCGCCGCATCACCCGCTGGCGCAGGCCGAGCTGCCGCTGGCCGACCAGGACATCCAGCGCCACCGCGCGGTGGCGGTGGCCGATTCGGCCCAGCGCCTGACGCCGTCGACGGTCAACCTGCTGTCGGGCCAGGACGTGCTGACCGTGCCCAGCATGGCGGCCAAGATCGAGGCCCTGCTGCGCTGCCTGGGCTGCGGCTTCGTGCCCGAGCCGATGGCGCGCGAGCACGTGGCCGCCGGCCGCCTGCTGGCGCTGCCGGTGCAGCGCGCGCGCGTGCCGGCCAGCTTCGGCTACGCCTGGCGCCAGATCGGCGGCGACAAGCAGGCCGCCCGCCAGGGCCTGGCCCTGCAGTGGTGGCTGGGCCAGCTGGAGCGCGAGGCCACCCGCCACGCATTGATCGAGCGCCACGGCGCGCAGTGGCTGACGATGGAATGAGCGGCGGGGCGACACCGCAGCAGCCTGCGACCGGCCGACCCGAGGCCGCGGCCACGGCGGGTGCAGGCGGGTGGGCCGATGCACAGGCCGATGCCCGGGCCGACACGCGGACCGCCGGGCCGCTCGATGTGCAGGTGGACGAGGCTGCCGCCAGCGACCACCGCCCCGTCACGGCCGGCCCAGGCTACATCGGCCGCTTCGCCCCCTCGCCGACCGGGCCGCTGCATGCCGGCAGCCTGGTCGCCGCGCTGGCCAGCTGGCTGGATGCGCGGGCGCACGGCGGCCGCTGGCTGCTGCGCATCGAGGACGTGGACGGCCCGCGCTGCATCCCTGGCACCGACCGTCTGATCCTGCAGCAGCTGGCCGACTGCGGCCTGCATGCCGACGCGCCAGTGGTCTGGCAGTCGACGCGCGAGGCGGCCTACGCGCAGGCGCTGGCGCAACTGGGTGCGGCCGGCCACACCTACCCCTGCGGCTGCACGCGCAAGGACATCGCCCAGGCCCTGGCGGCGCAGGGCCACGGCCGCGAGCGCTTCGGCGAGACGGTCTATCCCGGCACCTGCCGCGCCGGCCTGCACGGCAAGCCGGCACGCGCCTGGCGCCTGCGCAGCGATGACAGCGACGGCTCCGATCTGCACATCGCCTGGCACGACCGCTGGCGGGGCCCGCAGCGGCAGAACCTGACGCAGGAGGTGGGCGACTTCGTGCTCCGGCGTGCCGACGGGCTGTGGGCCTACCAGCTGGCGGTGGTGGTCGACGATGCCTGGCAGGGCGTGACCGACGTGGTGCGGGGCGCCGATCTGGCCGACAACACGCCGCGCCAGCGGCATCTGCAGACACTGCTGGGCCTGCCGCAGCCCCGCCATCTGCACACGCCGCTGGTGCTGGCGGCCGACGGCCACAAGCTGAGCAAGCAGAACGGCGCGGCCGCGCTCGACCTGGCCGATCCCCAGGCCGCGCTGCGCGCCGCCGGCCGGGCGCTGGGCCTGGACGCGGCCGACCAGCGCCGGGACTGGCCGACCGTCGACGACTGGCTGCGGGCGGCGGTGCCGGGCTGGGCCGCGCGCTTCGGCTCGGGCTGAGCGCGGGGCTTGTTGCGGGTTGCGACACCGCGCTCCGGTTGCCGGTTGCCGGTTGCCGGTTGCCGGTTGCCGGTTGCGGGTTGCGGGTTGCGGGTTGCGGGTTGCAGTCTGGCGGCGGATGGCGCGCGCGAAGGACCGGGGATGGGCCGCGGGCCTCATGCGTCCCGAAATCGGCCCGCGGCCCATCCCCGATCCTTCGCCGGAGACACCGCGCACCGCGCAGCGCCCGCCGATCCACGTCCGCGCACGCGCCACCGCCCCCCTGCCGCCGGGGTCGGGCAGGGGGACCGGCCGATTTCGGAACGCATGAGGCCGGGCCCCCTGCCCGACCCCGGCGGCGCGCACCACCCGCCCCACGTCCTCGCCCCCGGAGCTGCCGAGCTGCCGAGCTGCCGATGGCATCATCTCGCCCCTGATTCCACAGCAGCAGGACTACGACACCATGACCACCCTTCCCTCCGGCCTGCAGGTCGACGACATCATTGCCGGTACCGGCGCTCAGGCCCAGGTCGGCCAGGCGGTCCTGGTCCACTACACCGGCTGGTTGCACGACCCGGCCGCCCCGCAGGGCCGCGGCGCCAAGTTCGACTCCAGCAAGGACCGCGGCGAACCCTTCGAATTCCAGCTCGGTGCCGGCATGGTCATCCGCGGCTGGGACGAAGGCGTGGCCGGCATGCTCGAAGGCGGCACCCGCATCCTGACCATCCCGCCCGAGCTCGGCTACGGCGCCCGCGGCGCCGGCGGCGTGATCCCGCCCAACGCCACCCTCGTCTTCGAGGTCGAACTGCTCCAGCAGCCCGAGCGCCAGCCGCTGCAGATGACCGACACCGTCGTCGGCGAAGGCGAGGAAGCCCGCGCCGGCCAGCGCGTCACCGTCCACTACACCGGCTGGCTGTACGACGAGGCCGCCGCCGACCACCGCGGCCGCAAGTTCGACTCCAGCAAGGACCGCAACGACCCCTTCCGCTTCCAGCTGGGCGCCGGCATGGTCATCCGCGGCTGGGACGAGGGCGTGCAGGGCATGAAGGTCGGCGGCACCCGCGTGCTGGTGATCCCGCCCGAGCTGGGCTACGGCCGCCGCGGCGCCGGCGGCGTGATCCCGCCGAACGCCACCCTGGTCTTCGAGGTCGAGCTGCTGGGCGTCTGAGCCCCGCGCGCGACCGCGCAGGCACGATGACGAAGGGGCGCCGCGGCGCCCCTTTTCATGCCGGCCACCGCGCGGCGCGCGGTCCGCGGCGCGGCTCAGACCGCCAGCAGATGCGTGCGGTAGTACAGCAGCTCGTCGATCGACTCGTGGATGTCGGCCAGCGCCGTGTGCGCCTGGGCCTTCTTGAAGCCGTCGAGCACCGCCGGCTTCCAGCGCTTGGCCAGCTCCTTGAGCGTCGAGACGTCGAGGTTGCGGTAGTGGAAGAAGGCCTCCAGCTGCGGCATGTCCTTGGCCATGAAGCGGCGGTCCTGGCAGATCGAGTTGCCGCACATCGGGCTCTTGCCCTTGGGCACGTACTGCTTGAGCCACTCGATCAGCTGCGCCTCGGCCATCGCCTCGGTCACCGTGCTGGCCTTGACGCGGTCGATCAGGCCGCTCTTGCCGTGCGTGCCCTTGTTCCAGGCATCCATGCCGTCGAGCACCGCGTCGCTCTGGTGGATGGCCAGCACCGGCCCCTCGACCCGCACCGACAGCTGCGCATCGGTGACCACGACGGCCACCTCGATGATGCGGTCGGTGAACGGCGACAGGCCGGTCATCTCCATGTCCAGCCAGATCAGGTTGTGCTCGCTGCAGCGCAGCGCGGGGGTCTCGGCAGGGGTGGCGGGTGCGGTGTCGGTGCTCATGGCCGGGATTCTCTCAGGCCCTACACTGCGCGCCATCATGAACACGCCCCTGGTCATCACCGTTCTCTTCGCCATCGCGCTGCTGGCCGCTCTCGGCCTGAAGCTGTGGCTGGCCGGACGGCAGATGGCCCACGTGGCCCGTCACCGCGGGCAGGTACCGACGCCGTTCGCCGAGCGCGTGCCGCTGGCCGCCCACCAGCGCGCGGCCGACTACACGGTGGCCAAGGGCCGGCTGGGCCTGCTGTCGACGGCCTGGGCGTCGGCCGTGCTGCTGGGCTGGACGCTGCTGGGCGGGCTGGATGCGCTCAACACCGTCGTGCGCGAGGTGGTGCAGCCGGCCTGGGGCGATCTGGCCTACCAGCTGGTGCTGGTCGGTGCGTTCTCGGTCATCGGCGGCCTGCTGGAGCTGCCCTTCGAGCTGTTCCACATCTTCCGCATCGAGCAGCGCTTCGGCTTCAACCGCGTCACGCTGCGGCTGTGGCTGGCCGACCAGCTCAAGGGCCTGCTGGTCGGGCTGCTGATCGGTGCGCCCATCCTGGCGCTGATCCTGTGGATCATGGGCACCACAGGCGGCCTGTGGTGGTTCTGGGCCTGGCTGACCTGGACCGGCTTCCAGCTGCTGGCCATGGTGCTGTATCCGACGCTGATCGCGCCGCTGTTCAACACGTTCACGCCGCTGGCCGACGAGGCGCTGCGCGAGCGCGTGCAGGCGCTGATGCAGCGCTGCGGCTTCGCCGCCCAGGGCCTGTACGTGATGGACGGCAGCCGCCGCTCGGCCCATGGCAACGCCTACTTCACCGGCCTGGGTGCGGCCAAGCGCGTGGTCTTCTTCGACACGCTGCTGAACAAGCTGGCCCCGGGCGAGGTCGAGGCCGTGCTGGCGCACGAACTCGGCCACTACCGCCACGGCCATATCCGCAAGCGCCTGCTGCTGATGTGCGGCCTGAGCCTGGCGGCACTGGCGCTGCTGGGCTGGCTGGCCCAGCTGCCGGCCTTCTACGTGGGTCTGGGCGTGCGGCCGAACATGGGCGCCCCCAACGACGCGCTGGCGCTGCTGCTGTTCCTGCAGGTGGTGCCGCTGACCGGCGTGTTCCTGCAGCCGGCGATGGCCGCGCTGTCGCGCCGCGACGAATTCGAGGCCGACGCCTATGCCTGCGCCCAGGCCGACGGCCGCGATCTGGCCCGTGCGCTGCTGAAGCTGCACGAGGACAACGCCAGCACGCTGACGCCCGACCCGCTGTACGCGCGCTTCTACTACAGCCACCCACCCGCGGCCGAGCGCCTGGCCGCCCTGCCGCGGCCGGCCGGCGCCTGATCCGCGTGGCCTCCCGCATGCCTGCGCCGCGTGGCGCCCGTCCCGGCCGACGTGAACCGGCCGCCGCCCGCGAACCCAACGGCCTGGTCATCGGCGCCCACGGCCGCCACTACGTGGTCGAGGACCGCGAGACCGGCGCCGTGGTGCTCTGCCATCCGCGCGGCAAACGCAGCGACTGCGTGGTCGGCGACCACGTGCACTGGGAGACCAGCGGCGATGGCGGCGTGATCGAGCAGGTGGCCGAACGGCGCAACCTGCTCTACCGCCAGGACGAGTGGAAGACCAAGTCCTTCGCCGCCAACATCGACCAGCTGCTGGTGCTGCTGGCGGTCGAGCCCATGTATGCCGAGACCCAGGCCGCGCGGGCGCTGATCGCCGCCGCCCACGCCGGCGTGCAGGCGCTGCTGGTGCTCAACAAGATCGACCTGCTCGGTGTCGACGCCGCGCGCGCCCGGCTGCAGCCCTACCGCGACATGGGCGTCGAGGTGCTGGAGTGCGCGATCAAGGGCCGGCCGGACGAGGCCCACGCGCTGCTCGCGCCGCGCCTGGCCGGCCAGGTCACGCTGGTGCTCGGACCCAGCGGCATGGGCAAGAGCACGCTGATCAACCGCATGATCCCGGATGCCCAGGCCCAGGTCGGCGAGATCTCGCAGGCGCTCAACAGCGGCCGCCACACGACGACGACGACGCGCTGGTACTGGATGGACGAGCACCACCGCGAGGCGGCGCTGATCGACTCACCGGGCTTCCAGGAATTCGGCCTGCGCCAGGTGCCGGCGGCCGATCTGGCGCGCTGGATGCCGGACTTCGCGGCCCATGCCGGCGAGTGCCGCTTCCACAACTGCAGCCATCTGCACGAGCCGGGCTGCGCGGTGCGCGCAGCCTTCGAGCGCGGCCTGATCAGCGCCCCGCGCTACCGCATCTACCAGGAACTGCACGCGGAGCTGTCGGCCACGCGCTGGTGAGCCGGACGGCGGCCACCGGCGCAGCGGGCGCCGCCCGGGCGCTGCCGGCTCAGCCGATCAGGTTGGCCAGCGTCAGCAGCGCCAGCAGCAGCAGCCACAGCACGACCGAACGCCAGACCAGGCCGACCACGCTGCGCAGGTGGCCGAGTTGCGGCGGATCGCCCTCGGCGGTCGAGCCGTCGGCCACCGCGTCGTCGCTGGCCGCCGGATCGTCGAAGCCACGGCTGCGCTCAGGGCCGCCGGGAGCGGCCGTGCGGCCCCCGAGCTGCACGCCGACCGCACCCGCCGCCGAGGCCAGGATCACCCCTTCGTTCGGATGCTTCCACAGGCCGGCATCGCGCCGCCAGGCATGGATCGCCTCCTCGAAGTTGCCGACCACGGCGAAGCCGAAGGCCGTCAGCCGCGCCGGCACATGGTCGATCAGCGCCAGCATGCGCTGGGAGACCGCCAGCAGGCCCTGGTTGGCCGGCACCCCCAGGTGCTTGCTCGGGTAGCTCCAGTAGCGGGCCGAGAACTCGGCCATCCGGTAGAGCACCGCGCCCAGCGGCCCCAGGCCGACGGTCGACATCAGCACGAAGCAGAAGAACACGCCGAAGACGTGGCGGTGGGCGGCCAGCAGCGCATGCTCGATCACGTGGCGCAGCAGCTCGGTGCGCGGCAGCTCGCTGACGTCCAGGTTCAGCCACTGGGCCAGCAGGCGGCGGGCGGTCAGCTCGTCACCGCGCTCCAGCGCCTCGCGGATGTCGGTGTAGTAGTGGCTGAACTGGCGGAAGCCCTGCGTCAGCCACAGCACGATGACGTCGAAGGCCAGCGCCAGCAGCAGGCTGAAACGCAGCACCAGCAGGTACAGCAGGCCGACCAGCAGCGCCGGCGCCAGCACCGAGACCCCCCAGACCACCCAGGCGTGCTGCGGCGCACCGGCATCGAAGTTGCGGCCGGTCCAGCGCACCCAGGCCACCAAGGCATGGTGGATGCGGTTGTCGCGCGGCAGAGGACGGAACTGCTCCAGCACCAGGGCCAGCAGCACGGCAAAGAAGCTCATCGCCGCGCATCATAACCAGCCGCCTGACCGCCACCCTGGTCGGCCGCGGTGGGCTCGCCTTCCGGCATGGCCCGCGGTGCGTCACGGCCCGCGACGGCGACGGCCGTGGCCTCGGGCGCGGCCTGCGACAACCACTGCAGGCGATGCAGCAGACCCCAGAAATTGCGCAGCATGGCGGCGGTCGCGCCCCAGATCCAGCGCTCGCGCCCGCCCGACGGATCGGTCCAGGGCATGGACAGGAAGCGCCGGAGCTGACCGTCGACCTCGATCTCGTGGTGCCGGTGGTGGGCCGGATCCATCAGGAAGGCCAGCGGCACCTCGAAGACCTCGGCCACCTCGCCGGGCTCGGGCCGCCACACCGCCTCCGGCGCGATCAGGCCGATGACCGGCGTCACCCGGTAGCCGGTGACGGTCACGTAGACCGGCAGACAGCCGATCACCTCGACCGCCGACGGCGCGAGGCCGACCTCCTCGTGGGCCTCGCGCAATGCGGTGGCCCGTGCGTCGGCATCCTGCGGATCCTGGCGGCCGCCCGGAAAGGCGATCTGGCCGGCATGCTGGCGCAGATGGGCCGTACGCTCGGTCAGCAGCACCTGCAGGCCGCCCTGGCCGTCGAGGGCCGGCCGCAGGCCCAGCAGCACCGCGGCCTCGCGGTCATCCGGGGCGCCGGCCCGCTGGCCATCGCCACGCAGCTCCGGCGGCCACAACGCTGCCTCGGGACGCGCCAGCAACGTGCGCAGCGCATCGGCACACAGCAGGGACCGCGGCAGGGCCGGCAGGTGCCGGTCGACGGCGACGACGGAGGCCGCCCGCGGGTCGCGCACGCGAGGGGGGCGGGACGGCAGCGGCGCGGCGTCAGCGGCCGCCTGCCGTGGCGCCGGACAGGGACTGTTCACACTCATGATGAGCGGACAGCATACGCGCGCCCAGGCACGGCACGCGGACGAAAAAAAACCGCCCCGGAGGGCGGTTTCCTGGCGGCGGCACTCCGGGGTCACCCCCGGCGCACCGGACGCTGCGGTGGCCGTCAGGCCACCTGCAGGCATCAGGACAGCTTTTCCTTGATGCGGGCCGACTTGCCGCTGCGCTGGCGCAGGTAGTACAGCTTGGCGCGACGGACGTCACCACGGCGCTTGACCTCGATCGAGGCGATCAGCGGGCTGTACAGCTGGAACGTACGCTCCACGCCTTCGCCGCTGGAGATCTTGCGGACGATGAAGCTGCTGTTCAGGCCGCGGTTGCGCTTGGCGATGACGACGCCCTCGTAGGCCTGCACGCGCTTGCGGGTGCCTTCGACGACGTTCACGCTGACGATCACGGTGTCGCCAGGGGCGAAGGCCGGGATGGTCTTGCCCAGGCGGGCGATTTCTTCTTGCTCAAGGGTGCGGATCAGGTCCACAGCGTTCTCCGTTGATCATGCCGGCACCGAGGTTGAGGAAACGGCGGACACGCGACCGACGGTGGACGGACCCGACCGGGCCCGGCACACCGCCGCATGGTCGCCCCGGGAGCCGGCCGGATCGGCTGGCGCCCGCAGGCATCATGCGGGATTCGGCTCTTGCGTGGCCTTGGGTGGGCCCGGCAGAGGATCGAAAAGCCTTCGATTATAGCTGAGCTTCGCGCTGCAGTGCAGCCAGGAAGCGTTCATCGGCCGCGTCGAGGCATCCGGCCGCGCGGGCGGCGACGATCAACGCCGGCCGCCGGGTGGCCGTCAGACGCAGCGACTGCTCGCGGCGCCAGCGGGCGATCTGGCCATGGTGGCCGGACAGCAGCACCGGCGGCACCGCGCGCACCGCGCCATCGGCGTCGATCAGCTGTTCAGGGCGGCTGTAGTGCGGGCAGTCCAGCAGGCCGTCACCGGAGAAGCTGTCCTGCTCGTGTGAATCGGCCGTCAGCACACCGGGCTGCAGGCGCGCGACGGCATCGAGCAGCGCCAGCGCCGGCAGCTCGCCACCGGACAGCACGAAGTCGCCCAGGCTGAGCTCATCGGTCACGTGGCGGTCGAGCACACGCTGGTCGATGCCCTCGTAGCGACCACACAGCAGGACGGCACCGCCCGGCGCGTCCGCCCAGCGGCGCACCTCCGCCTGATCCAGCACGCGGCCGGTCGGGGTGAAATGGATGACGCGCGGCGCCTCGCTCAGGGCGGCGGCCGCACGGGCGGCCTGCACGGCCGCCAACGCACGTTCGAGCGGCTCGGCCAGCATCACCATGCCGGGGCCACCGCCGTACGGGCGGTCGTCGACCCGGCGATAGGCGTCGTCGGCATGGTCGCGCAGGGGCCACAGGTGCACGTCCACCAGGCCCTGCGTGTAGGCACGGCGGTTGATGCCCACCGTCAGATGGGCGGTGAACAGCTCCGGGAACAGCGTCAGGACGTCGAAGCGCATGCGGGCGGCTCTCGGTGCGGCCGGCGGACGGCGGCCATCGAGCAGACGGACTGTCGCGGCGACCGTCGTCCGGTCAGTAGTCCAGGCCCCAGTCGGCGACGATGCGGCGCGCCGCCAGATCGACGTCGTCGATGTAGGCCCCGACGAAGGGGATCAGGCGCTCGGACTCCGATGGCGACGCCCCTTCGGGCGCATCGGGACGGCGCAGGCGCAGCACGCTGTGGGCGCCGGTGTCGAGCAGATCGATCACCTCGCCGAGGGCCTCACCCTCGCGATTGACCACCTGCAGGCCGACCAGATCGACCCAGTAGTACTCGCCGGAGGCCGGTGTCGGGAAACTGGAGCGCGCGATGAACACGCGCAGGCCCTTCATCGCCTCGGCCGCATTGCGATCGGGGATTTCCTGGGCGGCAGCGACCACCCCGTCACCCTGCTGCTTGCTGTGCGTGATGCGCAGCAGGCCCGGCAGCGGAGCGGCCACGCCCGGAGCGGCCGGACGCGGCGACTCGGACGGACGCAGGAACCAGCGCCGGGAGGAGAACAGGGCCTTGGGGTCGGCCGAGAAAGGCTGGACACGGATCCAGCCCTGGATCCCCCAGGCCCCGATGATGCGACCGACCTCGATCGCGTCTTCCGGGAACGGGGGATCGTCCATGCCGGACATCGCCGTGGTGGGCAGGCCGCTCATGGACATCGGGCGATGATCAGGCCGCGGCCTGTTCGCCGGCCTGGGCCTTCTTGGCCTGGGCGACCAGACGCTCGGCGGTCGGGGTCAGCTGGGCGCCGACACCGGTCCAGTAGCTGACGCGGTCGAGTGCGACGCGCAGGGGCTGCTCGGCACCCGAGGCCATCGGGTTGTAGAAGCCGACGCGCTCCAGGAAGCGGCCGTCGCGACGCTCACGCGAGTCGGAGACGACGAGGTTGTAGAACGGGCGCTTCTTGGCGCCGCCACGGGCCAGACGGATCACGACCATGATGGTGTCCTGTAGTGAGTACGAGCGCGAGACCTGATGCGGATGACGTGCACCGGGCCTCTCGGGGGTGTGAGTGATAGAGCCGGCCGAGGAGACACTCAAGGCGGATCCATCCGGACCGGATGCCGGTCTTGCGACCGGATCCGGCGGGAATTCCGGCCCCGTAGATACGCCGTGCGCACCGCGCACCCGCATCACAGCTCGCCAGCAGGCCCACCAGGGGCCCCCTCTACGCTGCCGTGCGGGCGCTCGAAAGCGCTGGCCGTGGCCGAAAATCGAACATTATAAACTGGGCTTCGCCATCACGCACGGTCTCCGACGTGAGAGCGCTCACACCGACCGACCGGTCGTCCGGCGCGGCCCCGTGGACCACGGGCCTGCCGGCTCCGCCACTCCTTTGCCGCCGCATCCGCGGCCGACCGCGATGAGCCCTGAGCCCCGTCCCCCGATCCGCCATCGTGGCAAGACATGGGCCGCCTGGCTGGCCCTGACCGGCGGCAGCCTGGGTCTGCACCGCTTCTACCTGCACGGGTTCGGCGATGTGCTGGCCTGGCTACATCCGCTGCCCACCCTGGCGGGCTGGATCGGCGTGCTGCGCCTGCGCACGCTGGGCCAGGATGACCCCGCAGCCTGGCTGCTGATCCCGCTGCTCGGGCTGATGCTGACGCAGGCCATGCTCTGCGCGATCGTCATCGGACTGACGCCCGACGAGCGCTGGGCGGCCCGCTGGGGCACGCCCCGCCGTCCTTCAGGCTGGGCCGCGGTGCTGGCGGTCGTCCTGGCCCTGCTGCTGGGCGGCGGCGTGCTGATGGGCACCCTGGCCTACGGTGGCCAGAAGTACTTCGAGTACGAGGCCGAACAGGCGGCAGCCGGGCGCACCGCCGGCCCGGGGCCCGACGGCCTGGAGGCCGGCGCCCGTGGCACCGGCCCGGTCGTCGTTCAGAACAGCCAGAAGCCGGCCCAGTAACCGACGGCAGCGACGAAGGCCGAGGCCGGGATCGTCAGGATCCAGGCCCAGACGATGTTGCCCGCCACGCCCCAGCGCACGGCCGAGGCGTTGCGCACCGAGCCCACACCGACGATGGCGCCGGTGATGGTGTGGGTGGTCGACACCGGCACGCCCATCGCGGTGGCGATGAACAGCGTCATCGCACCGCCGGTCTCGGCGGCGAAACCACCGACCGGCTTGAGCTTGGTGATCTTCTGACCCATCGTCTTGACGATGCGCCAGCCACCGAACATCGTGCCCATGCCGATGGCCAGATAGCAGCTCCAGATGACCCAGCTCGGCGGCATCGCGTCACCCTTGTGGGCAAAGCCGGTGGCCAGCAGCAGCATCCAGATGATGCCGATGGTCTTCTGCGCGTCATTGCCACCGTGGCCCAGCGAGTACAGACCGGCCGAGACCAGCTGCAGACGGCGGAACCAGCGATCGACCTTCAACGGCGGCGTGCGGCGGCAGATCCAGGCCACCAGCACCATCATCAGCGAGCCGAGGATGAAGCCCAAGGTCGGCGAGATGAAGATGAAGAGCACCGTCTTCAGGATGCCCCCGCCCAGCAGCGCGCCTGCGCCGGACTTGGCGATGACCGCACCGACGATGCCGCCGATCAGGGCATGCGAGCTCGACGACGGGATGCCGTACCACCAGGTGATGATGTTCCAGCTGATCGCACCGATCAGCGCCCCGAACACCACGTGCACGTCGATGATCGAGGGATCGGCGATGCCCTTGCCCACGGTGGCGGCCACCTTGAGCTGGAACACGGCGATGGCCACCACGTTGAAGAAGGCGGCGAACAGCACCGCGTGCTGCGGCTTGAGCACGCCGGTCGAGACGACGGTGGCGATGGAGTTCGCCGCGTCATGGAAGCCGTTCATGAAGTCGAACAGCAGGGCCAGCACGACGAGCATCGCGACGACCCAGAAACTGGCCTGGACGACGTCCATGTCAGCTGTTCTCCAGCACGATGCCTTCGACGATGTTGGCGACGTCTTCGCAGCGGTCGGAGATCGACTCCAGGTGCTCGTAGACGGCCTTGAGCTTGATGAGCTCGCGCACGTCGATGTTGTCGCGGAACAGCTTGCTCATGGCCGAGCGCATCACGCGGTCGGCGTCGCTCTCGAGGCGGTCGATCTCCTCGCAGGTCTTGACGGCGGCATCGGCCACCTGCGCCTGGCTCAGCTTGGGCAGCAGGCTGACCACGTGCTGCACGCGCTCGCAGCACTTGACCGAGATCTCGCCCAGGCGCAGCACGTCCTCGCTGACCTGCTTCAGGTCATAGAGCTGCATCACCTCGGCCGAGTCCTGCAGCAGGTCGAGCACGTCGTCCATCGCGTTGATCAGACCGTGGATCTGTTCGCGGTCGATCGGCGTGATGAAGGTCTTGTGCAGCAGCCGGTTGACCTCGCCGGTGATGCGGTCGGCATTTTTCTCGGCGCTGTCGACGTCGGCGGCGTATTTCTCGCGCAGACCGGGGTCGCTGTAGTACTGGACCATCGACATGAAGGCGCGCGCACCCTCCGCGATGTACTTGCCGTGTTCGTTGAACAGTTCGAAGAAGTTGCCTTCACGAGGCAGCAGCTTGCCGAACAGCATGGGGAGTTCTCCAGACGCAAAACGGCCGCGGACGGATGCCGCGGCCGGGTTGTCACCGGGCTGTCATGAGCCCGTCATCCGGGGATTGTAGGCGAGATGCCGGACATCCCCTGAAGGCCGGGCGCATGGCGCCTGAGCCGTCAACTGCGAAAAATGAAATACACCGCGCCCATCAGGCACAGACCCGCCCAAAGGTAGTCGAGCTTGAGCGGCTGCCCCATCACCAGCACCGAGAACGGCACGAAGACTGCCAGCGTGATCACCTCCTGCGAGATCTTCAGCTGCGCCAGGCTGTAGCCGGCCGCGAATCCGATGCGGTTGGCCGGCACCTGCAGCAGGTACTCGGCCAGGGCCCAGCACCAGCTGACGAGCGCGGCGACGTACCAGGGGCTGTGGGCATGGGCCCGCAGATGGCCGTACCAGGCCCAGGTCATGAAGAGGTTGCTCAGCAGCAGCAGGCCGCCGGTCTGCACGGCGACCGGCCACTGCGCCAAGGCCTGGAACCAGCCGGAAAGCAAGGTGGGCATGTCAGGCGAGCGGCATCCAGTCGGCACCGGCCGTGCGCGTGATGCGCTGATCGGCCACGTCGACCAGGGCATCGGCGACGGCACGGCCGTCGTCCAGTGCCCAGGATGGGTCGAGCTCCAGCAGCGGCCGCAGCACGAAGGCGCGCTGGTGCAGACGCGGATGCGGCAGGATCAGCCGCGGGCTGTCCAGACGCACGGCGCCGCCGTGCCACAGCAGATCCAGGTCCAGCGTGCGCGGTGCGTTGCGGTACGGCCGCTCGCGCCCGTGCTCGGCCTCGATGGCCTGCAACAGGTCCAGCAGGTCCAGCGGCGCCAGCGCCGTGTCGAGCACCAGCACGGCGTTGTGGAAATCGGGACCGCCAGCGTCGACCGGGGCGCTGCGCCACAGGCCGGAACTGGCCGGCACCCGGCCGTCGGACGCCGCCCGCTCGGCCAGCGCGGCCCGCGCCCGCCGCAGCGTGGCCGGCGCGTCCCCCAGATTGGCGCCCAGCGCGATCCAGGCCACCATCCGGCCGTCACCCGGCGCCGCGGGCACGCCCTCGGTCCCGCGCGGACTCACGCGTCGGCAGCCGGGCCGGAGGCCACGACGCCTTCACCACCGCTCTCGCCACCGCCCTCGCCTGCGGCACCACCCGCGCGCGGCTTGCGCCGACGGCGACGGCGCTTGCGGGCCGGGTTGCCGGACTCGGCCGGGGCGTCGAAGTCAGCGCCCTCGTCGGCCGCGTCCTCGGCGGCGTCGTCCGGACCCTCCGCAAGGTCCGGCGCATCGGCCGCGTCGAGCGCGTCGGCCGGCCCGGGCACACCGCCATCGGCGGCCACACGGGTGGGCTGGGCCGCACGGCCCGGCGCCCGGCGCTGGCCGGCCCGCTGGGCCTCGCGCGCCGCCTGCAGCATGGCCTCACGGTCATCCGGACTGCCCAGCGAGAAGTCCTCCCACCACTCGGCCAGCTCGGCCGGCGCCTCGCCGACGTCGGCACGCAGGCGCAGGAAATCGAAACCGGCGCGGAACCGCGCCTGCTCGACCAGGGTGTAGGCCGGGCCGGACTGCCGACGCTCGAAGCGCGGCTGCATCATCCAGATCTCGCGCATGTCGGCGCCCAGCTTGCCGCGGCCGGAGATGTCGCCCACCCGCGCGTCGAAGACGGCGTCGATGGCCGCCTGCAGCGCCGGCACCAGGTGCTCGCCGGCGCGGGTGCGTTCGCGCCAGCCGGCCAGCACCTCGTGCCACAGCAGCGCGGCCAGCAGGAAGCTGGGCGCCACCGGCTTGCCCTCGCCGACGCGGCGGTCGGTGTCGGCCAGCGCCAGGCGGATGAAGTCCTGCTGCTCGGGCGAGGTGCGCGCCTCGTCGTAGACGGCGTCGAGGATGGGAAACACGCCGCGCAGCAGACCGTGCGTGCGCAAGGTCTCGATGCTGTCCAGCGCATGGCCGGTCTGCAGCAGCTTGATCATCTCGTCGAACAGGCGCGAGGTCGGCACGTTGGCCAGCAGCGGCGCCACTTCGGCGAAGGGCGCGGCGGTGGCCGGCTCGAAGCCGAAGCCCAGCTTGGCCGCGAAGCGCATCGCGCGGATCACGCGCACGGGGTCCTCGCGGTAGCGCGTCAGCGGGTCGCCGATCAGGCGCAGCAGGCCGGCACGCAGATCGGTCAGGCCACCGTGGTAGTCGACGACGACCTGGGTCTGCGGGTCGTAGTACATCGCGTTGACGGTGAAGTCGCGGCGGGCGGCATCCTCGATCTGCGGACCCCAGACGTTGTCGCGCAGCACGCGGCCGCTGGCGTCGACCGCATGGGCGGAGTCGGCCAGCGCGGCCTTGTGCGTCTTCTCGTTGCCGGCGATCGGCAGCGCCTCGCTGTTGTCGAGGTAGGCCCGGAAGGTCGAGACCTCGATCACCTCGTGCTCGCGGCCGCGGCCGTGGACGACGTGGACGATGCGGAAGCGCCGGCCGATGATGAAGGCGCGCCGGAACAGGCCCTTGACCTGCTCGGGCGTGGCGTTGGTGGCGACGTCGAAGTCCTTCGGACGACGGCCGACCAGCAGGTCGCGCACGGCGCCGCCGACGACGTAGGCCTCGTAGCCCGCCTCCTGCAGGGTGCGCACGACCTTGACCGCGCGGTCATCGACCAGGCGGGCATCGATGCCGTGCTCGGAGGCCGGGATCTCGACGCGGCGACCCAACGGGATGCGGGCACGGCTGACGGGAGCGTCGGCGGCGAACGCGGCAGCCGCCACGGCGGTGGCGCGCGGTGCGCCACCCTGGCCCAGCAGGCGCTTGATGAGGTTCTTGATCATCGGTCGAACAGACGGAGGATGCGCCAGCCGCGCTCGCGCGCGATGGCTTCGAGGCCGGGGCCCGGGTTGGTGGCCACCGGCTCCTGCACGCGCTCGAGCAGCGGCAGGTCGTTGGTGGAATCGCTGTAGAACACGCTGTGGCCGAGCTGGTCCCAGCGCAGACCGCGCGCGGCCAGCCAAGCCTCCACACGCGCGATCTTGCCTTCACGGAAGGACGGTGTGCCGTCGATCAGACCCGTGTAGCGGCCCTGCGCGTCGCGCTGGACCTCGATGCCGATCAGCTCGGGCACGCCGAAGGCGTCGGCGATCGGCCGCGTCACCACCACGTTGGTGGCGGTGACGATCAGCACCCGATCGCCGGCGTCCTGATGACGGCGCACCAGCGCGCGCGCCTGCGGCGTGAGCTGCGGCGCGATGATCTCGGCCATGAAGCGCTGCTGCGCCCAGGCCAGTTCCTCGGCCGTGCGCTCGCGCCAGGCGCTGGTGGAGAAGGCGACGTACTCGTCGATGTCGAGCACGCCGTCCAGGTACTGCTGGTAGAACGCGTTGTTGCGCGCCCGGTGCGTGGTCGCATCGGCCCAGCCGAGAGTGACCATGAACTCGCCGAAGGCCTGGTCGGAATCGCCGGGGATCAGCGTGCCGTCGAGGTCGAACAGCGCGATGCGCGGGCCGGCCGGGTCGACGGCGTGCGGCACGAAAGCGGGGGGGCTCATGCGCCCTCCTCGGCCAGCATCTTGCGCAGCAAGGGGATGGTGACGGCGCGCTGTTCAGCCAGCGCGTAGCCGTCGAGACGGTCCAGCAGGTTCATCAGGTGGCTCATGTCGCGCCGCAGGCGCGTCAGCAGGTAGTCGATCACTTCGTCGCCGAGCTCGATGCCGCGGCGGGCGGCCTCGCGCCGCAGCGCGCTGCGGGTGTCGGACTCGGTCAGCGGCTGCAGGGCGTGGATGTCGCCCCAGCCGAGGCGGCTGCGCAGGTCCTCGCGCAGCGGCAGGTCCACCGGCGGCAGGCTGCCGGCCGCCGCCCACTGCACGCCGTGCGTGCCGGCGTCGATGAACAGCGAGAAGGCCGCGTGCTGGCGGCCGGCGTCCAGGTCCTGCACATCGTCGAGCACGACCAGGCTCCAGACAGGGTCCAAGGTCCAGGGCAGCGGGCTGCCCGGCTGGAACCAGCCGACGCGCTGGCCGTCGGCCTGGTGCTGGTTGGCCAGCGCCCGCAGCAGCCGCGTCTTGCCGGTGCCCGGCGGACCCCAGAGGTACAGCGGGGTCGGCTGGGCCGACCAGAGCGCACGGCCGGCGCGCAGACGGCGCAGATGCTCGATCGTCGCCTCGTTGGGGCCGATCTCGATCGCCTCGAAATCATCATCGAGCGGCGGCGCGATCGGCAGCGCCAGCTGCTTCATCGGGGCGTAGCTCGTCGTCATCGGCCCTCCTCCGCCGGACCGGGCACGTCGGCCGCCGCACTCGGGAGCACCAGCTCGGCACGCGGCGCGGCGCTGGTGTAGAGCACGCTGCTGCGGTAACGGGCCTCGAGATGGCGCAAGGCGACGGCCGTCACGGCGGCGGCCGGCAGGGCCAGCAGCACGCCGAGGAAGCCGAACAGCTGACCGAAGGCCATCAACGCGAAGATCACGGCCAGCGGGCCCAGGCCGATGCGCTCACCCACCAGCCGCGGCGTGAGGATGAAGCTCTCCAGCAACTGGCCGATGGCATAGGCCAGCAGCACCGCCGCCACCGGCCCGAAAGCGGCGAACTGCAGCAGCGCGGTCAGCAGCGCCAGCAACAGCCCCAGGCCGTAGCCGAGGTAGGGCACGGCCATGGCCAGACCGGTGAACAAGCCGACGGGCAGCGCCAGATCGAGGCCGACGACGGCCAGCGCCACCGCGTAGTACAGCGCCATCGCCAGCATCACGAGCAACTGGCCGCGCAGGTACTGGCCGAGCAGCGCGTCGCACTCGCCGAGAAAGCCCTGCACCGCGACCCGCAAGCGCGGCGGCACCAGATCGTGCAGCCGCCCGACCAGTCGCGGCCAGTCCAGCAGCAGGTAGAACACGACCACCGGCACCAGGATCAGGTGGCCGAGCAGCGCCATCAGCGCACTGCCGCCCAGGCGGGCCGAATCCAGCAGCGTGCCGGCCCAGTCCTCGTTGGACTCCAGCAGGCCGACCAGCCAGGCCTTGAGCGTGGCCACGTCCAGCTTCAGCGTGATGCCGAACGGGCCCAGCAAGGGCCCGAGGGCGGCCTCGGCCCGGTCCAGCAGCAGCGGCAGCTGGCTCTTGATCAGCGGCAGCTCACGGGCCAGCACCGGCACCATCAGCAGCAGCACGAGCGCCAGCGCCAGCAGGGCCAGCCCCTCGACCAGCACCGCGGCCAGCGCCCGCGGCAGCCCGCGCCGGTGCAAGGCCTGCAGAGCGGGATGCAGCGCATAGGCCAGCATGGCCGCCAGCGCGAACGGCAGCAGGACCGCCTTCAGCGCCCAGGCGCACACCGCCGCGACGAGCAGCGGCACGCTCCACAGCAGCAGCAGACGGTTTCGGGAAATACGCGGGATCATCGTCGGTGGGGCGGCCGGCCGGGGTCGCCGTCACGCGGGCGGACCGCCGGTGCCGACCAGCGCCGCACCGGCGACGGCCCGCACAGGGAGGCGGTCACGCCGGCGCGCATTCTAGGTGGCGGCGCCGCAGCACCCGTCGCACAGGCGGGCAGCGGCAGCGGCCACCCCTGTGGCGTGACCAGGGCCTCAGTGCAGCGGCGGATGGTCGTCGCGCTCCAGGTCGGCCAGCCGCAGGCGCATGGCCCGCGCGTCCTCGGCTTCGGGTTCGGCCTGCAGATAGGCCTGCAGGTCCGCCATGGCCTCGACCGGACGACCGAGCTCGGCCCAGGTCAGACCGCGATCGCGTCGTTCCTGCATGGCCTGCGGCAGCAGCAGCACCAGGCGCTGCTGGACCGCCAGCAGGCGCGGCCAGTCCTCGGCACCGAGGTGGATCTCCTTGAGGTTGCGCAGCAGACGGGCCAGCACGTCGCGCGGTTCGGCCGTCTGGAGGAACAGCCCGAGCGGCGTGTCGTACTCCCCCTCCAGACCGTGGCGCTGGCGGAAGGGCTGCAGACGCTCGTCGAGCTCGTCGCGCGACAGGGAACGGCCGCTGAACGGGTCGATCACGACCTCGCCGGCCGGCAAGCGCAGCTTGACCAGGAAGTGGCCGGGGAAGGACACGCCGCGGGCGGTCAGGCCGACCGCCTGGGCCAGTTCGATGTAGACCAGGGCCAGCGTGATCGGGATGCCGCGCCGGCTGGTCAGCACCTGGTCGAGGTAGCTGTTGTGCGGGTCGTAGTAGTCGTTGACGTTGCCGGAAAAACCCAGCTCGTCGAAGAAATAGCGGTTCAGCGCCCTCAGCCGCTGCAACGGCGCCGAATCGGCGGGCAGCCGGCGCCGCAGCGCCCCGCCGAGCCGGTCAATCTCGGACAAGACACCCTGGACATCCAGCCGCGGATTGTCGTCCTGGCCGACGCTGATCGCCGCCTCGAGCAGCGCGAAGCCCGCATCCTCCGCCACCAGGGCGGCGAAGTACTTCAGGGTGTCGGGCGGGCGCAGCCAGTCGGGCGTCATGGATGGAAGTCTACGCCGAGGGCAGGCGCTCAACCCTTGCGCAGCAGCGCGCGCCAGCGCAGACCGCAGACCGTGGCGGTACCGAAGTAGGCCACGGCGGCCGCAGCCAGCACCGCCGCCAGGGTGGCCGCGCGACGCCCTTCGTGCGCGCCCAGGGCCAGCCAGTCGACGGCGCCGGCGGCCCAATGCAGCCACCAACCCATCGGCAGCAAGGCCGCCAGGACACGCAGCAGAAACGGCCACCAGCCGGACAGCGGACGGTAGCTGCCACGGCGCAGCAGCCCGAACAGCAAGGCCAGCATGTTGACGTTGGCCGCCACGCCGATCGACAGCGCCAACGCACCCACGCCCCAGCCCAGGCCACCGATGAACAGGGCATTCAGCACCTGGGTCAGCACCAGCGCGCCGATGGCCACCCGCATCGGGGTGCGCGTGTCCTGTTGTGCGTAGTACGCACCGGCCACCACCTTCAGCCCGACGAGCCCGAGCACTCCCGCGCCGTAGCCCGCGACGGCCCAGGTGGTGGCAGCCACGGCCGACGGATCGAAGGCCCCACGATGGAACAGCACCGCCACCATCGGCTGACCGAAGACCAGCAGCGCCAACGCGCACGGCAGCGCCAGCAGCACCACCAAGCGCAGCCCCCAGTCGAGCAGACCGGAGTAGGCCTCGGCATCGCCGGCGGCCCGGGCGGCCGACAGCTGTGGCGTCAGCACCACGCCGAGCGCCACGCCCAGCAGGGCGGTCGGCAATTCCATCAAGCGGTCGGCGTAGACCAGGGTCGAGACCGCACCCACCGCCAGATGGCTGGCGATCTGCGAATTGATCATCAACGAGATCTGGGCCACCGAGACCCCGATCAGCGCAGGCCCCATCTTGGCCAGGATCTGGCGCACGCCCGGGTGCCGCCACGCCGCGCGCAGCGCCGCCAGGCCGCCCAGCCGCGGCAGCATGCCGATGGCCCGCAGCGCCGGCACCTGCACGGCCAGCTGCAGCACACCGCCGATCATCGTGCCCACGGCCAGTGCATAGACCGGCTCGACGCCGTGCTCGCGCAGCAACGGCACGCCCAGCAGCGCCGCGGCGATCACCGACAGGTTCAGCAGCACCGGCGTGGCCGCCGGCACGGCGAAGCGCTTCCAGGTGTTGAGCACGCCGGCCGACAGCGCGACCAAGGACATGCAGCCGATGTAGGGAAACATCCAGCGCGTCATGCGCACCGCCGCGTCCTCGGTGGCGGCGTCGAAGCCCGAGGCCAGCAGCCAGACGAGCGCCGGCGCGATCACCACGCCGGCCACGCAGGTGCCCAGCAGCGCCCAGGCCAGCACGGTGGCCACCGCATCGACCAGGTCGCGGGTGGCGGCATCGCCCTCGGTGGCGCGCGTGGCCGCCAGCAACGGCACGAAGGCCTGCGAGAAGGCGCCCTCGGCGAACAGCCGGCGCAGCAGATTGGGAATGCGGAAGGCGATCTGGAACGCGTCCATCACCGCCGAGGTGCCGAAGTAGGCGGCACCGATCTGCTCGCGCACGAGGCCGGTGATGCGCGACACCAGGGTCAGCGCGGAGACCGAAAAGACGGCCTTGAACAGATTCATGTCGCAGCGGCGCGCCCGGCGCAGCCGCCACACGCCCGGGCGGACCGGGCGGCAGCGCGCCCGGCGGGCCACGGAAAGGGCAATGGTGGACGGATTATAGGAAGCCGGGTCTGCTTCAGCGGGGCGGCTGTTCAAGCGCTGAAGGAAGTGCTATAGTCTTCGTCTTTGCCCGATTCACCACCTGCATCCAAAGCAGGCAGCCGGAGAGCTCAAAACCATGGCCACCTCCTCCAAAGCCAAGAAGAAGACCGTGCGTCTGGCCTCGGGCCGCAAGCGCGCACGCCAGGACGTCAAGCTGAACGCCGCGAACACCTCGCTGCGCTCGCACTTCCGCACCGTCATCAAGAACGTGCAGAAGGCCATCGACAAGGCGCAAGCCGGTGGCGACAAGGCCGCCCCCGCCGAACTGTTCAAGCACGCCCAGACCGTGATCGACAAGATCGCCGACAAGGGCATGTTCCACAAGAACAAGGCCGCTCGCCACAAGAGCCGCCTGTCCGCCAAGATCAAGGCGCTGTCCATCGCCGCCTGATCGCTCCGATCCGGCTTTCGGGCAAACGAAAGGCCTGCGCAAGCAGGCCTTTTGTCTTTTGGCGATCCCTACTCGCCTCACGGACCGTCCGATCCAGATTCAGAACCCTGTCAGGACGGGTCCGCCCGGGTGCCCAGTGCTCCCGCGCACGGGACGACCCGCAGCCACCACTCAGGTCGCCCCGCCTCCGGATGCCGGCGGCGGGATGTCCGGCAGCAGGCAGGCCTCGACGATCTGCAGTTCGTTGTCGCGGGCGAAGTTCATCGCGAACTCCCAGGCCATCGGCTCGACGTCGCGCAGCGCCTCGTTGACGATCACGCACTTCACGCCATCGATCACCCGCGGCACGCAATACGGCGAGTAGCCGATGTGGGCGCCGATGCCGCTGCCCTTGGGTCGGAACACCGACAAGGCGCCGGCCAGGCGCTCGGCCCAGTCACTGGGGCGGAAGGTACGGCCACCACGGGTGATGCCCTGAATGAAGATTTCGCGTGGTTTCGGGGCCGTCATGCCTGGTCTGCAGCGGACCGGCGTACGCGCCCGGGCCGCGGGGTCACCGTCCGGCCCGGCCGATCGCCGGTCGGTGATCGGTGTAAAAAACTGGAGCGCGATTGTGCCGCGGTTTTCCTGCAGTGCAGCATGGCCCCACGACCGCCCGAGCGAATGGCCCGGACACAGCTTTTTGACAGCTTCGGCCGCTAGGCACCGCACTTGAGTGCCATGCCGCCGGCCGCACACCCGCCCCGTGAAGGATACGCGGCAGAGACGGGCGATGACAGGGACCGCCCCGTAGAATCCGCCGCTTTCCCGGCACCCGGGCCACCGCGGCCCGATGCCACGATCCTGAACATCCCCGCGATTTACCGGAGCCCCGCGATGAGCACCCACGTGATGAACACCTACGGCCGACTGCCCTTCGCGCTGTCGCACGGCCGAGGCTGCCGCGTGTGGGACACCGAGGGCAAGGCCTACCTCGACGGCCTGGCCGGCATCGCCGTCAACACCCTCGGCCACGCCCACCCCAAGCTGGTGCCGGCGCTGCAGGAGCAGGTGGCCACGCTGATGCACGTCAGCAACTACTACCAGGCGCCGCTGCAGGAGCAGCTGGCCGAGCGGCTGTGCGCACTGTCCGGCCTGGACAAGGTGTTCTTCTGCAACTCCGGCCTGGAGGCCAACGAGGCCGCGCTCAAGCTGGCGCGCAAGTTCGGCCACGGCAAGGGCATCGCCCGGCCCGAGGTCATCGTCTACGACAAGGCCTTCCACGGCCGCTCGATCGCCACGCTGAGCGCCACCGGCAACCCCAAGGTGCAGGCCGGCTTCGAGCCGCTGGTCGAGGGCTTCGTGCGCCTGCCGATCAATGACCTGGAGGCGGTGCGCGCGGCCGTCGCGTCCAACCCGAACATCGTCGCCATCTTCCTGGAGACCATCCAGGGCGAAGGCGGCATCAACCCGACCCGCATCGAGGTGCTGCAGGGCCTGCGCCGGATCTGCGACGAGCACGATCTGCTGCTGATGCTCGACGAGGTGCAGTGCGGCATCGGCCGTACCGGCAAGTGGTTCGCCCACCAGTGGGCCGGCATCCAGCCCGACGTGATGCCGCTGGCCAAGGGCCTGGGCTCGGGCCTGCCGATCGGCGCGGTGGTCACCGGGCCGCGCGCCTCGGAGATCTTCCAGCCGGGCAACCACGGCACCACCTTCGGCGGCAACCCGCTGGCCATGCGCGCGGGCATCGAGACGCTGCGCATCATGGAGGAGGACGGCCTGCTGGCCCATGCCGCGGCGATGGGCGAGCGCATCCGCGCCGGCCTGGCCGCCGGGCTGGACGGGCTGACCGGTGTGCGCGAGATCCGCGGTCACGGCCTGATGATCGGCGTCGAGCTCGACCGGCCCTGCGGCGTGCTGCTGACGCGCGCGGCCGACGCCGGCCTGCTGATCTCGGTGACGGCCGATTCGGTCGTGCGCCTGCTGCCGCCGCTGGTCATCAGCGCGGCCGAGGTCGACGAGCTGCTGTCCATCCTGCTGCCGCTGATGCGCGACTTCCTGGCCGCACCGGCCGCCTGAGACGACCGAGCCCTGCCGCGATGAAACCGGGAATGAGCCTGATGAAGCACTATCTGCAGTTCAAGGACCTGCGGGCCGAGGAGTACGCCTACCTCTTCGAGCGCACGGCGCTGATCAAGACCCGCTTCAAGAACTACGAGAAGTACACGCCGCTGATCGACCGCACGCTGGCGATGATCTTCGAGAAGGCCTCGACACGCACCCGCGTGAGCTTCGAGGCCGGCATGTACCAGCTCGGCGGCAGCGTGGTGCACCTGACCACCGGCGACAGCCAGCTCGGCCGCAGCGAGCCGATCGAGGACTCGGCCCGCGTGATCAGCCGCATGGTCGACATCGTGATGATCCGCACCTACGAGCAGGACAAGCTGCGCCGCTTCGCCGCGCACAGCCGGGTGCCGGTGATCAACGGGCTGACCAACGAGTACCACCCGTGCCAGATCCTGGCCGACCTCTACACCTACGTCGAGCACCGCGGCCCGAAGTCCGCGCTCGGCACCACGGGGCAGGCGCTGGTCGACAGCCTCAAGGGCAAGGTCGTGGCCTGGGTCGGGGACGGCAACAACATGGCCAACACCTGGCTGCAGGCCGCCGAGATCCTCGGTTTCACCGTGCACGTCAGCACCCCGGGCGGCTACGAAATCAATCCCGAAGTCGCCGGCGTGTCCGATGCGGGCTGCTGGAAGGTCTTCGCCGACCCGGTCGAGGCCTGCCGCGGGGCCGATCTGGTGACCACCGACGTGTGGACCAGCATGGGCTACGAGGCCGAGAACGAGGCCCGCAAGCAGGCCTTCGCCGACTGGTGCGTGGACGCCGAGATGATGGCCGTCGCCAAGCCGGACGCCCTGTTCATGCACTGCCTGCCCGCCCACCGCGGCGAGGAGGTCACGGCCGAGGTCATCGACGGCCCGCAGAGCGTGGTCTGGGACGAGGCCGAGAACCGCATGCACGTGCAGAAGGCGCTGATGGAGTACCTGTTGCTCGGCCGCATCGGCTGAGCCCACCACGGGGCATCGCGGCACGGGCGGCCGCCGGGCGCTACCATGCGCGGCACCGACCCGGCTCCACCGAGGTCCCGAGGAGACGAGGGGCCCGCTTCATCGATCGCGCCCCGACGCAGGGCGTGCCCCCTGCCCCATGAAGATCGCCCTCATTGCCGACCTGCACGCCAACCGCGAGGCGGTCGAGGCCGTGCTCGACCACGCCCGCGCCCAGCAGGTGGACCGTTACGTGCTGCTCGGCGACTTCGTCGGCTATGGCGCCGATCCGGGCTGGGTGGTCGACACCGTGCGCGAGCTGGTCGCACAAGGCGCGCTGGCGGTGATGGGCAACCATGACCAGGCGGTGGTGCGCGGCAGCTCGCCGGGCATGCGCGAGGAGGCCCGCTACGTCATCGACTGGACGCGCGGCCAGCTCGACGCCGACCAGATCGACTGGCTGGCGCGGCTGCCGATGCAGCAGGAACGCGACAACCACCTCTACGTGCATGCCAACGCCTGGGCGCCTGCCGGCTGGGAGTACGTGCACAGCCGCAGCGAGGCGGTGCGCAGCCTGCACGCCACCGACTGCCGCTACACCTTCTGCGGCCACATGCACGAGCCCAAGCTGTTCCACCTGTCGGGCACCGGCAAGGCCGGCGACTTCACGCCGACGGCCGGCGTGCCGATCCCGGTGCCGGCCCACCGCCAGTGGCTGATCATCCCCGGCTCGGCCGGCCAGCCGCGCGACGGCAATCCGGCGGCCTGCTACGGCATCTTCAACACCGCCGTCAGCACCATCACCTACCAGCGCGTGCCCTACGACTACGAGGCTGCCGGCTACAAGATCCGCGCCGCCCAGCTGCCCCAGCGCCTGGCCGCCCGCCTGGAGGACGGCCACTGATGGACACCACCGCGCACCGGGCCTGATCCGCAAGACCGACGATGACCGACGACAGCTCGCGCCTGGCCAACTCGCTGGGCTATGCCGCCGAATCGACCCCGCTGCCGAGTGCGCTGCAGGTCGGCCAGGTGATCGACGGCTTCCGGCTGGAGGAAAAGCTGCACCTGGGCGGCATGGCCCAGATATGGCGGGTGGTGGAGGTCAACCACCAGGGCGACTCGCGCCTGCCGCTGATCATGAAGGTGCCGCGGATCAAGGGCGGCGAGGACCCTGCCACCATCGTCGGCTTCGAGGTCGAGATGATGATCATGCCGATGCTCGGCGGCCCGCACGTGCCGAAGTTCATCGCCAAGGGCGACTTCACGCGCCAGCCCTACATCGTGATGGAGCGCATCGAGGGCAGCAGCCTGAAAGGCCGGCTCGACGAGGCGCCGCTGCCGCTCGACGAGGTCATCGAGATCGGCTCGCGCGTGGCCACCGCCCTGCACGACCTGCACCGCCAGCACCTGGTGCACCTGGACATCAAGCCCAGCAACATCCTGCTGCGCCCCGACGGCACCGCCGTGCTCGCGGACTTCGGCCTGTCCCGCCACGATCACCTGCCGGATCTGCTGGACGAGGAGTTCACGCTGCCGATGGGCACCGGGCCCTACATGTCACCCGAACAGGTGCAGTTCGTGCGCAGCGATCCGCGCTCGGACCTGTTCGCGCTCGGCGTGATGCTCTACCACTTCACCACCGGCGAGCGGCCCTTCGGCCAGCCCGACTCGGTGCGCGGCCTGCGCCGGCGGCTCTACATGGAGCCGGTACCGCCGCGCGCGCTGCGGCCCGACTGCCCGCCCTGGCTGCAGGAGGTGATCCTGAAGTGCCTGGAGGTGCGGGCCGAGAAGCGCTACCAGACCGCCGCCCAGCTCGCGCTGGAACTGCAGAACCCGGGCGAGGTGGTGCTGACCCGCCGGGCCGAGAAGCTGCAGAAGAGCGGCCTGGTCAAGACCTTCAAGCGCTGGTTCTTCTCGATCGGTGCCGAGCCCACCGTCAGCCCGACGCAGACCACCGAGCAGATCGACCGCAGCCCGATCATCGCGGTGGCCATCGACGTCGACAACGGCACCCGCGCCCTGCTCGAACGCCTGCGTGAGACGACGCGCCGCCTGGTGCAGACCGAGCCCGGCGCGCGCCTGGCCTGCATCAGCGTGATGCGCACCGCGCGCATCGGCATGGACGACCTGGTCGATGCCGACGGCCGCAGCCGCCACGTCAAGCAGATGGTCAGCATCAAGCACTGGGCGCGGCCGATCAGCAAGTCGCTCGGCCTGGCCGAGGGTCGCCTGACGGTGCACGTGCTGGAGGCACCGGACGTGGCCGACGCCATCCTCGAGTTCTGCCAGCGCAACCAGGTGGACCATCTGGTGATGGGTGCGCGCGCGGCCTCGATGCTGCGCCGTTACCTGGGCAGCGTCTCGGCCGAGGTGGTGGCCAACGCGACCTGCACCGTCACCGTCGTGCGGGCACCGGACGTCGGCGCCGAATCGAGCGATGCCCCGGCCATGGCGGGGCCGGCCGCGTCCCCGCTGCCGGCCAGGGCCAACGGCCTGCCCGCCCCCCCGCAGCCACCGCTGCCGGCACCGGCCCCCCACGAGATGCCGCCCGAGGCCGACCTGCACGCCGACATGCGCGACGACCACTGACGCCGCACAGTCGCTGGCCCGCCCCCCATTGACCGACCTTCCGGCACCGCCATCGCCATGCCCACGGATGACCGCAATCCCTGCCTGAGCTGCGGCGCCTGCTGCGCGAGCTTCCGGGTCGATTTCCACGCGGACGAGCTCCTCAGCGAGGGCGGCACCGTCCCGGATGGCCTGGCCGACCGGCTGGGCGACACCCTGTGCCGCATGCGGGGCACCGACCATGCCCGGCCGCGCTGCGCGGCGCTGGTCGGCCAGATCGGCGAGCGGGCCAGCTGTGGCATCCACGAGTGGCGACCCTCGCCATGCCGCGAGTTCGGACTGCGCGCCAACAGCGGCCTCGGCGACGAGGCCTGCGACCGCGCCCGGGCCCGCCACGGCCTGCCACCGCTGCAGCTCCTGTAGACGACCGGCCGTTCAGCGCAGGCGCGACGCGCCCGTGGCCACGGCCGCCGGCAGCCCGTGCCCCTGACGCGAGACGACCAGCACCGCCTGCGTGCGCGACGACACGCCGAGCGCCCGCAGCACGGCCGCGACATGGTCCTTGACCGTCTCCACCGACAGCCCGAGCTCGCGCGCGATCAGCTTGTTGGACAGGCCTTGCAGCAACAGATTGAGCACCTCGGCCTGGCGCGGCGTCAGGCCATGGGGGCTGCCGGACTCGCCGGACGCCGGCCCGCCGGACCAGGCCCCGAGCCGGACATCGGCCGCAGGCGGCACGGGCGCGACCGGTTGGGCGCCCTGGAAGCCGCCCTGCCCGGCCGGCGGCTCGCCGACCCGGGACGCGCCATCCGCCTCGTCCGCCAGGGCCCTGGCCGCACGGGCGGCCGCCACCTGCAGACCGTGCATCAGCGCGGCGGGAATGTAGACACCACCGCCCATCACGATGGCCAGCGCGCGCTGCAGCTCCTCGGGTCCCGTGCGCTTGGAGATATAGCCCATGGCGCCGAGATCGACCGCCGCGACCACATCCGGCAGGTCATCGTGGGTCGACAGGACGACGACCGGCAGTTCCGGCGCCGCGGCCCGCAAGGCGGCCAGGCCCTGCATGCCCGGGGCCTCATCCAGCGTCAGATCCAGCAGCACCAGATCGATGCCGGACTCGGTGGACAACAGGGTGAGTGCCTCGCCGATGCCGGAGGCCGAACACCAGACGACCTCTGGGTCCAGCGTCCGGACCAGGGCTTGCAGGGCCGAAGCCACCAGCGGATGGTCGTCGACCACCAGCATCTTGCGGACCATCTTCGTGACTCCCTCATGACCGCTCGGGAATGAAGGTAGCACAGACGGCGCAGGCCCGCGCCCCGCTCAAGCCCTGAGGAAACCGTCCCAGACCAGCTTGGTGCCGGTCAGCGCCATGCCCGCGACGAAGATGCGGTAGTACAGCCATGCCGGCAGGCGGTCGAGCAGGCGCAGGCCCACCCAGACGCCGGCCACGGCCACCGGCGCCAGCAGCGCCGACGTCGCCAGCTGGCGCAGGTCGATCAGGCCGAGCGCGGCATAAGGCACCCACTTCGACATGTTGATGACCGCGAACAGCACGCCGGTGGTGGCACTGAAGGTCAGCGGCGCCAGCTTGCGGGGCAGCAGGTAGAAGGCCACCGGTGGCGCACCGGCATGGGCCAGGAAGCTGGTCCAGCCCGAAAGCACCGACATCGCCACGCCGAAACGGGTCGACGGCGGAGGGGCATCGGCCTTCGGCGGGCGCAGCACACGCACGGCCAGGAACGCCAGCGTCACCAGGCCCACCAGACCGGCCACGTGGCGGGGGCTCAGCCAGCCGAAGCTCAACCAGCCCAGCGCGATGCCGGCCAGCGCCGCCGGCAGCATCGGCCGCAGCAGCGACCAGTCACAGACGCGCCAGAACGCGCGCAGGCCGCTGATGTCGGAGACCACCAGCAGCGGCAGCACCAGCGCGGCGGCCTGCGGCACCGGCACGGCCAGCGACAGCAGCGGCACGGCCAGCGCGCCGAAGCCGGCCCCCACGCCGCTCTTGCTGAAACCCACGAGCAGCGCCGCCGGAACGGCCAGCGCATAGAACCAGAGATCGGTGATCGGAACCATCGTTGCCACGAGCCCCTGCGAGGCCTGGGCCACGAGGAAAAAACCGCCGGAGACAGACGGCCGGACCCTCCCCGGCCGACCGCCACGCGCATGCCGCCAGCGGAGCAGATCCGGGCCGCGCCCCACGCCGATCGCGGACACCGGGGACGCACCGCCCTGCAAGGGCGGGACTGTGGCGACAATTGTCGGATGTTCCAGCCCTCACAGCACGACGTCCGCCGCTTCTTCTGCGAGGTGTACCGCAAGCACCGCGCCGGTCTGCCACTCGACGCGATGGAGGCCACGGCCGCCCCCTGGGTCGCCGAGCATCCCGAATATGCGGACGATCTGGCGGATGTGGAGGCCGCCCTGCAGGCCGCCTACACGGTCGAGGACGGCCGCACCAACCCCTTCCTGCACCTGTCGATGCACCTGAGCATCGCCGAACAGTGCAGCATCGACCAGCCCACGGGAATCCGCCAGGCGGTACAGCTGCTGGCCAGCCGACGCAGCTCGCTGCACGAGGCCCACCACGAGGTGATGGAGTGCCTGGGCGAGATGATCTGGGCCAGCCAGCGCAGCGGTCTGCCGCCCGACGGCGTGGCCTACATCGACGCGGTGCGGCGGCGCGCGACCCGCTGAGCGCCGGGCCGCGGACCGGCGCGGAATCGCGGGATCAGGCTGCCGGCGCGGCCGCAGCCGGTGGATAGCCCTCCTCGGTCAGCGCGGCGATGAAGGCATCGGCCGGCTGCGCCGAGGCGATGCGCACGCGGCGCGCGGGCAGGTCGATGTCCAGCGTGGCCGTGGCATCGATCTGCTGGACGGTCTGGGTGACGGTGCGCACACAGTGGCCACAGCTCATGTCGGGCAGGGTGAATTCGATCAAGGTCGGGACTCCGTCGGCGTCAGGCGACCGGCCGTTCCGGTCGCATCGACGCCAGTATCGGACGGACCACCGGCCTGCGGTGGCCTCCCGGCCTTGATCGGCCTCATCTTCAGCGGCGGTCGACGGCCGTCGAAGTCCGTCAGCGCCCGCGCAGACCCTCGGGCACGTGCTCGCCTGCCCACATCGCGTCGAGGTGGGGGAAATTCCACTGCGCGGGCGATTCGCGGTCCACGATGCGGTCGCCCCCGTCGGCGGCCAGATCCAGCACCTGCGGGGTCAGGGCCTGACGCCGCTGTGCGTCGTAGAACACGCGCACCACCGGCGCGATCAGGGACTGGGGGTTCTGCGCCAACACCACCGCCAGCCGGCCCGAGGCCAGCCGCACCAGCGCGCCGACCGGGTAGATGCCCAGGCTGCGCACGAAGTGGCGGAAGATCTGCTCGTCGAACTGGCCCTGTGTCGACCAGGTCGCCATCTGCGACAGCGAGGACGCCGGATCCCAGCCCTTCTTGTAGGGCCGGTTGGAGGTGATCGCGTCGTAGACATCGCACACCGCGCCCATGCGCGCCAGCAGCGTGAGGTCGTCGCCGGCCAGCGCGTGCGGGTAGCCACGGCCGTCCGGCCGCTCATGGTGGTGCAGACAGACGTCCATCGCCGCCTCGTCGGTGCCGCGGGCCTCCTGCAGCATCTCCCAGCCGCGCAGCGGATGGGTGCGCATCAGCGAATACTCACGCTCATCGAGCCGACCGGGCTTGTTCAGCACCTCGAGCGGAATCGCCGCCTTGCCCAGGTCGTGCAACAGGCCGGCCAGGCCCGCCTGGCGGCAGCGCAGCTCGTCGAGTCCGAGCTGGCGGCCGAGCGCCACCATCAGCGCGCACACCGCCACCGAATGCATGTACGAGTAGTCGTCGGCGGTCTTGAGCCGGACCAGACTGACCATCGCCCCCGGGTTGTGGAGCACCGATCGGGTGATGTCCTCGACCAGCGGCAGGCACTGCTCGGCATCGACCGCACGGCCCAGGCGGGCCTCCTTGAACATGCCGGTCATCACCTCGCGCGACCGCTCACGCAGGCGGGAGGCCTCGTGCAGCGCCTCGGCCATGGCCTGGGCCATGGCGGGCATCGGCGGGACCGGGCTGCGGTCCGGCGGCAGGGCCGCGGGCATCGGGGCGGAAGGCTGGACCGGGGCAGCCATCGGCGCACCACCGGTGGCCGCCTCGACCGGCCGATCGGCCGCGGCCGGCGCGATGGCCTCGACCACGGCCGGCGCCTCGGCCATCACGACCTCGACCTCCACCGCCGGTGGCGGAGCCGCCTGGACATCACAGCCGCGGCGCAGATCGATCAGCAGCGACGGCACGGCACTGGCCTGCAGCCGCTGCAGATCGGCATCGTCACGCAGCAGGAAACGCGTCTTCCAGAACGGGTGGCTGAGCCAGTCGCCCTCGAGCGCATGCACGTACATGCCCAGCCGGAGCTGGGCGACGCCGATGCGGCGGAAGTGGGGAGGAAGCTCGGATGCACCCATGATCGGTATGGCCTGGGTGACTATCGGCCGGGTGCGACGGATTCTGAAGCGGAGAAATCGACGGATGGCGGCACCGGACACGCCGCAGCGTGCGGTGCTGCGGGAGCGGCACGCTCAGCGCAGGCGCGGCTGAGGCACCACCTGCAGCTGGCCGGGCAGACCGGCCAGGTAGGCCGCGATCTGGCGCAGCTCGGTGGGGCTGAAGACCGCCTTCTTCTGCCCCTCGCTCTCCTGCACGACCTGGCCGCGCATCATCGCGTTGGACCGGCCGACCAGCGCACGGCCGTCGGTGCCGTAGGCCCGCAGCGCGGCATACAGGTAATCGGCGTGCTGGCCGGCCAGACGGGGATAGCTGCCATCGATCGGGGCGCTGAAGTTCGCCCCGTGGCAGGCGGTGCAGGCGGCCATGCGGTCCTTCAGCGCATCGGGCAGCGGCTGGGCGAGCGTGGCCGGCACCGACGCGGACCCGGCCCCACCGAGCTGCTCGTAGTAGGCGCCGAGGTCGGCCATGTCCTGTTCGCTGAGGCTCGCGGCGATGCTGCGCATCGTCGGGTGCTTCCGGTCGCCCTTGGCATACGCCTGCAGCGCGCTGCCGACGTACTTGGCGGACTGGCCGGCGATCATCGGGACCTTGTAGACCTCGGGAAAGCTGGCCTGGTAGCCGACGATGCCGTGGCAGCCGATGCACATCGCCGCCTTGCCGGCCCCGCGGACGGCATCACCCTGGGCCAGGGTGGAAGTGGAGGCCAGGGCCAGGACCGGGACGAGAGCCAGGGCCTGCAGGGTGCGCGCGAGCGTCATGGGTGGCGGGTCTTGTGGGAAGAGTGGGCGGGACGCGCCGCGACCGCCCCGTACGGACCCGGGCGGCACCCACGGCGCACGGATGCAGGCCGTGACCGGCATCAAGGAGTGCTCGAAAGGGTATCAAGCCCCCCCCTATACTGGTTTCGGGGTTTGCGCGGGGAACGGGACAGCCGGCCACGCGCGCCCGACCGACCGCCGATCGTCCCGCCCGCCACGAGACCGACACCGATGCGCTTTGCCGGCACCGACCAGTACATCGCCACCCCCGAACTGCAGCTGGCCGTCAACGCCGCGCTGACCCTGCAGCGACCGCTGCTGGTCAAGGGCGAGCCGGGCACCGGCAAGACGCTGCTGGCCGAGGAGGTCGCCCGCGCCCTCGGCCGGCCGCTGCTGCAGTGGCACGTCAAGAGCACGACCAAGGCCCAGCAGGGCCTCTACGAGTACGACGCGGTCAGCCGCCTGCGCGACAGCCAGCTCGGCGATCCGCGGGTCACCGACATCCGCCACTACATCGTGCAGGGCGTGCTTTGGCAGGCCTTCACCGCCGAGACGCCGCAGGTGCTGCTGATCGACGAGGTCGACAAGGCCGACATCGAGTTCCCGAACGACCTGCTGCGGGAACTCGACCGCATGGAGTTCCACTGCTACGAGACGCGCGAGACCATCCGCGCGCGCCACCGGCCGCTGGTCATCATCACCAGCAACAACGAGAAGGAGCTGCCCGACGCCTTCCTGCGCCGCTGCTTCTTCCACTACATCCGGTTCCCCGATGCGGCCACGCTGCAGCGCATCGTCGAGCTGCACTTCCCCGGCCTGAAGCCGGCGCTGCTGGCCGCGGCCTTGAAGTCCTTCCACGACGTGCGCCAGCTGCCGGGGCTCAAGAAGAAGCCCTCGACCTCGGAGCTGCTGGACTGGATCCGCCTGCTGGTGTCCGAGGACATCCCGGTCGAGGTGCTGCACACGCCGGCCGAGCAGGTGGCCGTGCCGCCGCTGGTCGGTGCGCTGCTGAAGAACGAACAGGATCTCAACCTGTTCGAGAAGCTGGTGCAGATGCAGCGCCAGCACCGCTGAGACCCCCGCCGGGCGGCCCGCCCACCGCGCCCGCTGCCCCATCCCGTCCTGCCACCGCCCCGCCGCACGATGTCCGCCCTGCCCCCGATCTGCACCCCGGTCACGCTGACCGGCCCCCATGTGCACCTGCTGCCGCTGGCGCGCGAACATGCCGGCGCGCTGGCCGAGGCCGCACGCGACGGCGCGCTGTGGCAGCTCTGGTACACCGCCGTGCCGCAGCCCGAGGGCATGGCCGCCGAGATCGAGCGCCGGCTGGGCCTGCTCGAACGCGGCGCGATGCTGCCCTTCACCGTCTGCGACGCCGACGGTGTGCCGGTCGGCATGACCAGCTACATGAACGTCGATGCGGCGAACCAGCGCGTGGAGATCGGCTCGACCTGGTACGCGCAGCGGGTGCAGCGCAGCGGCCTGAACACCAATGCCAAGCGCCTGCTGCTGGGCCACGCCTTCGAGCAGCTCGACTGCATCGCGGTCGAGTTCCGCACCCACCGGCTGAACACCCAGAGCCGGCGTGCGATCGAGCGCCTGGGCGCCCAGCTCGACGGCATGCTGCGGGCCCACCAGCGCAGCCCCAACGGCACGCTGCGCGACACCGCCGTCTACAGCATCACCGCGGCCGAGTGGCCGGTGGTGCGCGCCCATCTGGACCACCAGCTGGCACGGCCGCGCTGAACGGCCCCGTCAGCGCGTCACGGCGCCCCGCAGGGGCTCAGGCCGCGACCGGATCCGCCAGGACCTGACGGGCGGCACAGGCCCGGTCACGACCGGCGCGCTTGGCGGCATACATGGCCTGGTCGGCCCGTTCGAGCACGCGGGCCAGGTCGTCGTGCCGACGGTTCCATTCCGCCACGCCGATGCTGACCGCCAGCGCCACCGGGCGGTCGTTCCACCGCAACGGCGCCTCACGCAGGGCGGCACAGCAGGACTCGGCCCGCCCCAGCGCCTGGGGCTCGGACTGGGCCGGCAGCAGCGCCAGCAGTTCCTCACCGCCCCAACGGGCCAGCATCACGGACGGATCCAGCACCGCGCGCAGCCGCTCGGCGGCATGGCGCAAGGCGGCGTCACCGGCCCGATGGCCGAAGCTGTCGTTGATGCGCTTGAAGTGATCGAGGTCGATCAGCAGGATCGCCCCCAACGGCGCCTCGCCTGGCGATGCGGCGGCGCAGGCCTCGGCCCAGGCCTCCAGACGGGCCTGGGCACCGTGGCGGTTCAGCAGGCCGGTCAGGCTGTCCTGTTCGGCCTGCCGCTCCAGGCGACCGGCCATGCGGCCGACCAGCAGACCGACCAGCCCGATCTGCAGCATCACATTGACGACCAGAACCACGCCGCCCAGGACGAAGTTCATCCAGGCCAGGGGCGGTGTCTCGACGCCGGCCCCTGCCGGCGCCATCACCACCGTCACGACCCGGCCGATCAGCGTCGCCACGAACAGGACCTGCGCGATCACCAGGGCCCGGATGGCCCGGCGCCCGACGCCCGCACCGCCGACACGCCAGACCTGGATCGAGCACAGGATGAACATGACGGCCATCAGCACGGAATTCGCACCGATGCGCAGACGGACCGAGGACAGGCTTTCCGCCAGCACGCCGACCGCCAGCGTCAAGCCCACGGGGACCAGCACCGACCCGCGCTCCGGCACCCGGCCCGCGAACCGGATCAATCCGGAGCGCAGCTGGCAGATGCCGCACATCAGGAACACGTTGCACGCGATCGGGATGGCGGCCTCGACCGGCGACGCCACGGCGAAGCCGATCCACAGCTGCGTGAAGAACCCGGCCGCCAGACAGATGGAGAGCAGCGACCAGTGTTTCAGTGCGGCACGGTCCGGCTGCGATGGCCTGGCCACCGCAGCCCAGCCCGCACCGCACAGCAGGAACGTCAGGCTGATGACCGACCAGAACAGCTGGATGCTGTGCAGGCTCGGCGATTGAGTCAGAAATTGCATGGTCCGTGGCCGGCTGACCGGGACGTCATCGTCACCGGGCGCTGGCTCATCCTCCCGGCTGACACTGTATCAAGGCCGATGACAAGGATGTCCGCGGGCAGACTCGCGGCCCGCACCCTGCGGCAGACGCCCGTTGGGCGAGAATCGAGCGCATCCGCGCCGAAGCCGCACGCCCCATGCTGATCGACTTCCTTCTCACGCTGCGCCAGGCCCGCCTGCCGGTGTCGGTGCGCGAGTACCTGACCCTGCTCGACGGCCTGCGCCAGGGCGTGGTGCCGCTGGATGTCGACGGCTTCTACCAGTGGGGCCGGCTGGCCCTGGTCAAGGACGAGGCGCTGTACGACCGCTACGACCAGGCCTTCGGACAGTGGTGGCGCGGCGTGCAGGCGGCCACCGATCCGGCGCGGCCCGGCCTGCCCGAGGACTGGCTGCGCCGCGGCCTGGAACGCCTGCTCAGCGCCGAGGAACGCGCGCAGCTGCAGGCCCTCGACTGGGACACGCTGATGCGCACGCTGGCCGAACGCCTGGCCGAGCAGCGCGAGCGCCACGAGGGCGGCAGCAAATGGATCGGCACCGGCGGCAGCAGCCCCTTCGGCGCCTTCGGCGAGAACCCGCGCGGCATCCGCATCGGCCAGCCCACCGGCCGCAAACGCAGCGCGGTCAAGGTCTGGGACGAGCGCGCGTTCCAGGACTATGCCGACGACGTCGAGCTCGACACGCGGCAGATCAAGGTCGCGCTGCGGCGGCTGCGGCGCTTCGCCCGCCAGGGCGAGGCCACCGAACTCGACCTCGACGGCACCTTGCACGCCACCGCGGCCAATGCCGGCCTGCTCGACCTGCGGCTGCGGCCCGAGCGCCGCAACCAGGTCAAGGTGCTGCTGCTGATGGACGTCGGCGGCACGATGGACGACCACGTGCAGCGGGTGCAGGAGCTGTTCTCGGCCGCGCGCAGCGAGTTCAAGCACCTGGAATTCTTCTACTTTCACAACTGCGTCTACGAGCGGGTCTGGAAGGACAACCGGCGCCGGCGCACCGAGACCACGCCGACGGCCGACCTGCTGCACCGCTACAACCGCGACTGGCGGCTGGTCTTCGTCGGCGATGCGACGATGAGCCCGTACGAGATCCTGCAGCCCGGCGGCAGCGTCGAACACCACAACCCCGAGCCCGGCGCGCGCTGGATCGAGCGACTGACCGAGACCTTCCCGAGACACGTGTGGATCAATCCCGAGCCACAGGCCCTGTGGGCCTACCGCCAGAGCGTGACGCTGGTGCGCCAGATGGTGCACGAGCGCATGGTGCCGCTGACGCTGTCCGGACTGGACCAGGCGATGCGGCTGCTGGGGCGGTGAGCCGCACCGTGGACGCTGCCTGCGCACACCGACGGCCGGACGGGCCGGCCACGCCACCGGCGCTCGCGGGTCTGGCGCTGATCCTGAGCCTGGCCCTGGGTGGCTGCGCCGCCTGGCCCGGGCGTCCGGCGGCCACGGCGGCCACCGGCGCGCAGGACAGCGCCGCGTCGGACGCATCGCAGGGCCCGGCGGCCCTCGCCGTCGAGCTGGTGGTCGATGCGCCGGACGAGGCCGCGCGCACCCTGCTGGCCCGTCATCTGGATCTGGCCCGGCTGCAGCGCCTGCGTGCCGACGAGCTGCCCGACGACAACGAGTGGTCGCGCCTGATCGGCGCCGCACCGGACCAGGCCCGCGAGCTGCTGCAGACCGAGGGCTACTTCGACGCCGAGGTGCGGGTCCGGCGGGAAACCGGCGTACCGCCGCGGGTGCGGGTGACGGTCGAGCCCGGTGCCCGCACCCGCATCGCCGCGTTCGATCTCGACTGGAGCGGCGCGCTGGCCAGCGCCATCGCGCGCGGCGATCCACAGGCCCTGGCCGTGCGCGACGCACTGCAGGCCCAGGCCCGCGCGCTGATCGGCGAGCCGCTGGTCAACGCCCGCTGGGCGACGGCCAAGCAGCTGCTGCTGGCCCGTCTGCGTGCGGAAGGCTATGCCTCGACCCGCATCGAGGACAGCCTGGCCGATGTCGACACCACCGCCCACGAGGCCCGCCTGAGCGTGCGCCTCGACAGCGGCCCGCTGTACCTGGCCGGGGCGCTGCGCATCCAGGGCCTGCAGGCGCATGACGAGGAGACGGTGCGCCACCTCGCCGGCTTCGGCCCCGGCGCCGCGCTGACCGAGGCCCGGCTGCTCGACTACCAGGAGCGGCTGCAGAAGGCCGGCCTGTTCGACCGCGCCACCGTCAGCTTCGAGCCGGATCCGGCACGGGCCGACGACACGCCGGTGCTGGTGAGCGTCGGCGAATCGGCACTGCGCCAGCTGACGCTGGGCCTGGGCTACAGCAGCGGCAGTGGTGCCCGCACCTCGGCCGAGCTGACCCACCGCCGACCGTTCGGCTGGGCCGTGACCGCCTACAACAAGCTGCAGTGGGGCGTCGACAGCCAAGCCTGGAGCGGCGACTTCTACACCCATCCGGGCGAGGACTTCTACCGCGAGCTGATCGGCGTGCAGATCGCCCGCGAGCGCTCGGACAGCGACGTCGTGCTGTCGCAGCGCCTGCGGCTGGGCCGCACCCAGGACACCCAGCGCTGGGAACGGTTGTACTTCCTCGAATGGCTGCGCTCGCGGCAATCCGACGCGCTGTCGGTGGAGACCGCGACCGCCGTCAGCGGCAACTACCACCTGGTCTGGCGTGAGCTCGACAGCGTGCTGCTGCCCACGCGCGGCATCGCGCTGTCGCTGCAGGGCGGCGCCGGCCTGGCCTTCAGCCGTGACGGCGGCAACGGCCCCTTCACCCGCCTGTATGCCCGGGCGATCGGCTACCTGCCGCTGGGGGCCAGCTGGTACGGCCAGGCCCGGCTGGAGGCCGGCGAGGTGATCAAGCGCGGCGACGTGGTGGTGCCCGATGCGCTGGGCTTTCGCGCCGGCGGCGACGAATCGGTCCGCGGCTACGGCTACCGCGAGCTGGCACCGACCGACAGCGACGGCACGATCCACAGCGGCATGCAGCTGCTGACGGCCAGCCTGGAGCTGGCGCGGCCGGTGTCGGCCCGCCTGCCCTCGGTCTGGGGCGCGGTGTTCGTCGATGCCGGTCGCGCCGTCGACAGCTGGAGCCGCTACACGCCGGCCGTCGGCTGGGGCGTGGGCGTGCGTTGGCGCAGTCCGCTGGGCCCGCTGCGCGTGGACTGGGCCTATGCCGAGGAGCTCCGGCGCGCCCGCCTGCACCTGTCCCTGGGCATCACCTACTGAGCGCGCGGCCCACCGCCGTCCATCCGCGTGAATCCTGCCGTACCCGACCCGTCCGCCCCCACGCCCGAGGGCGCAGCCCCCGAAACCCGGCCCGACGAGGCCGTCGCCGGCCTGTCTGAAGGCGCCCCACCGGCGGCCACCGATCCGTCTTCCGCCGCGCATGCCGCCACGGCCGGAAGCGGCCGGAGCCGGCGCTGGCCGCGGGCGCTGTCGCTGCTGGCCTGGCTGGCGCTGCTGGTCGGTCTGCCCGTGGCCGCGGGCTGGGCGCTGCTGTTCGTGCCCCGGACGCTGCCGCTGCTGCTGGAGCGGCTGCCCGGGGTCCAGGTCGAGGGCGTCGAAGGCACGCTGGGCGAAGGCCGGCTGCGCATCGCCCGGCTGCAGTGGCAGCGGACCGGCGACGGCCCGCGGCTGGAGATCGAGCAACTGGCCCTCGACGGCCTGCGCGCGGCCCGGCCGACCGCGGCCGCGGACCCCGATGCCTGGTTGCAGCTGCACTGGACCCGTCTGACGCTGGGCCGCCTGGCCTGGCGCAGCGGCCCCGGCGACGGCCAGCCTCCGAGCCTGCCGCCAACGCTGCGGCTGCCGCTGCGCGGCCAGGCGCTGCCGGTGCACATCGCCCGCCTGGACATCGACACGCTGCCACCGGTGCAGGACCTGAAGCTGTCGCTGACGATCGGCGAACAGGCCGGCCAGCGTCACCGGCTCACGCACCTGACGGCCCGCATCGACGCCTTCGTGCTGGAGGCCGATGGCACGCTGGGGACCGACGCCCCCCTGCCGCTGGCCCTGCAGCTGCAGCTCCGGCCCGCACCCACCGCCGCCACCGCCCCCACCACGGCCACGCCGGACGGAGCCGGCACCGCGGCGGGCCCGGCCGTGGCGACGAGCGGGGGCAGTGGCGCCAGCGCCCGGCGGCCGGACCTCGGCCCGCACTGGCACGCGACGCTGGCGCTCGACGGCCCGCTGGCCCGCCTGCAGGCCCGCGCACGCCTGCAGGACCTGCGACCGCCGGGCCTGCGTGCGGACGCGCCGGCACTGGGCCTGCAGGCGGAAGCCACGCTGGAGCCCCTGGCCGCCTGGCCCCTGGCGGCCCTGCGGCTGGACAGCCGGCAGCTGGACCTGTCGGCGCTGCGTGCCGGCTGGCCGCGCACCCAGCTGGACATCGACGCCCGCGTCGACAGCCGCGGCCTGCAGGTCCCGGTGCAGCTGCGTGTGGCACTGGACAACGCCGCAGCGGGCCGGCTCGACCAGGGCGCGCTGCCTCTGCGCCAGGCCCGCATCGTGCTGCAGGGCCGTGCCGACCAGCGCGACCAGCTCGAGGTCGAGGCCTTCGACATCCAGCTGCATGACGGCCGGCAGCCGGCCGGCCGTGCGCGCGGCCAGGGCCGCTGGCTCGGCGATCGCCTGGCCCTGGACATCGCCCTGCAGCAGCTGCAACCGGCACGGCTGCACCAGGACGCCGCCGCGCTCGAGATCAGCGGCCCGCTGACGCTGCGCCTGAGCGGCGTCACGCTGCCGGGCACACCGGCGGCCGGCAAGCCGGCGGGCACCGCCCCGTCACCGCGGCTGCAGCTGCAGGCCACGCTCGACGGCCGGGCGCTGGACGGCAGCGGCTTGCCGGTGCAACTGCGCCTGCAGGCCGAGGCCGACGCGCGCCAGCTGGAGCTGCGTGAAGCCCTGGCCCGCGCCGGTCACGCGTCCGCCCGGCTGCAAGGCCGGCTGCGCCGGGAGGCGGGTGGCTGGGATCTGCGCACCCAGGCGGCGCTGGAGGACTTCGACCCGCTGCCCTGGTGGAAAGGCGGCCAGGGCACGGTCTGGCGTCGCGGCCCGCACCGGCTGAACGCGCAGCTGGATGCCGATCTGCGCTGGCGTCCGCCGACGGCCACGGCCGCCGACAGCCCCTCACCCCGCACCTTGACCCACACCCTGCAGGCCCTGCACGGACAGGCCCGGCTGCGGATGAACCGCAGCCTGCTCGCGGGCGTCCCGCTCGACCTCTCGGCGTCGCTCGACCATGGCCGCACGGCGGCCGACGTCGAGGCCACCGCCCACATCGCCGGCAACCGGCTGGAGATCGTCGGACGCCACGCGGCACGGGCCGAAGACGACCGCTGGCAGGCGCGCGCCGATCTCGACGCGCTGCCCGCACTCGCCCCGCTGCGCGAGCTCGCCGGTGAACTGGCGCCCGGCCTGCTGCCGTGGTGGCCGACGGCCGGCACGGGCCAGGCCCGCCTGTCGGTGACCGGCCGCTGGCCCGCGCTGCGCACCGGTGGTGAACTCCAGCTGCGCGATCTGCAGTCCCCGGCGCTGCAGATCGGCCAGGCCCAGAGCCGCTGGCACACCGGCGACAGCCTGGACGCGCCGCTGGAGCTGACGCTGCAGGCCAGCGCGGTACAGCTGCAGGGCCAGACCTTCGAGCGCCTCGATGCACAGGCCAGCGGCCGTCTGCGCGAGCACCGGCTGAGCCTGATCGTCGACAGCCCGCTCAAGCCACCGGCCTGGAGCCGCAGCGTGCTGGGCGCGCCCGGCCAGGGCACGCGGCTGAGCCTGCAGGCCCGCGGCCAGTGGAGCCCGGAGCGCGACGGCGGCGGTCGCTGGCAGGTCCAGGACCTGCAACTGCAGGGTGGCGCCCGCGATGAGGCCCGCCAGCGCGTGCGCGCCTGGGCCGACGCCCAGGGTCTGAGCGGCCAGCTGCGCTTCACGCCCGACGGTGCGCTGGCCGCCGCCGAGCTCGCGCCGGGCCGACTGCGCCTGTTGACCACCGCCCTGGCCTGGCAACAGGCGCGCTGGCAGGCGGCCCCCGGCCTGCTGCAGCTGCAGGGCACGCTGGAGACGATCGACGTCTCGCAATGGCTGGCCCGGCTGCAGCCGCAGACCGGCTGGGGCGGCAGCCTGCGCGTGGGCGGCAGCTTCGACGTGCGCGACGCGGGCGGCGAGGATCTGCGCGTCGAGGTCGCGCTGCAGCGCCTGGGCGGCGACCTGACGCTGACCGACGATCTGGGCAACACCCAGGGCCTGGGCCTGGACGAACTGCGCCTGCGCCTGGCCGCCGAGGGCGGCACCTGGACCTTCGCCCAGGGTCTGAGCGGCCGCAACCTGGGCACCATCACCGGCGCCCAGGTGCTGCGCGGCGCACCCGGCAGCCGCTGGCCGACGGCCGACGCCCCGCTGGACGGCGTGCTGCAGGCCTGGGTCGACCACATCGGCGTCTGGTCCGCCTGGGCGCCGCCCGGCTGGCGCCTGGCCGGACAACTGAGGACCACCGCCTACTTCGGCGGCACCTACGGCGCCCCCCAGGTGCGCGGCGAGATGAGCGGACGCCAGCTGTCGGTGCGCAACGTGCTGCAGGGCGTCAACCTGACCGACGGTGATCTGGAGGCCACGCTGACCGGCGAACAGGCCCGCATCGGCCACTTCAGCTTCCGCGGCGGCGATGGCCGGCTGCGGCTGAGCGGCGACGCCAGCTTCGGTGAACAACCGCAGCTGCGGCTGAAGCTGGCGGCCGAGCGCTTCCGCGCCCTCGGCCGCATCGACCGCCGCATCGTCGCCAGCGGCGAGGCCAGCGCGGTGCTCGACCGCCAGGCGCTGACCGTCACCGGCGACATCGTCGTCGACGAGGGGCTGATCGACATCAGCCAGTCAGGCGCGCCCAGCCTGGACGCCGACGTGCGGGTGCGCCGGCCCGAGACGCCCGGCCGCACGCTCGACGATGAAGAGCCGGCACCGGCCGCCAGCGGCGGCCTGTTGCGCCACAGCAGCATCCGGCTGGCGGTCGATCTGGGCGAACAGCTGCAGCTGCGCGGCCGCGGCGTGGACACCACGCTGCGGGGCGTGCTGCAGGTGAGCAACCCGCAGGGCCGCCTGGCCCTGGCCGGGACCCTGCGCGCCGACGGCGGGCGCTACGCCGCCTACGGCCAGCAGCTGGACCTGGAGCGCGGCGACATCACCTTCACCGGCGCGACGGACAACCCGCGGCTGGACATCCAGGCCACCCGGCCCAACCTCGACGTGGTCGTCGGCGTGGCCATCGGCGGCCTGGCGCAGAACCCGCGCGTGCGCCTGTTCAGCGAGCCGGAGATGACCGAGTACGAGAAGCTGTCGTGGCTGGTGCTGGGCCGCGCGCCCGAGGGCCTGGGCCGGGCCGACACCGCCTTGCTGCAGCGGGCCGCACTCGCCCTGCTGGCCGGCGAGGACAGCGCCAAGGCGCCGACCGACGAGCTGCTGGGGGCGCTGGGCATCACCGACTTCTCGCTGCGCCAGACCGAGGGCACGGTGCGCGAGACCGTGGTCAGCCTGGGCCGCCAGCTCTCGCGACGCTGGTACCTCGGCTACGAACGCAGTGTGAACGCCACCACCGGCACCTGGCAGCTGATCTACCGCGTCGCCCAGCGTTTCACGTTGCGCGCCAGCAGCGGCGAGGAGAACGCGCTGGACGCGATCTGGACCTGGCGCTGGTAGAGGAGAGCCCCGGGCTCATGCCACAATCCACGGCTGCCCGTGTGCCGCCGTAGTTCAATGGATAGAACGGGGACCTCCTAAGTCTCAGATGCAGGTTCGATTCCTGCCGGGGGCGCCACACCGCACATCATGGCCCCGTCACGGGGCCCACCGGCCCGATTGCATGCGCCCGGGCCCTGCCCCCGCCTCGGCGGGCAGCGTGCTCAGGAGAGGATGTCGGACGGGTAGAAGTCCGAGGGCGGGGTCGGCGGGCGCTGGCCCGGACCAGGCCCGGCACCACCGGCCGCACGCTTGCGGTCGAGCATGTCCTGCTTTTCGAGCATGCGGGCGATGATGGCCGCTTCCTCGTGCAACGAGAACGAGGCCGGATAGAGCGAACGCTCGACCGACATCCGCTCGGGCTGACCGGCGAACTCGCCGATCTGCGCCTTCACGTACTCGAAATCGACACCCAGCAGCACGGCCGGCGCATTGACCGAGGCATTGGGCCGCTCGGGCGCGACGACCTTGAAGCCCAGCATGCGGCGGTAGTAGGCGACATGGCGCGGGTTGACCTCGATCAACAGCATGTCGTAGCGCCGTACCCGGTGGGCCACGATGTAGGCGATGTGGAACAGCGCGGCCAGCACGCGCTTGGTGCCGACGGTCGGATCGACGGCCAGACGGACGAACTCGCAGACACGACGCCCCTGGCTGCGCAACTCGTCGACCTTGTCGCGGAAGGTCTGGTCGGCGGTCAGCCCCTCGGGGCCACCGTCGAAGGAGACGGTGATGCTGCCGATCGTGACCTCGTCCTCGACCGCGGCGAGCGAGAACTTGAAGACCGAGCGGTCGGTCGGCAGCTGCACTTCCTTGTAGCCGCGCCAGCCGTAGCGGGTGGACAAGAGCTGATCGACCAGACGTCGGCGGTCATCGCTGTCGACGGTCTTGATCTTGAAGCGGCGCGGCCCGGGCTGCCCATCGGGCAGCAGTTCGATTTCCGGGTCGGTCACCAGCATCGATGCCGGCTTGCGACGCCACAGCACCGACGCCGCGAAGATCGTGCTCTGTTTCACGTGGTTGCCGGTTGATGCCCGGGCTGGGTGTGCGCGCGCCAGACTTGAGTGTAAGGAATTCACACTCGCTGCGACAGGCGCGAAAACGTGGGACTGTAGTACCGGAAACCGGAAAACACACCACACGATCGGCGCGGACTGCGTCCACCCCTTGACCGCAGGATACGTCAGCGCGTACCCGCTTGCACAGCACAGACAGTGGGCGGACGCCCCCTAATCCTCATCAAGACCGGGTCACGCCCGCGGGCCGGCGATCGGCGACGGACTGGAGCTCGTCCAGGGTCGTGGCGTCGTGCAGCGGCTTGTCGTCGCGGATGCGCAACATGCGCGGAAAGCGCAGTGCGATGCCGCTGCGGTGCCGGCTGCTGCGCTGCACGCCCTCGCAGGCCAGCTCCAGCATCAGCGTCGGCCGCAGGCTGCGCACCGGGCCGTGGCGCTCCAGGGTCTGACGCCGGATCTCGGCATCGAGCCGGCGGAAGGTCGCGTCGTCGAGGCCCGAATAGGCCTTGGTGCAGGGCAGCAGTCGCAGCGCCTCGGGATCACTCGGGGGCGGTCGGCGCTCGGCGATGGCCTGGAGCACCGCCTGCGCCTCGGCCGCATCGTGCGGGCGGCGGCTCCAGCAGGCGAATGTGCAGTCGGTGTGCAAGCCCGCGCGCCGGCCGTGCCCGGCCTGGGCATGGACCAGCACCAGGTCGAAGCTCATCGCTTGCACCTTCCACTTCAGCCAGGCCCCGGGGCCGAGCAGCCGGCCGCTGCCATAGGGCGCATCCAGCGGCTTGAGCATCAGTCCCTCGACACCGTGGGCCGGCGCACGGGCCCGCCAGTCGCACAGCGCGGCGGCATCGGCCACGGGCAGGCGCGGCGAGCACAGCGGCGCCCCGACGGCCGCGATCAGCGCATCGGCACCGGCCCCGACTCCGGCATCGGCATCAGCAGCCCAGGCCAGATCGACCAGGTCCGGCTCGCGTCGGCCGGCCGGAGGCACCGGGGCCAGCACGGCCTCCAACCGGGCCCGACGCTGCGCCAGCGGCCAGCCTCGGCGATCGGCGCCCCCCTCCTCCAGCAGGTCGTAGGCGACGAAGCAGACCGGGGCCTCGGCCAGCAGGCGGGCGCCCGGATGCTGACGCTGGAGCCGCCGCTGCAGGCACTGGAACGACGATGGGTGAGGCTGCCCGGCCGGCCAGACCAGCAGCTCACCATCCAGCACGAGATCCGGTGGCAGGGCGCGCGCCCAGTCGAGCACGTCCGGAAAGGCGTCGCTGACCAGTTCCTCGCCGCGCGACCACAGGGCGCTCAGCCCGCCGCGCCGCACCAGCTGGGCACGGATGCCGTCGTACTTCCATTCGACCAGCCAGTGGATGAGCGGGCCCAGCCGCTGCGCCAGCGCCTCGATGCGCGCGGTCGCGGCGAGGGCATCCGCGGGCTCGGCGGCGCGCCCGTCGGCCGCGGTGGCCGGCGGCGGCGTCTCGTCGGGCAGCTGCAAGGGCGCCGCGAGGAAGAACGGCCAGGGCCGCAGATCGGCCGATCCGTCGGCCTGCGGCGTACCGCGCCCGGACTCGCCCGCCTCGGGCGGCGCCAGCAGTCGCCGCAGCGCAGCCGCATCGGGCGGGTGGCGGGCATCGGTCCAGCCGACCATGCGCTGGGCGATCCAGGCCGGGTCCAGCCCCGCGTGCCGGGCCAGCGCCCGCTGCACGAGCAGGCGGCTGACCCCGACGCGAAAGCCGCCGCCGATCAGCTTGATCAGCACGAAGCGGCCCTCGCGCGGCAGCGTGCGCCACCACTGCAGCAGCCGCACGTGGCGCTCGGCCGGCGAGGCCGCGCGCAGCTGCGGCAGACGCCGGCCCATCCATTCGGCCAGCGGCAGATCCTCGATCGCGGCGGGGGCCGGATCGGGCAGCAGCAGCGCCACCGTTTCGGCCAGATCACCGACGGCCTCGTAGCTGGCCTCGAACAACCAGTCGGGGATCGCGGCGGCCTCGGCGGCGGCGGCGCGCAGCACGCGCGTGCCGACCGCCCGCGGCTGGCGCCCGCCGGCCAGCAGCCAGACGGCCCAGGCCGCATCGGCGGGCGGGGTGTCGGCCAGATAGGCCTGCAAGGCGATGAGCTTGTCCTCGGTGCCGGGGCGGGCATCGAGCTCGGCATGGAGGGCGGCGAAGCGGCGCATCAGGCGGTCGGCGGCAGGAGGGTGTGCGCAGCGGCCGCGACCGCCGGTACGGCCAGCGCGTCGTCCTGCGCGTCCTCGCTCCAGCCCACGGCGCCGAAGCTGGCGGCCTGCAGGCCCTGCGACTGCAGCCAGCGCACCAGCTCGGCCTCGTAGCCGTGGGTGACGATGACGCGCGACGCACCGGTGGCGCGGATGGCGCGCTGCAGGCCCGGCCAGTCGGCATGGTCGCTGAGCACGAAGCCGCGGTCCACCCCGCGTCGCCGGCGCTGGCCGCGCACCGCCATCCAGCCCGAGGCGAAGGCCACCGCCGGATCCCCGAGCCGACGCGACCAGGCGCTGTCCTGCAGGGCCGGTGGCGCCAGCAACAGGGCCCCCGCCAGCGCCCGACGGTCGGGGCGCGCGGGCAGCACCGGCGCCTCGGGCAGCACCATGCCGCCGGCGCGGCAGGCGGCGTTCATCGTCGCCACGGCCTCATGCACGCGGATCGGACCGATGGCCGGATCCAGTGCGGCCAGCAGGCGCTGCGCCTTGCCGAAGCTGTAGCCCAGCAGCAGGCTGGGCCGGCCCTGCACGGCATTGGCCGCCCACCAGGCATGGATCTGTGCGGCCGTCTCGGCCTGCGGTGCCCAGCGGTAGACCGGCAGGCCGAAGGTCGATTCGGTGATGAAGACGTCACAGCGCACGGGCTCGAACGGCGCGCAGGTCGGCTGGGCCTCGTCGTGGGCGCTCAGCAGGTAGTCGCCGGAGGCGACCCAGACCTGCCCGCCCGCCTCCAGCCGCACCTGGGCCGAGCCGAGAACATGGCCCGCCGGATGCAGGCTCAGTCGCACGCCACGGTGCTCGACCACCTCGCCATAGGCCAGCGTCTGCAGCGGCAGCTGCGCACCCAGCCGCGCCCGCAGCACGTGCTCGCTCGGTGCACTGGCCAGCACGTGGCGGTGGCCAGCCCGCGCGTGGTCGGCGTGGGCATGGGTCAGCACGGCCCGGTCGACCGGGCGCCAGGGGTCGATGTGGAAGTCGCCGGCCGGGCAGTACAGCCCTTCGGGCCGCCACACGACCAGATCGTCCTGTGCCATCGGCTGTGTCATGCGCGTGTCCGGTGTCGCGGCCTGTCGGACGCGGGATCAGTAACGCCCGCTCATGCCGGCCACGCGCAGGAACCAGTGGGCCAGCCAGGCGACGAAGCCCCGTTGCAGCAGACCCCGCAGACCGGGCTGCAACGGCGTGCGCGCCACCGGGGTGGCCTCGGCGATGGCGGCCTCGCAGGCCCGGGCCAGCTCGTCGGTGAACGCGGGCTCGCGCACCACCACATTGGCCTCCAGGTTCAGCAGCAAGGACAGCGGGTCGATGTTGCTGCTGCCCACCGTCGCCCAATCGTCATCGACCAGCGCCACCTTGGCATGCAGCCAGGCCGGGGTGTACTCGTGGATCTCGACCCCGGCGCCACGCAGCTCGTCGTAGAGCACCCGGGCGGCCAGGGCCGCGAGACGGTAGTCGACCTTGCCCTGCAGCAGCAGGCGCACCCGCACACCGCGCCGGGCCGCGCGGCACAAGGCACGACGGAACAGCTGGCCAGGGTAGAAGTAGGGGCAGACGATGAGGACGCGGTCACGCGCCTGCGAGATGGCCCGGACATAGGCCTGCTCGATCACGCGCCGGCGGCGCAGGTTGTCGCGCATCAGGAAGGCCGCGCGCACCGGCGCCAGTGGCGCGTCGGCCGCCGGCGGCACCGGGCCGCCACGCGCCGCGCGCATGGCCGCGGCCAGCCCGCGCAGGCGGTTCAGCGGGGCGTTGCTGCGCAGCAGCGCGCTGAGCTCGGTCCGCCATTCCTGGCCCAGCGCGGCGCGCGTCCACACCGCCTGCACGGCCTGGGCGATGTCGGCCACCAGGGGGCCCTCGACGCGCACCGCGAAGTCCAGCCGCGGCTGGCTGGCCCAGCCGTGGTTGAGGTCATGGCAATCGTCGATCAGGTTGATGCCACCGACGAAGCCGATCCCCGAGCCGCCGCGGACATCGGCATCGGCATCGGCATCGACCACGCAGAGCTTCTGGTGCAGGCGCCGCAACTGGCCCGGATGCAGCAGACGCCACCAGCGGTCCAGCGGCCGGAACACGGCCAGCGCGACACCGGCCGGCTCGAGCCAGCGCCGCCACACGGGCAGGCCGGCGAGGCTGCCGAAACCATCGACGACCACGCGCACCTGCACGCCGCGCCGTGCGGCCGCCGCCAGCGCCTGCGCCACCGATTCGGCCGCAGGGTCGGTGTGCACGATGTAGCTGGCCACCCAGACGCTGTGGCGCGCCTGCCCGATCGCCTCGACCATGGCCGGGAACAGCATCTGCCCACCCCGCAGCAGCGCCAGCCGGTTGCCGCCGCGCAGCACCGGTGCCTCCTCGGCCGGAGACGCCCCCGGTGGCGGCCCCTGCCCGCTCATGTCGGCCGCAACTCGACCACCAGCGGCAGATGGTCGGACAGACGGGCCCAGCTGCCGTGGCGCGGCACCTGGGCGGCCACGCAGCGCAGGCCACGCACATAGACGCGGTCGAGCGCGAAGACCGGCAGCCGGCTGGGAAAGGTGCGCTGGGCCCGCTCACCGCCGTGGTCCAGCGCGCGCGCCAGACCGGCAGTGGCCATCGGCGCATCCAGCCGCTCGCTCCAGTCGTTGAAGTCGCCGGCCACCAGCAGCGGGGCACCGGCCGGCACCACCGCGGACAGATAGTGCGCCAGGCGCTCGACCTGGCGCACGCGGCTGCGGTGGATCAGGCCGAAGTGGACGACGACCACGTGCAGCGTGCGGTCCTGCCAGCGCACCGGCACGTGCAGCAGACCGCGCTGCTCGAAGCGGTGGTCGCTGATGTCGTGCTGCACGACATCGCCCAGCGGCCAGCGCGAGAGCAGCGCGTTGCCGTGCTCGCCATCGCGGGTGCGGGCATTGGTGCGGTAGGCGCTGTCATAGCCCTGCGGGGCGAGGAACTCGGCCTGACCCTGCTCGGGCCAGCCCAGGTGGCTGCGCGCGAAGCGCCGGGACTCGCCGTGGTTGAACAGCCGCACCTCCTGCAGGCAGACCAGGTCGGCATCGAGCGCGGCCACGCCACGGCACAGGTTGTGGATCTCCAGCCGCCGGGCGGGGCCCACGCCGCGCACGCCCTTGTGGATGTTGTAGGTGGCCACGCGCAGGGTCGGCACACCGGCCGCGGCGCCGGTGCTGCGGGCGATCGGCAGGGTCATCGCCGCCCCTGCGCGACGGCCGCTCCGACCTCCGGCAGCGCACCGGTGCCGCTGGGCGCCAACCCGGCCGCCAGCCGCGGCAGGTGCAACAGCGCCTCGGCATTGCTGGGCGAGAAGCAGCGGTCGGCCGCCGCCTGCCAGGGCAGCCACTGGTGGCGCAGGTGCTCGCGCGGGCTCAGCACCACCGGCGTGCCCGCCGGCACCAGCAGGCCGAACACGTGCTCGGTGTTGTGGGTGACGCCCGGCGCGTAGCGGTGGCGCCAGACCGGGTAGATCTCGTAGACGTTGCGCAGGCCCCAGTCGCGCAGCGCCTGCGGCGGGATGCCGGGCGCGCCGACGACGATGCCGGTCTCCTCGGCCACCTCGCGGCGGGCGGTCTCGATCAGCGCCTCGTGCGGATGGTCCTTGCTGCCGGTCACGCTCTGCCAGTAGCCGGGCTGGTCGGCGCGCTCGATCAGCAGCACCTGCAGGTCGGCGGTGTGGATCACCACCAGCACGCTCTCGGGGATCTTGGGCGGGCGCGCGGACGGGGCGGAGGCGGGCGCGGCCTCGGCGACGGCGCAGACGACGGACGAGGGGGGCGGTGCAGCAGGCGTGTCGGACATCATCGGACGATCGGACGGCACCGACGCACGGCGCCGGCACGGGCACCGGAGGCGCGCACCGCGCCGGCCCCCGGATCTCGTCCCCGATGATGCCAGCGCGCGGGCCGCGCGCCGGCCGCCGTGGTCTTGCGCCGGATCAGGCCGCGGCGCGGCGCGCGCGTACGGCGGCGGCCAGGCGGCGCAGCACCGGCACCGTGTCGTCCCAGCCGATGCAGGCATCGGTGATCGACACACCGGGCTGCAGCGCGACGCCCGGCTGCTGGTCCTGCCGGCCCTCGTGCAGATGGCTCTCGACCATCACGCCGACCAGCCGCCGCTCGCCGCCCTCGATCTGGCGCGCCAGATCCTCGGCGACGTCGATCTGACGGCGGTGCTGCTTGGCCGAGTTGGCGTGCGAGCAGTCGACCATCACCGCCTCGGGCAGGCCGGCGGCGCGCAGCACCGCGCAGGCCGACTCGACCGCGGCCGCGTCGTAGTTCGGCGCCTTGCCGCCACGCAGGATGATGTGGCCGTCGGCATTGCCGCGCGTCTCGAAGATCGCGGCCACGCCCATCTTGGTCATGCCCATGAAGCTGTGCGGCGCGGCGCTGGCCATCACCGCATCGGCGGCGACCTTCACGCTGCCGTCGGTGCCGTTCTTGAAGCCGACCGGGCAGCTCAGGCCGGAGGCCAGCTGGCGGTGGCTCTGGCTCTCGGTCGTGCGCGCGCCGATGGCGCCCCAGGCGATCAGGTCGCTGACGTACTGCGGGCTGAGCAGGTCGAGGAACTCGGTGCCGCAGGGCAGGCCCAGGCCGTTGACGTCGAGCAGGATCTGGCGCGCCAGGCGCAGGCCCTCGTTGATGCGGAAGCTGCCGTCCAGGCGCGGATCGTTGATCAGGCCCTTCCAGCCGACGGTCGTGCGCGGCTTCTCGAAGTACACCCGCATCACGACGATCAGCGCGTCACCGAACTCCTCGGCCTGGCGCTTGAGCAGCTGCGCGTAGTGCAGCGCCTGGTCGCGGTCGTGGATGCTGCAGGGGCCGACGACCACCACCAGGCGGTCATCACGGCCGTGCAGGGCCGCACCGATGGCCTGGCGGCTGGACTCGACCAGGGCCTCGGTGGCTGCCGGCGCCGGCAGCTCCTCCAGCAGCATGGCCGGCGAGACCAGCGCCCGCACAGCGGCGATGCGGGTGTCGTCGATGCGCGTGGTGTCCTGCGTGGCCGGCCGCCGGCCGGCCTCGTGGTCCAGGCGCGCCGGATCGGTGCGCGCCGACATCAGGCCGCCGGTTGCGCGTTGCGCAGACGGATGTGCAGCTCGCGCAGCTGCTTCTCGTCGACCATGCTCGGCGCGCCGGTCAGCAGGCACTGGGCGCGCTGGGTCTTCGGGAAGGCGATCACGTCGCGGATCGATTCGGCGCCGGTCATCAGCGTGGCGATGCGGTCCAGGCCGAAGGCCAGACCGCCGTGCGGCGGCGCGCCGTACTGCAGCGCGTCGAGCAGGAAGCCGAACTTGATGCGCTGCTCTTCCGGGCTGATCTTCAGCGCGTCGAAGACCTTGGCCTGCACGTCGGCGCGGTGAATCCGCACCGAGCCGCCGCCAATCTCCCAGCCGTTGAGCACCATGTCGTAGGCCTTGGCCACGCACTTGCCCGGATCGGTGACCATGAAGTCCTCATGGCCGTCCTTGGGCGCGGTGAACGGGTGGTGGACGGCGACCCAGCGGTCGTCATCCTCGTCGTGCTCGAACATCGGGAAGTCGACCACCCACAGCGGCGCCCACTTGTCCTCGAACAGGCCCTTGTTGCGGCCGAACTCGCTGTGGCCGACCTTCAGGCGCAGCGCGCCGATGGCGTCGTTGACCACCTTGGCCTTGTCGGCACCGAAGAAGATCAGGTCGCCGTTGCAGGCGCCGGTGCGGGCCAGCGTCTGCTCCAGCGCGGCGTCGGATAGGTTCTTGACGATCGGCGACTGCAGGCCATCGCGGCCCTTGGTCATGTCGTTGACCTTGATCCAGGCCAGGCCCTTGGCGCCGTAGATCTTGACGAACTCGGTGTAGGCGTCGATCTCGCCGCGGCTCATCTCGGCGCCGCCGGGCACGCGCAGCGCGACGACACGGCCGTTGGGATTGTTGGCCGGGCCGCTGAAGACCTTGAAGTCCACCGACTTCATCACGTCGGTCAGCTCGGTGAACTGCAGCTTGACGCGCAGGTCAGGCTTGTCCGAGCCGTACTTGAACATCGCCTCGGCATAGGTCATCTCCGCATAGACCGGCAGCTCCAGGCCCAGGGTCTTGCGGAAGACGGTGCGGATCATCGCCTCGGTGATGGCGCGGATCTCGTGCTCGTCGAGGAAGCTGGTCTCCAGGTCGATCTGGGTGAACTCGGGCTGGCGGTCGGCGCGCAGATCCTCGTCGCGGAAGCACTTGGTGATCTGGTAGTAACGGTCGAAGCCGGCGACCATCAGCAGCTGCTTGAACAGCTGCGGCGACTGCGGCAGGGCGAAGAACGCGCCGTCGTGCACGCGGCTGGGCACCAGGTAGTCGCGCGCGCCTTCGGGCGTCGACTTGGTCAGCATCGGCGTCTCGATGTCGACGAAACCCTGCTCGTCCAGGAACTTGCGCACCTCGATGGCCACGCGGTAGCGCAGCATCAGGTTCTTCTGCATCTGCGGGCGGCGCAGGTCCAGCACGCGGTGCGTCAGGCGGGTGGTCTCCGACAGGTTCTCGTCGTCGAGCGGGAACGGCGGCGTGACGCTGGCGTTGAGCACCTCCAGCTCATGGCACAGCACCTCGACCTTGCCGCTGACCAGGTTGGCGTTGTGCGTGCCCTCGGGCCGACCCCGCACCAGACCGGTGATCTTCAGGCAGAACTCGTTGCGCACGCCCTCGGCCGTCTTGAACATCTCGGCACGGTCCGGATCACAGACGATCTGCACCAGGCCTTCGCGGTCACGCAGGTCGATGAAGATGACGCCACCGTGGTCGCGGCGACGGTGGGCCCAGCCCATGAGGGTGACGGTCTGGCCCATCAGCGCTTCGCTGACCTGGCCGCAATAGCTGCTGCGCATGTGTGTGCTCCGGAAATCGTCGTGCGGGAAGTGCGCCGGCGGCGCGGGAGGCCGACGGTCGGGCCGTCGGCCGCCGCGGCGCTGCGGCGGGTCCGGCGGTCTGCGCCACGGCAGCCGACGCGACGCGTCTGCAGTGCACGGGCGGCGCAGCGGCGCCGGGAGAAAAATCGTTCGGATGGCCGTCGGGGGGGCGGGCGGTCAGCCCTCAGGACTGGATGCCGGGCCGGGCATTCAGCCCGCCCGATCGGGGTCGGCCCCCTCCGGACGCGGGCGCGGGGCGGCCGAGTCCGGGGGCGCGACGACGCCCATCGAGATGATGTACTTCAGCGCCTCGTCCACGCTCATGCCCAGCGACCGGACACTGGCCCGCGGCATGATCAGGAAGAAGCCCGAGGTCGGGTTCGGCGTCGTCGGCACGTACAGGCTGAGGTGCTCGCCGTCGAGCTGGCGGGCGACCTCGCCACCGGGCTTGCCGGTGACGAAGGCGATGGTCCAGCTGCCCTGGTGCGGGTACTGCACCAGCACGGCCTCACGGAAGGCGTTGCCGCTGCTGGAGAACAGCGTGTCCGAGACCTGCCGCACCGAGTTGTAGATCGACTTGACGATCGGGATGCGCGACATCAGCTGGTGGTACTGGCGCACCCACCACTGGCCGAACATGTTCGTGACGAACACGCCGGTGGCCAGCAGCATCAGCACGACGACCAGCATGCCCAGGCCGGGCATCTCGCGCAGACGTTCGATGGACGTCTCGGCGCCGGCGGGCAACAGGTGCTGGCTGATGCCGAGCACCCAGCTGAAGACGCCATCCATCAGGCCCAGCAGCCACGACAGCACCCAGACGGTGATGGCCAGTGGCAGCCAGACCAGCAGGCCGGCGACGATGTACTTTTTCACGCGTGGAACTTTCCGGGTTCAGGCGCGGAGGTCGCGCCGGACGCCGGCACAGGCCGACGCCAACCGCGCATTGTCACGCATCCGCGCACCGGCAGTGCCGGGCACCTGCGCCCGCGCAGCGCGGCCGCCGGATGCCGCCGGATACCGTCAGTGGCAGGCGCAGGAACTGCCGCAGGAGCCCGCCGCCGGACCGCTGCCCTCGGAAGAGGAGGAGGACGTGGCCGGCGCAGCCGCCGCACCGGCCGAGGACGGGGCTGCGCCCGCATCCGCGCCGGCGGCCGGGGCCGCGGCGGCCTCACCGGTCTTGGCGCCGGCGCCGGCACTGCCGCCGCCACGGAAGTCGGTCACGTACCAGCCCGAGCCCTTGAGCTGGAAGCCGGCCGCCGTCAGCTGCTTGGCGAAGGCCTCGGCGCCACAGGACGGGCAGGTGGTGAGCACGGGATCGGACAGCTTTTGCAGCACGTCCTTCTGATGACCGCAGGCGGTGCAACGGTAGGCGTAGATCGGCATGGCCAGAGTCTTCTGAGGGAAATGTCGGATGGCGAAATTGTAGGCATTCCGGCTGCCCGGCGCGCCGCGTTCAGCCGGCCGGCCAGCGCAACAGCACCTGCATCGCCAGTGCGCCGGCCAGGAATCCGCCGGCCGCCCAGACCAGCCCCTGGATCAGGCGGTTGGTGCGCCGCTGCTCGGCCAGCAGCGCCAGCACCGCCGGATCGGGCTCGGGCCGGCGCTGCAGCGCGGCATGGGCCAGACGCGGCAGCGCGGGCAGGATCTGCGCGTAGCGCGGCGCCTCGTGGCGCAGCGCCTCGAACAGCGCGCGCCAGCCGACCTGGCGGTTCATCCACTGTTCCAGGAAGGGCTTGGCCGTGCTCCACAGATCCAGCTCGGGGTCGAGCTGACGGCCCAGGCCCTCGATGTTGAGCAGCGTCTTCTGCAGCAGCACCAGCTGCGGCTGGATCTCGACATTGAAGCGGCGCGAGGTCTGGAACAGGCGCATCAGCACCTGGCCCAGCGAGATGTCCTTGAGCGGGCGGTCGAAGTGCGGCTCGCAGACGGCGCGGATGGCCGCCTCCAGCGCGTCGACCCGGGTGCTGGGCGGCACCCAGCCGCTCTCGATGTGCAGCTCGGCCACCCGCTTGTAGTCCCGGCGGAAGAAGGCCAGGAAGTTCTGCGCCAGGTAGTCCTTGTCCCAGTCGGTCAGCGTGCCGACGATGCCGAAGTCCAGCGCGATGTAGCGGCCGAACGTCGCCGGATCCAGGCTGACCTGGATGTTGCCCGGGTGCATGTCGGCATGGAAGAAGCCGTCACGGAAGACCTGGGTGAAGAAGATGGTGACGCCGTCGCGCGCCAGCTTGGGGATGTCGACCCCGGCATCGCGCAGACGCTGCATGTGGCTGATGGGCACGCCCTTCATGCGCTCCATCACCATCACGCCGGCGGTGCAGTGGTCCCAGAACATCTCCGGCACCATGACCAGGTCCAGGCCCTGCATGTTGCGGCGCAGCTGGGCGGCGTTGGACGCCTCGCGGACGAAGTCCAGCTCGTCGTGCAGATAACCGTCGAACTCGGCCACCACCTCGCGCGGCTTCAGGCGCTTGCCGTCGGTCCACACCCGCTCCAGCAGGCGGGCCAGGGTGTCGAGCAGCTTCAGGTCGTGCTCGATGACCTCGAGCATGCCCGGACGCAGCACCTTGACCGCCACCTCGCGCCCGCCCTGCAGCGTGGCGAAGTGGACCTGCGCGATCGAGGCGCTGGCCACCGGCACCAGATCGAATTCGGCGAACACCGCGTCCAGCGGCCGGCCGAAGGCGCGCTCGATCAGCGCGACGGCCTGCTCACCGGGGAACGGCGGCACGCGGTCCTGCAGGCGCGCCAGCTCCTCGGCGATGTCGGGCGGCATCAGGTCGCGCCGCGTCGACAGCACCTGGCCGAACTTGACGAAGATCGGCCCGAGCTGTTCGAGCGCCAGCCGCAGCCGCACGCCGCGCGGCATGTCGGCCAGACGCCGGCGCCGGCCGAGCGTGAGCACGCGCACCAGCAGGCGCACCCAGCGTTGACGGAAGCCCGAGAGCAGCAGCTCGTCCAGGCCGTAGCGCAGAAAGACCAGGCCGATCGTGATCAGCCGCAGCAGATGACCCATCGAGGTGATCGCCCGAGCGTGCGCCGCTCAGCCCCCGCGCAGCCGCGCGCCGGCCGACAGCAGGACCTGCAGGCCGCTGCGCATCGCACCGCCGACCAGGCCGGCGGCCTGGGCGATCTGGCCGGCCACCGCCGGGCCGACCAGCGGCTGCAGGTCCTCGGCCATGTCCCAGCGCAGATGGCGGAACAGCCAGTCGACCTCGGCCGCGAGCTGGGCGTCGCCCTCGACCTGCAGCGCCGGCAGCTGGCCACCGAGCAGTTGCAGCGCCAGCTGGGCGGGCCGCTCGGCCGGCAGGCTGACCTGGAGGTCGGGCGTCACCGGCTCACCGTCGGCGACCTGCTCGACCATGCCGGCCGGCGTCACCCTCAGCGTGACCGGCGGCAGCGACGGCAAGGGCGGCGGCAGGCCGGCGAGTTGCACACGCAGCACGCGTCCGGCATGCGGCAGCAGGCGGGCGGTGGCCTGCGGCTCCTGCGCCAGCAGGTGGTTCAAGGCCAGCACCAGCCGGTCCAGCACGGCCGGCGCGAGCAGGCCCTGCACTGTCTGAATCAAGGCATTCATCACGCGCCCATTGTAGGCAGCCCCGGCCGGCCGCGGACCGCCCCTGCGCTGACGCAGAATCCGCCCTCCCGTAGACCTGCTGGTGCCGTACGACGCGCCGCGGCCGTCGACCGGAGCCACCGGGGCCACCGCCCCCCGAGCCCGGGTGTCGGCGCCGCGGCAGCCGGAAAGACAATCCCTCGATGTTCGAATCCCGCAACGAGCACACGTTCGGCAATGCGCCGCAATCGGTCACCGGACTGATCGCGACCCTGCTGGAACCCGGCGTGGCGGTGCTGGTGTTCGTCGCGATCAAGCTCGGCGCCGGCGACCACATCGACCGCCCGGACGCGGCGCTGCTGATGCTGACGGCCACCCTGACCTTCCCCGGCATCAACCGTTTCCGTGACCGCTTCTCCAACGCGGCCGTGGACATCACCCGCTCCTGGCTGGGCACGCTGCTGATCCTGGCGCTGTTCGGCTACGCCACGCGCAGCCTGTCGCTGTTCGACCTCCATCACCTGCTGGCCTGGGCCGGGCTGACGCCGCTGACACAGCTGCTGCTGGTGCGCCTGGGCCACCGCGTGCTGCAGCACCATGCCCGTCTGCCGCAGAACCGGCGCGGCGCGATCATCATCGGCGCCGGCCACCAGGGCCTGCGTGTGGCCGAACGGATCGCGGCCGCCGCCTCCCAGGGCATCGACGTGCTGGGCTTCTTCGACGACCGCGGCGATCTGCGCGTGCCGGCCGACGCGCAGGAGCGCATCCTCGGCCCGCTGCGCGCCGCCGCGCCGTTCATCAACGCCAACGGCGTCTCGCACGTCTTCATCACGCTGCCGCTGAGCTCCCAGCCGCGCATCCTGGAGCTGATGGAGGACCTGCAGACCACCACCGCGTCGATCTACTTCGTGCCCGATGTCTTCGGTGTGACCATCATCCAGGGCCGCCTGCTGGACATGAACGGCGTGCCGGTGGTGGGCATCTGCGAGACGCCGTTCACCGGCATCAACCGCCTGGTCAAGCGCATCAGCGACATCGTGCTGGCCAGCCTGATCCTGCTGCTGATCTCGCCGCTGCTGCTGGCCGTCGCCATCGGCGTGAAGCTGAGCTCGCCAGGGCCGGTGATCTTCCGCCAGCGCCGCAACGGGCTGGGCGGCGAGGAGATCGTCGTCTACAAGTTCCGCTCGATGCGGGTGATGGAGAACGGCGCCCGGGTGACCCAGGCCACCCGGGGCGACCCGCGCATCACGCCCTTCGGCGCCTTCATCCGCAAGACCTCGCTGGACGAGCTGCCGCAGTTCATCAACGTGCTGCAGGGGCGGATGAGCATCGTCGGCCCGCGTCCGCACGCCGTCGCGCACAACGAGCAGTACCGGGCGCTGATCAAGGCCTACATGGTGCGCCACAAGGTCAAGCCCGGCATCACCGGCTGGGCCCAGGTCAACGGCCTGCGCGGCGAGACCGACACCATCGACAAGATGCAGGCCCGGGTCGAATACGACCTGGCCTATCTGCGCAACTGGTCGCTGACGCTGGACCTGCAGATCATCCTGCGCACGATCCGCTCGGTCATCTCCGACCGGTCCGCCTACTGATCCGCCCCTTCAGCCGCCCACCGAGCCCCCCACCGCGGCGCCCGCCCCCCTTGATCGACACCCCTCGCCACCGGCACCCGCAGGCGGATCGTCCCCCGCACGCAGCAGAATGCTGCGCCTGTGCCCCGGTCCGTCGACCGGTCCATGACCGGCCGCCCCTCCGCCCCCTCGCCGCCTGAGCGCCGCACGACCATGAGCCTGCCCCTGACCCCCGCCCTCCGCCACCCGCTGCGCGCGACCGCCATCGCCCTGAGCCTGTCGCTGGCCGGTCTGGCCGTCCACGCGGAGACCTCGCCGTACTACCTCGGCGTGGCCACCACGCTGTCGCACGACAGCAACCTCTACCGCCGCAGCGACGGCTCCGGCCAGGTCGTCGGCGACACGGTCTGGGCCCAGGCCCTGGTGGCCGGCCTGGACCAGACCCTGGGCCGACAGCGCCTGAGCGGCACGGCCACGCTGCGCCGCAACGACTACAGCAAGCTCGACACGCTGGACTACACCGGCCACAACCTGAAGCTGGCCCTGGACTGGGAGACGGTGAACAACCTCTCGGGCACCGTCGGCGTGTCGAGCGCGCGCGGCCTGCGCCGGGTCGACACCACCAACAGCCTGGGCCAGCCGATCTCCGAGCAGTACGTGCAGAACGACCGCAGCGTCAACGCCTCGGTCCGGCTGGGCGTGATCACGCGCATGACGCTGGAGGCCGGCATCGTGCAGGCGCGCACCGGCTACAGCTTCGCCGCCTATGACCGGGCCAACGCGACGCGGCAGCGCACGCTGTCGGTGGCCAGCCGCTATCAGCTCGGCGGCGCGACCCAGGTCGGCATCGGCCTGCGTCAAGGGCGGGTGGTGTACCCGAGCGTCAGCGGCAACGACTACGACCGCCGCGACATCGACCTGACGGTGAACTGGCGCCCGAGCGGACTGAGCACCGTCTACGGCCGATTCAGCCACAGCCGCACCGAGCACGACGCGGCCGCCGCCCGGACCACCGACTTCTCCGGCCCGACCTGGGAGCTGCGCGGCGACACCCAGGCCACCGGCAAGCTCAAGCTGGCCGCCTCGCTGTCGCGCGACACCGGCATCGCGACATCGACCTATTCGCTGACCTCGCGCTCGGAGAACTTCAGCCGCGCCTCGACCAACATCGGCCTGGACGCCAACTTCGCGCTGACCTCGAAGATCGCGCTGCGCGCGGGTCTCGATCTGTCGCGCCGCGATCTGGAGCGTCTGGCCAGCAGCACCAGCACCAGCAACCTGAGCGGCAAGGACGACACCCGCACGCTCAGCCTGGGCGCCAGCTGGCAGCCCACACGCTCGATCACGCTGGCGTGCGACCTGTCGCACGAGCAGCGCAGCGTCTCGGGCAACGCCAGCCTGCCCTACTCGGCCGACGTCTACAGTTGCAACGGCCAGTTCGTGCTCGGCCGCTGATCGCCGGACGCGACCGTCCCCTCCGCCCCCCGGACCCGACATGCCCCACACCATCCTGCTGACCGGCGCGGCCGGCTACATCGCCTCCCACACCTGGCTGGCCCTGCTCGACGCCGGCTTCGACGTCGTCGGCGTCGATGACTTCTCCAACGCCTCGCCGGTGGTGCTGGAGCGCCTGGCCGAGCTGTCGGGCCGCACGCCCGACTTCGTGCGCGCCGATGTCGGCGACGCCGCGGCCCTGGCCGCCGTCTTCCAGTCGCGCCGCATCGATGCCGTCGTCCACTTCGCCGCCTTCAAGGCCGTCGGCGAATCGACGCAGAAGCCGCTGGCCTACTACCGCAACAACATCGGCGGCCTGATCACCGTCTGCGAGACCATGCGCGCCCATGGCTGCTCGCGCATCGTCTTCTCCAGCAGCGCCACCGTCTACGGCGATCCGGCCGAGCTGCCGATCCGCGAGCACTTCCCGCTGTCGGCCACCAATCCTTACGGTCAGACCAAGCTGATCGGCGAGACCATCCTGCGCGATCTCGGCGCCTCGGATCCGGCCTGGCAGACCGGCTGCCTGCGCTACTTCAATCCGGTCGGCGCCCATGCCAGCGGCCGCATCGGCGAGGACCCGAGCGGCATTCCCAACAACCTGATGCCCTACGTGGCCCAGGTCGCCGTCGGCCGGCGCGCCCGCCTGAGCGTCTACGGCAACGACTACCCGACGCCCGACGGCACCGGCGTGCGCGACTACATCCACGTCGAGGACCTGGCCGCCGGCCACGTCGCCGCACTGCAGCGTCTGCTGGCCACGCCCGGCTCCTTCACCGTCAACCTGGGCACCGGCCGCGGCTACAGCGTGCTGGAGCTGGTGGCGGCCTATGCCAAGGCCAGCGGCCGCGAGATCCCCCACGACATCGTCGCCCGCCGCCCGGGCGACATCGCCGCCTGCTACGCCGACCCGGCCCTGGCCCGCGAACTGCTGGGCTGGGAAGCCCGCCACGACCTCGACCGCATGTGCGCCGACAGCTGGCGCTGGCAGTCGATGAATCCGGACGGCTTCAAGGCCTGAGAACCGCGTGTGCCGCAGGACTCCGATCCACGGCACGCCATGACGTCAGACCCCTCATCTTCCACGGCAGCCATGACCGCTCGCATCCTCACCCAACCCGTCATCATGGCCGGCGGCTCCGGCACCCGGCTGTGGCCGCTGTCGCGCGCGGGCTATCCCAAGCAGTTCCTCGTGCTCGGCGGCGATGCCGATCGCAGCGACAGCCTGTTCCAGCAGGCCGTGCGTCGGCTGCAGGGGCTGGATGGTGCCGAGCTGGCCGTGGCCGCGCCGCTGATCGTCGGCAACGAGGACCATCGCTTCCTCTGCCTGGATCAGCTGCGTGAGCTCAAGGTCGAGCCCGCTGCCGTGCTGCTGGAGCCGGTGGGCCGCAACACCGCGCCGGCCGTGACGCTGGCTGCGTTGGCGGCTCAATCTGACGGTCAGGATCCGGTGCTGGTCGTCACCCCGGCCGACCAGACGGTGACGGACGAGCCGGCCTTCGCCGCCGCGCTGAAGCAGGCCGTGCTGGCCGCCGCCGACGGCGCCGTGGTGATCCTGGGCATCACGCCCGATCGGCCGGAAACCGGCTATGGCTACATCTTGACCGGTGAGCCCGACGCCCGGGGCGTGGCCCCGGTGCAGCGCTTCGTCGAGAAGCCCGATGCCGCCACGGCCGCCCGTTATCTGGCCGAAGGCTGCTATGCCTGGAACGCCGGCATCTTCGTGCTGCGTGCCAGCACCTGGCTGAAGGCGCTGGGCAGCTTCCGCCCCGACATCGCCCAGGCCACGCAGGCCGCCTGGGATGGCCGCGCGACGGACGCCAAGTTCGTGCGCCCGGCCAAGGCGGCCTTCGCCGCCGTGCCGAGCGAATCGGTGGACTACGCGGTGATGGAGCGCTGCCCGGGCAGCCCCTTCGCCATCCAGATGGTGGCGCTGAACGCCGGCTGGAACGATCTGGGCGCCTGGGATGCCGTCTGGCAGGTCTCGGGCAAGGATGCCGGCGGCAACGCCAGCGTCGGCGACGCGATCATCAAGGACTCCGAGAACGTGCTGGTGCACGCCACCAGCCGTCTGGTCAGCGCCGTGGGCCTGAAGGACGTGGTGGTGGTGGAGACGCCCGACGCCGTGCTGGTGGCCGACCGCGCCCGCAGCCAGGAGGTCAAGCAGATCGTCAACCAGCTGACGAAGCAAGGCCGCGGCGAGCACACGCTGCACCGCAAGGTGCACCGGCCCTGGGGCTGGTACGACTCGATCGACCACGGGCCGCGGCACCAGGTCAAGCGCATCATGGTCAAGCCGGGCGCCAGCTTGAGCCTGCAGATGCACCACCACCGGGCCGAGCACTGGATCGTCGTCAGCGGCACGGCCGAGATCACCAACGGTGACAAGGTGCTGATGCTGACCGAGAACCAGTCCACCTACATCCCGCTGGGCCAGGTCCATCGCCTGGCCAACCCCGGCAAGGTCGATCTGGAGATCATCGAGGTGCAGTCGGGCAGCTATCTGGGCGAGGACGACATCGTCCGCTACGAGGACACCTACGGGCGCGCTTGAGCGGCCAGGGGCGCCTCTGGCCTCTGATGTAACCACGGCCAGTCCGGCCGTTTGACGGGTCAAGACCGCGCTGATTCCGGCCTGGGGGGCGTGGACACCGGGATAATTCCTGGGTAGATCACGCAACGGCCCCAGTCATGACCATTCTCGTCACCGGCGGCGCCGGCTTCATCGGCAGCAACTTCGTTCTCGACTGGCTGGCGGATCCGTCGGCCGAGCCCGTGGTCACGCTGGATGCGCTGACCTACGCCGGCAACCGCGCCAACCTGGCCAGCCTGGGCGGCGATGCCCGCCACACCTTCGTGCATGGCGACATCGGCGACCGCGCCCTCGTCGACCGCCTGCTGGCCGAGCACCGCCCGCGCGCCATCGTCCACTTCGCGGCCGAAAGCCATGTGGACCGCTCGATCCACGGCCCCGGCGCCTTCATCAAGACGAATGTCGAAGGCACCTTCACGCTGCTGGAGGCCGCCCGCGCCTACTGGGGCGCGCTGCAGGGCGAGGCCAAGGCCGCCTTCCGCTTCCACCACGTCTCCACCGACGAGGTCTACGGCAGCCTGAAGGCCGACGATCCGCCCTTCGCCGAGACGAATCCCTACGAGCCCAACAGCCCGTACTCGGCCAGCAAGGCCGCCAGCGACCACCTGGTGCGCGCCTGGTTCCACACCTACGGCCTGCCGGTGGTGACGACCAACTGCAGCAACAACTACGGCCCGCTGCACTTCCCCGAGAAGCTGATCCCGCTGGTCATCGTCAACGCGCTGGCCGGCAAGCCTCTGCCCATCTATGGTGACGGCCGCCAGATCCGCGACTGGCTCTACGTCAAGGACCACTGCAGCGGCATCCGCGCGGTGCTGGCCGGCGGCCGCCTGGGCGAGACCTACAACATCGGCGGCTGGAACGAGATGGCCAACATCGACATCGTGCAGACGGTGTGCGCGCTGCTCGACGAGCTGCAGCCCGATGCGGCCGGCCCCTATGCCCGCCTGATCACCTACGTGACCGACCGCCCGGGCCACGACCGCCGCTACGCGATCGACGCCCGCAAGATCGAGCGCGAGCTGGGCTGGCGCCCGGCCGAGACCTTCGCCTCGGGCATCCGCAAGACGGTGCAGTGGTATCTGGCGAATGCCGAGTGGGTGGCCCAGGTGCAGAGCGGCGCCTACCGCGACTGGATCGACACCCAGTACACGGCCAGCCAACCCGCCGCCTGAGGAGCGCCCAAGCATGAAGATCCTGTTGCTGGGCCAGGGCGGCCAGGTGGGGTGGGAGCTGCAGCGCGCCTTGGCGCCGCTGGGCGAGCTGATCGGGGCCGACTTCGGCAGCCCCGGCGAGCGCAAGGCCGACTTCAGCCAGCCCGAGACCGTGCAGGCGCTGCTGGAGCGCGTGCGCCCGGACATCGTCGTCAATGCCGCGGCCCACACCGCGGTGGACAAGGCCGAGAGCGAGCCCGAACTGGCGCGCGCGATCAACGCCAGCACCCCGGGCCTGGTGGCCCGCTGGGCCGCGGCGCACGGCGCCTGGCTGGTGCACTACTCGACCGACTACGTGTTCGACGGCAGCGGCAGCGCCGCGCGCGACGAGACGGCGGCCACCGCCCCGCTGAGCGTCTACGGCCGCACCAAGCGCGAGGCCGAGGAGCTGATCGCCGCCAGCGGCTGCCGGCACCTGATCCTGCGCACCAGCTGGGTGTATGCCGCCCGCGGCGGCAACTTCGCCAAGACCATGCTGAAGCTGGCCGCCGAGCGCGAGGCGCTGAAGGTGATCGACGACCAGATCGGCGCGCCCACCGGCGCCGAGCTGCTGGCCGACGTGACGGCCCACGCGCTGCGCGTGGCCCAGGCCCGGCCCGAGGTCAGCGGCCTGTACCACTGCACGGCCGCGGGCGAGACCAGCTGGCACGGCTATGCCACGCAGGTGCTGCGTCAGGCCCAGGCCGCCGGCGTGGCGCTGAAGGTGGCGCCCGAGGCGGTGCAGCCCATCCCCACCTGCGCCTATCCCACGCCCGCGCAGCGCCCGCTCAACAGCCGGCTGGACTGCCGCAAGTTCAGCGACACCTTCGGCCTGCGCCTGCCCGAGTGGCAGCGTGGCGTCGAGCGCATGCTGACCGAGGTGCTGGCGCGCTGAGCACCGCCACACGCCTGACCGACAAACCGAGCATCCTGATTTCCCCATGAAACTCACCCTCACCCCGCTGCCGGGCGTGGTCGTCTTCGAGCCGCAGGCCTTCGGCGATGCACGCGGCTGGTTCATGGAAAGCTGGAACGAGGCGCGCTTCAACGCGGCGCTGGCCGAAGCCGGGCTGGCCAGCCCGGTGCGCTTCGTGCAGGACAACCACAGCTGCAGCCAGGCCGGCGTGCTGCGCGGCCTGCACTACCAGCTGCCGCCGCAGCCGCAAGGCAAGCTGGTGCGCGTGGTCAAGGGCCGGGCCTGGGACGTGACAGTGGACATCCGCAGCGGCAGCGCCACCTTCGGCCAGTGGTTCGGCCTGGAACTGACGGCCGACAACCGCAAACAACTGTGGATAGCACCCGGCCATGCCCACGGCTTCCTGACCCTGGAGGACGACACGCACTTTCTCTACAAGACCACCGACGTGTGGAGCCGCGCGTGCGAGCGCGCGATCCGCTGGGACGATGCGGCCATCGGCATCCAGTGGCCGCTGCCCGCGGGCCTGCAGCCGCTGGTGGCGCCCAAGGACGCGGCGGCACCGCTGCTGGCCGACGCCGAGGTCTTCGCGGCCTGAGCCGCTCGATCGGCGCCCTTCGCAGCCCCGCGACCGCAGGTCAGGCTGTCCCTCACAGACACCCCCGGAAACCTCAGAAGCCCGCGACCATGACCCAGACCCGCAAAGGCATCATCCTGGCCGGCGGCAGCGGCACCCGCCTGCATCCGGCCACACTCGCCATCAGCAAGCAGCTGCTGCCGGTGTACGACAAGCCGATGATCTATTACCCGCTGACCACGCTGATGCTGGCCGGCATCCGCGACATCCTGGTGATCAGCACGCCGCAGGACACGCCGCGCTTCCAGGCGCTGCTGGGCGACGGCGCCCAGTGGGGCCTGAACCTGCAGTACTGCGTGCAGCCCAGCCCCGATGGCCTGGCGCAGGCCTTCATCCTGGGCAAGGACTTCATCGGCGGCGCCCCCAGCGCGATGGTGCTGGGCGACAACATCTTCTACGGCCACGATCTGCAGCCGATGCTGGAGCAGGCCAACGCGCGGACCGAGGGGGCCAGCGTGTTCGCCTACCACGTGACCGATCCCGAGCGTTATGGCGTGGTGGACTTCGACGCCACGCGCAAGGCGCTGAGCATCGAGGAGAAGCCTGCCGCACCGAAGAGCAACTACGCGGTGACGGGCCTGTACTTCTACGACGCCCAGGTGTGCGACATCGCGGCCTCGATCCAGCCCAGCGCCCGCGGCGAGCTGGAGATCACCACCGTCAACCAGACCTATCTGGACCAGGGCCAGCTGCAGGTGGAGATCATGGGCCGCGGCTACGCCTGGCTGGACACCGGCACCCACGACAGCCTGCTGGAGGCCGGCCAGTTCATCGCCACGCTGGAGAGGCGACAAGGCCTGAAGGTGGCGTGTCCGGAGGAGATCGCCTTCCGCGCGGGATGGATCGATGCCGCGCAGATCGACCGTCTGGCCCAGCCGCTGAAGAAGACCGGCTATGGCCAGTACCTGCTGGCGCTGCTGCGCGAGCGGGCGTTCTGAGCGCCCCGCCTGCTGAAGCCACCGGGGCCGGACGGCCGCACACCGTCCGGCCCCGGTGGGCCTGCACGCTCAACTGCCCCAGCAGCTGCCGGTCTCGGTGCTGCCGACGGCCTTGAGCTCGCCACGCACCGTCGAGGCCACACCCTGGCCACCGCTGCGGGCCATGGTCACGACGTGGAAGTCGCTGGCCAGCGGCCAGGCGAAGCGCACCGTCTCGCCGTGGCCCAGCCAGGCGCTGTCCCAGGCCACGCTGCCGGTGCTGCGCTGGCGGATCTGCACCCGCACCTGGCCGCCGCCGGTGGCCACTGAACTCAGCTGGTAGCTGGCGCCGACCTTCGGTGCCGCCCACTCGATGCCGGCCCAGGCGCGCCCGGTCCAGTTGGCCTGCTCGATGACCTGGCTGGAGGCCGGAAAGACCAGCGCCTGCTGCCAGGTGTCGAAGGCACCGACCAGGGACGGCAGACCGTTGGCCGGCACCGAACGGGTCCAGGTCCCGCGCATCGACAGCAGCGGCAGCGGCTCTTCCTGCTGGAACACCCGGCCCAGGCCATCGACCCAGCCGCCCGCGCTGGCCAGCGGCCGCAGCGCGGCGCGGATGCGGTCGAGCTCGGCCGCGGCGGTCGCGTTCCAGCCATTGGGATGCAGGTTCAGCGGCGCGCCGTTCTCGACATAGATGACGAAGGGCGTGCCATGGTTGCGGTCGACGACCAGGCCACCGTAGCTCTGCAGCGTGTTGACGATCTTGCGCAGCGCCGGCGTGGTGACCGAGGCCGCGTCGAAGCCCGGCGGCAGCATCAGCCGTGCGCCCATCGGCACCTGGCCGGTGTTGGTGCTCGCGGCATTGCTGTCGGTCGCGGTGGCGGGCCAGACATAGCCGGTGCCCAGGCCGTTGAAGGTCATCGAGATCGCCAGCGCATGGGCATAGCGGTCGGCGCCGTCATTGACCTCGTGGGTGCGGATCAGGCCACCGAGGGTGGACAGACCGGCGGCCCGCGCACCCTGGAAGTAATGCGCGGGATTGCCGGTACCGCGGCCGTTCAGCGGCGTCCACGCGTACTGTGTGGCCTCCCAGCGGTTGCCCTGCTGGCGCAACTGCCAGAACGAGTGCACCACGTTGTTGACCGGATCGACGATCTCGGCATGGCCGTCCAGGCCCGAGGCCGGGATCACGTCGGCCGGCCAGCGCGGGATGGTGACGCTGGTGCTGTAGGTCTCGGTATCGGGGTTCCACAGCCCCTTGCTGTTGTTGCCGTAGACGACCATCGCCGCATCGGTGGTCCTGGCCTTGAACGCCCCGTTGGAGTAGGCCCCCTGCTGGACCGCCGGGTAGTACAGCGAGGCCGGCACCGTGGCCGTGCCGAAGGTCGGCACGGCGGGCCGGATGTTCCAGGGCGAACGGGCACTGAACGGCCGTTCGTAGCTGTTCCAGTTGGTGGCGACCTGCGCGCTGCACTGGGTGGTGGCGGTGGTGCTCGTGCTGGTGGCCACCAGGGCGCCGAGGGACGAGCCCGGGGTGGTCGCCGCCGAGACCGAGAGGGCCGGCACGGTCGCCATCATCGCCGCCGCAGCGGCCAGCGTGGCCTGGCTGAGCGAGGTCCGCCGGCCAGCGAGCGCGACCATCGTCGGCGCGTCGCTGGTGGCCGCAGCGTCACCCTCCGTGCCATCGGCCAGGGACGCGGCGGCCTCGGTCTGCGGACTGTCCGCATCCTGGCCGCCGCCGCCACAGGCGCTGAGCAGGCTCGTCAACATCAGGCCAACACACATCGTTCGGAACCGGAAAAGGGGGACGGGGAGTGGGCGGTTCATGGCGCGGACGAGAGGGGATCGGTCGGGGACGGATCGCCTCGCGACCCGCCTTCGATCCGGTTCTCGTCAGCCCGAACGGCCGGCTGGAGTGGTCAAGCGTGAGTGAAATGCCGCTTGTGCAAGCACTTGTATCCACGCCTGACGCGCATTGTGTGCGTCCATCGGACTCGGGACACCCCTCAGGGCAGGGGCGCTTGACAGTATCACCGGATAATGTCAAGCGATGTCCGAGCCTGAACTGAATCCGCTGCCGCCGTCCATCGGTCCGGGCGCCCCGGCCGATCCACGGACCGACACGGCCGACGCCCCGCCGCGCTGGCGCCCACCGCCACCGCGCCCCGCCGAACCCGGTGCCCTGGAGGCGCCGCTGCGGGTGATCCATGCCGACGCGCGCCTGATCGTCATCGACAAACCGGCCGGCCTGCTGTGCGTGCCCGGCCGCGGCCCGGAGGGCGCCGACTGCCTGGCGCAGCGGGTCGTGGCCCGGTATCCGACCGCCCTCGTCGTGCATCGGCTGGACATGGCGACCTCGGGCCTGGTGCTGATGGCCGGCGATGCGGCGATGCAGCGCTGGCTCGGCCTGGCCTTCGAGCGCCGGCGCATGCACAAGCGCTACGAGGCGGTGGTCGCCGGCCTGCTGCAGGCCGATGCCGGCGAGATCGACCAGCCGATGGTCGTCGACTGGCCCCGCCGCCCGCTGCAGAAGATCTGCCCGGTCGAGGGCCGGCCGGCCCTGACCCGCTGGCGGGTGCTGGCGCGCGACCCGGTGCGCGGCACCACGCGCGTCGCGCTCGAACCGGTGACCGGCCGCTCCCACCAATTGCGCCTGCACATGGCCAGCATCGGACACCCGATCCTCGGCGACGAGCTCTACGCACCCGACCCCTGGGTGGAGGCCGCGCCGCGCCTGCTGCTGCACGCCTGCCATCTGCGGCTGCCGCCGCTGCCACCGCTGCCGGAGACTCCACCGAGCCCCCCGCGGCCCGACACCCCGCCGGCGGAGACCGGAACCGGAGCGGACACGGCCTCCGGGCCGGTCTTCGACTGTCCCGCCCCGTTCTGAGCGCGCGGGCAGAGCGGTCGGCGCCACGATCGGATGCCGGCGGCCGGCCACGCTTCGGTGGCATGGCGAGCCCCGTTCAGTGGCGTGGCAAGCCCCACCAGTCGGCCAGCTGGACCGCACGCCGGGCCAGCAAGGGCTCGCCGGAGGCCAGCGCCAGGGCGATGCAGGCCCGCGCATAGCCGGCCTCGCTGGCCAGCCGCAGCAGGTCCACACGGTGGCCGAAGCCGACCATCAGCCACTTGAAGTCGACCAGTTCGGTCACCGACGGCGACGGCCCTGGCGGGCGGGCGGCCGTGACCACCCGCGGATCCTCGGTGACGGGAGGCGCCGTGTCGCGTGACGGGGCGACAAGGGGAGCGAGCTCAGGTACGGCCATGGTCGGACATCCCGGCGGACAGACCCAGAGCCGGTCCGTCCTTCCTGCTGCTGCGCGGCACGGACCGGTGCCGGCCGGCGAACGCCGATCGCACCGGGTCCGTGGCCCTGGAACCCGCAGTCTGGGCCGTGGCACGGCCCGGCAAGGGCGATGAAACGGTCGGCCGGCCCCGCTGTTCACGGGCTGGATCCCGGACCCGAGGCCACACGGCAGGCACGCTCAGCGCCCCCGCATCGACGTGGAGTCTGCACGCGGACCGTCCCCTCCCCTGCATTTGCCCGGATGCACGAATCCTCGCGACAGCGTAGTCTGGGCCTGTCGTGGCAAGGCCGTGCGGACGGGTTGGCGATCACACCGTCGGTGATCCCCAACCCGTCCGCCGGTGGCGACGCGGCACTTGCGATGAGGAGCATTGCCCCCGGCACCCGGTGCCGGGGGCTTTTTTTCGTCCCACGGGCAGCCCGCGCGGCGGTACCCGGGAGCACCGGGGTTGGATCAAGGTCGGTCCGGATCGACGGTCCGACGCGGCCGTCACCGGTCCGCGGCTTGAGACAGCGCAAGCCGGCCCACCGGCCCCGGGCGTCTGATACCCGTACGGGTTTCGAAGACGAGAAAGGAAGACCCCATGCATGCCCTGAAGGATTTTCTGACCACCGACTACGGCCTGCTGAGTGCCGCGGTCATCGCGCTCACGCTCGCCATGGGCGGCTTCTACGCCCGCTACTTCGCCCGCCACATCCGTGAGGACTGCGAGCGCCACGACCGCGAACAGGCCGCCGCACGCCGCGCGCACTGAAGACGCCGGACGCCGGCCCCCGGCCTCAACCGGGGGCGGGAGGCGCCACCGGGTCCTGCGCACAGGCGACCCGGTTGCGGCCACCGCGCTTGGCCGCGTAGAGCGCGGCATCGGCCGCATGCAGCAGCGCCGGTGCGCTCGACTGCTGCTGCGGCACGGCCGTGGCCACGCCGATGCTGACGCTGACCGGATGGCCGCCGTCGATCACGTCGCCGAGATCGGTGGCCGCCACCGCGCGGCGGATCGCCTCGGCCAGCTCCACCGCACCCTGGCGGGTGGTGCCGGGCAGCACGATGGCGAATTCCTCGCCACCGTAACGCGTGGGCAGGTCGCCGGCCCGACGCACCGTCTCGCGGATCACGCGGCCCACGCGCTGCAGCACCGCATCGCCCACCGGGTGGCCGAACACGTCGTTGAGCGACTTGAAGCGGTCGATGTCGACCATCAGCAGACCCAGCGGCGCGCGGTCGCGCAGCGCCCGGTACCACTCCTTGTGCAGGGCCTCGTCGAAGCGGCGGCGGTTGGGCAGACCGGTCAGCGCATCGGTGGCCGCCAGCGCGGCCAGTTCCGCGTTCAGCCCGGCCAGCGCCTGCTCGGCCTGATGGCGCCGGTCGGCATCGCGCAAGGTGACCAGGAAGCGGCCCAGCCCGTGGCCGGCGGGCAGCGGCGAGACCCGCACCTCGACCCACAGCGTGCGCCCGTCACCGCGCAACGCGCGGAACAGATCCGGCCCGCCGGCCCGCCGCGCGGCCTGCGTGAAGTGGCAGGTGATGAAGGCCGCGCGGTCGTCGGGAGCCAGCAGCTCGGCCACCGTGTGGCCGTACAGCGCCTCGGGTGCCCGACCGAGCAGGCCGAGGGCGGCCGGCGACGCATAGCGCATCACCAGATCTTCGTCGACCGCCACCATCAGATCCTGTGCATGCTGGACCAGCGTCGCATGGCGCTCGTCGACGGCGCCGGCGGACGGGCGGCGGTCGCCCAGCACCAGCTGGCGGCCATCGGCCAGCGTCAGCAGCCGCAGCGGCGGTCCGCCGGGCGGGCCGTGGCGCAGTCGATCATTGCCGATGGCCAGGTGGCCCTCGGCCGCGGTGACCCCGAAGGCCAGGCCGACATCGTCGAGCAGGCGCGCCAGCGCGCGCAGGTCGTCGTCGTTCATGAGCGGACGTCCGCGACCACGTCCTGGCCGAAGTCGGCCCGCTCGATGCGGGCCCACAGCGCGCGCGCCGCGTCCTCGGGGGTGCTGAGTCGGCCCTCGGCATGCAGGCTGGCGAAACCGGCCTGGGCGGCGAAGCGCCGCGGGTCGGCGCCGCGCAGGGCCTGCTGCATCGAGGTCTCGACCACGCCGGGGGCGATGGAGACCACCCGGCAGGGCCAGGGTCGCCCGTCCTGCTCCAGCGCCACACAGCGGCTGAAATGGTCGAGGCCGGCCTTGATCGCGCAGTAGGCGGCACTGCCGGCCATCGCCCGCCGGCCCAGGCCGGAGGAGATCTGCACCAGGCGCCGCGGCCGCGCGCAGCCCTCGGTGGCCGCGATGAAGGCCCGGGACAGCAGCAGCGGCGCCTCCAGCCCGACGCGCAGCACGCGGGCGAGCTCATCGGCGGCCTGATCCTCGACCGGGCCGGGCGTGCCCAGCAGCGCGGCATTGTTGATCAGGGTGAACGAGGCCGCCCGGGGGGCCTCGTCCTGCAGCCAGGCCGCCAAGCGTTCGGCCACCGGCTGCGGGTCGGCCAGATCGACCGCCCACTGCACCAGCCGGGCGCCGGCGGCCGCCGCCTCATCGGCCAGCGGCGCGTGCGGCTGGCGCGCGAGCGTCAGCAGCCGCTGCCCTGGACCGAGCCGGGCCCGCGCCAACGCCAGCCCCAGGCCGCGCGAGGCCCCGGTGATGAGGGTCAGGTGCGATGCGGACGAGACTTCTGCCATGGGCCGAGCATAGCCGGCCCACGGGCGGCCGGGCCGTCAGGTCGGGCACCCGGCCCCGGTCAACTTGGCCCCGAGCCGCCCGGATCGGCCTTGCGTCGTGGACCCGCCATCGACGAGCCGGCGCAGCCGGACAATCGCCCGCCATGAACCCGCCCCGCAAGTTCTCCCCCTTCCTGCTGGCCGCTGGCGCCGGCCTGCTGGTGCTGCTGCTGGCCTTCGTGCCGGTGCTGTGGTCGTTGCTGCACCCCGCCGCCCGACTGGCGGATCCCGTGGCGGTCGAGGCGGCCCGCCGGACACCGGACCTGACGCCAGCGACGATGCCCGCGACGACCGCCTCCGAAGGCGGCCCCCTGCCCTGGCAGATCCGCCTGCTGCCCGACGGCCACAGCGAGGTCTTCGGCCTGCGGCCAGGACTGGACACGCTGGCCGACATCACCCGGCGCCTGGAAGCCGCGGCCGCCCGGGGTGAGCCGGTGACGCTGCAGCTGGGCCTGGTCGCCCGTCTCGGCGAGATCGGCACGCTCGAGGCCCTGGCCGAGCCTTGGCAGGCCGGCTTCGTCCAGGGCCGGCTGGTCCTGGGCTTCGCCTTGCCCGAGGCGGTGCGCCGGCGCTGGCGCGAGACATCGGCCACTGGCGCCGGCCCGGGCACGGCCGCGCTCGACGAGTCCAGCCCGATGGACGGCGGCGCCCGCCGCTTCACGCTGAACGCCGCGGCCCGCGTCGAGGCCGCCACGGCCCGGCTGCAGAGCCTGACCTTCGTGCCGGCCACGCGGCTGGGCGAGGCCGACATGCAGGCCCGTTTCGGCCCGCCGACCTCGGTCAGCGACGCGGCCGACGGCACGCGCACGCTGCTGTACCCGGCCCGCGGCCTGGCGATCAGCGTGCGCGCGGGCAGCCGCCCGGTGCTGGTCTATGTCGCACCGCGCGAGGCCGCGCTGCTGATGCGGCAGGGCTCGGGCAGCGAGGCCGTCACGACCGACGACGCGGCCGGCAGCCTGCGAAGCACCCCTTCAGGCGCGGCCAGCCACCCCGGTTGAACGGCAGGGGCACCGCAGGCCACGCTGGGGAAAAGCACACGCGGAACGCCCGTGGCCAGCCGCGGCCACAGCGGCCGGAATCAGGCCGCGCCCTGCGGCCCCTGGAACCCGCCCCGCCGGAGCGTCAGCACCAGGGTGTCGCGGTGGGCCTCGCATCCTTCGGCCTGCGGCTGGATCGGCGTGCTCTCGTGGATCACCCGCTCGTCGTCGAGCAGCAGCGCCGAGCCCGGCTCGGCCAGCGTGAAGCGCAGGCCCTGCGGGCCACGGGCGTCGAACACCCGCGTCTCGCCGCCCTTGATGCCCTCGCGCGCCACCAGGATCACCACCACCAGATCGACGCCATCACGGTGCGCGCCCTCGGGCGTCGGCCGGCCGATGCCGTCGGTGGTGTCGATGCGGAAGGGATGGGCCTCGACATACCAGTCGGCGGTCGCATCCTCCCGCAAGGTCGCGGCCACGCGCACCAGCCCCTGCAGCAGCGCAGCCCAGGCCGGATCGTCGACCAGCGTGGACGGCAGGGGCTCGAACCAGCGTTCGATGCCGCCGTGCAGCGCGTTGTACTCGACCGGCTGCCAGTGGGCGCGGTGCGGCACCGCCCGCGGCGGCTGACCGGGCGTGACCACGAAACAACCGTGGCGCCGGCGACGGTAGCGACCACCGTCCTTGAGGTGACGGTCGGGCGGCAGATCGTTCCACAGCGGCTGCCAGGCGGTCAGGGCCGACGGCAGCACGCCGACCAGACGCGCGAGGGCGCCGGCATCGAGCACGGCATAGCCGCCACCGCGCAGCTGGGCGTCCAGATCCGGCAGGGCCGTCAGCGGCGGAGGAGGAGAGGCGAAGGACATGGACAGCGACAGGTTCGGACGGACGGCGGGAAGGGTCACGCGGGCGGCGCTCCGTGGCGCCTCCCGTCGGTCCGTGATGGTAGCGAGTGCGGCAGGCCCGCCGCCCACGCGCGGACGCACGGATCGTCGGCACGCGTCCAGCCCCGCATTCCAGCGGCGGGCCCGGCGGTCAGGATGCGACGCCCGCGACTAGACTGCGCGGTGCGCTGCCCGAGCTGTATCCGGTGCGGCGATTTGTTGCGCTTTGCGCTGCACGTCGGCTGGGCAAGGCCCGGCACCTGGGTTACGCTTTCCCTCTTTTCTTGGCTGTTCCCGGTCGCCCGACCGGTCCGATTTCACCCCGCGCATGATTTCCGGCGAACTGCCCTCGCCACGCTCGTCGCTGGTCGGCGCCGAACCGGACACTTCAGCCTATGCGCTGATCGATCATCCGGTGGCTTGGTGCGACCTCCAGGGACGGCTGCTGGGTGCCAACACCGCCTTCGCGGCCGCGATCGGGGCGATCGGCGGCCCCGTGGCGACACGGCCGGAAGCCACCGACCGGCCAGAACCGGCCACGACCGGCACCGGCACCGGCTCCGGGGCCGCCGCGGCCCCGCTGGCCCGGCTCACCGGACAGGCACTCGGACTGCTGCTGGGCGACCTCGCGCTGGCCGAGGCCCTGGCCAGCGGCCACGGCATGGCGGCCCAGGCGCTGCGCGGTCAGGCGCTCGACGGCCGGCCACTGGGCGGCCTGGTCGCGGTGCGGGTCACCGGCGGGCTGCAACTGGTCACCTTGCAGGCCGCGCCGGCCACCGCCGCGGCTGCGCCGGCGTCGGCACCGGCGCTGAGCACGCCCCGAACGGACACCGCCCCGCCCCGGCCGACGGCGGACGACGCCTCACAGCCGTCCGAGCGCACCGCCGGCACGCCGCCGCCGCGGCCGACGATCGGCACCCCGATCGCCCGCATCGGCTCGACCACCGGCGCCGTGCTCGCGCCACGCGCCGCCGCCCTGCCGACGACGCCCGAGCGCCGCGACGACCCCGCCAGCCGTGTCGGCGGCGACACCTTGCCCGGCCCGGTCCCGGTGCCACCGATGCCCGCCCCGCTGCCGGTACTGCCGCCAGTCGACCAGATCGCCTCGACCCTGCAGCAGGGCCAGCAGGTGATGGTCGCGCTGCAGTCGGCCCACCAGGCCCTGGCCCAGGCCGGTGCCGAGGTCGAACGGCTGAACCAGCTGCTGGGCCTGGTGCAGGGCCTGGCCCGCGTCGGCGTCTGGCAGCGGGATCTGCGCACGCTGCAGGGCCACTGGGACGGCGTGCTGTGGAGCCTGTTCAACCAGCCCGCGCACGACGGCGCGCCCGACTTCGAACGCGTGCTGCAGCGGGTGCACCCCGAGGACCGTGCCGCCCTGCGCCAGGCCGTGCTGGGGTCGCGCCAGCAGCCGGGCCGCTACAGCCAGCGCTTCCGCGTCCAGACCGCGATCGACCAGTGGCGCCACCTGCATCTGGCCTGGGAAGTCCAGACCGATGCCCAGGGCCGGCCCGCCCGCGCGGTGGGCATCGCCCAGGACGAATCCGAGCTGATGTCGGCCGTGCAGTCGGTCGACCAGGCCCATGCCCAGTTGCGGCTGGCCGTCGATCTGGCCGGCCTGATGGTCTGGCAGCTCGACAGCGCCGCGATGCGCCTGCACACCAGCGATCCGGGCTGGGCCCTGCTCGGCCTGCCGCCGCGGCCCGAGGGCATGCCGCTGACCGAGCTGTCGGAGCTGCTGCATCCCGAGGACCTGCAGTGCCTGCTGCAGCTCGATGACCCGCCCGGCGTGCCCCAGGACCTGACGCTGCGCCTGCGCCATCCGCAACAGGTGCGCCAGCCCGACGCCCCGTGGCGCGTGCTGCTGACGCGCCGCGTCGCACGCGTCGATGCGCAGGGCCGGCTGCTGAGCCATGTCGGCGTCGCGCTCGACATCACCGAGCGCCACCAGTCCGAGCAGCGCCTGCACGAGGCGGCCGAGCGCGCCGCGCTGGCCGCCCGCGGCGCCGGCATCGCGACCTGGGAATCCGAGCCGGGCAGCACCACCGCCTGGTGGGACGAGCAGATGTTCCGCCTGCGTGGCCGGGAGACCCGCGCCACACCGATGCTGATCAGCCAGGCCCTGGCCTGGCTGCATCCGGACGACCGCCCCGCCCTGCGCCGGCAGATGGAGGAGGATGTCCGCAGCGAGACCGTCAGCAACATCGAGTTCCGGGTCGTCTGGCCGGACGGCTCGGTGCGCTGGCTGGCGTCGCGCTCGGCGCCGCTGCGCGACGGCCAGGGCCGCATGCTGCGCCGCATCGGCATCAACTGGGACATCACCGAGGGCCGGGCCCACGCCGCCGCCCGTCAGGACAAGCTGCTGGCGCAGCGCGAAAGCCTGGCCAAGAGCCGCTTCCTGGCCCGCATGAGCCATGAGCTGCGCACGCCGCTGCATGCGGTGCTGGGCTTCGTGCAGCTGATGCTGACCGAGGACGACAGCCCGCTGCAGCCCGACGCACGCGAGCGCATGGAGCTGGTCCAGCGCTCGGGCGAGCACCTGCTGGCCGTCATCAACGACGCGATGGAGCTGTCCAGCCTGGAAAGCGGCGAGCTGCCGCTGCGGCTGCAGCCGGTGGCCTGGAGCGAGCTGGCCGTCTCCGCCTGGGCGCTGCTGGCGCCGCAATCGCGTCCGCGTGCGATCTCCCTGCACCACCAGCTGCCGGCCGACTGCTGGGTGCAGGCCGATCCGGTGCGGCTGCGGCAGGTGATGCTCAACCTGCTGTCCAACGCGATCAAGTACAACCGCGACGGCGGCCGCGTGATGCTGGAGGCCCGGCGCCTGGGCGAGCAGTGGTGCCTGGCGGTCAGCGACACCGGCCAGGGCATGACCGAGCAGCAGCTGTCGCACCTGTTCGAGCCCTTCAACCGTCTGGGCCAGGAGGCCGGCGAGATCGCCGGCACCGGCATCGGTCTGGCCATCGTGCGCGCCGCGCTGCAGCGCATGGGCGGCGAGGTCAACGCCAGCAGCCAGCCGGGCCGCGGCAGCCGCTTCGAGCTGCGCCTGCCGGCCTGCGCCGCCGAGACCGGCACCGCCGCCGACCCGTCACCGGCAGCGGGCACCTCGGCCCTGCCGGCCGGCCCGGTGGGCCGCAGCCAGCCGGTCGAGCTCGGCCGTGACGGCCTGCCCTCGCTGTTCGACGAGGCGGACGACCTGCTGCCCCTGCCGCAGGTCACCGAGATCAGCCTGCACGCCGATGCCGGCGGCCTGGGGCTGGCCCGCGACCGCGGTGGCGACGGCCTGCCGGCGTCGACGGACGACCCACGCGATCCGGCCTATCCGCAGACCGAGCCGATGCTGCCGCCGGAGTTCGTCGACACGCCGGCGCCGACGCCAGCGGCCGTGCAGTCGACCTCGGCGGGGCCGCTGACCTTCCCGCCGGTCGAACCCGACTTCAGCGCATTGCCCGATGTCGATGCGCTGGGCTGGGAGCTGCTCGACGGCGACCTGGCGCCGGTGCTGCTGCCGGAGTCGCTGCGGCTGGGCTTCGATTCCGCCCCGGTGCCGCTGCCGGCACTCGACTCGGCCTTCGCCCGCGAGATCGGCCACTGGACCGAGGTCGACACCGACCGCATCGGCCTGCAAGCCCTCGACAGCCCGCATCGCCCGCCACGGGCCGCGCCGCCGGCGGTGGACGCCCCGGCAGCCGTCGCACCGGCCCTGACGATGGCGCCGGCAGCCGCGGCGGTGGCAGCATCGGCGTCGGCGTCGGCGTCGGACCCCACGCCCGCGGCACAGGTCGGCACGCCGGCATCGACGCCCGAGCAGGCGGTGACGCCGCCGGCCGGCGCCCCGCGCGAGAGCTGGCCTGACCTGCTCAGCGCGCTGAGCGCCGGCGGGCCCTCGACGCCGACGCCGACGCCGACGCCGGCCGCGGCAGCCCCGGTGGCCCCGGGTCCCGACGACGCGGACGCCGCGCAGCAGGCCGGTCCGGCAACCCCCTCCGGAACGCCCCCGGCCACGGCGACACCGGCCACGGCGGCTCCGGTCGCAGCCGCACCGATCGCCCCGCGTACCGCCGCGCCCAATCCCGCACCCAATCCCGCACCTGGCCCCGCGCCCGATCCGGCCGACCGGCCGGTGCCTGCCGGCGCGCAGTCGCCCCGCACCACGCCGGGCGACCCGGCGTTCCGCCCGTCGGAATGGCCGGACCTGCGACTGGCGGCCGCGGCGGCCAGTCGCGGCCTGTCGGCGGACGCGCGCGCCCACCCCTATGCCGGTGGCGTGCTCAACGCGTCGCGCACCCGCGACGCGCTGCTGGCCGCCGAACCCGCGGCCGCGCGGGGCCACAGCGCGGCGACGATGCCGGCCGTCTTCGACGTGCGGCCGATCAGCCGCCCGCCCGCGGACACCGCACCGGACCGCCCGGCCACGGCGACCGCCCCGGCCCGGTCCCCGGACATCCCGCGCCTGGACGACGCGCTCGACCTGACCTTGTCCGGCCCGGACGACGCGAGCCCGAGCCCGCGCAGCCCGACGGCCAGCAGCGCCGTCACCGAGGCCTCTCATCCGGCCGCCGGAGCCGGCGCAGCCTCCGCGCCCGAGACCACGCCCCCGGCCGCGACCGGCACGCCGGCACCGGCCGTGGCGGCAGGCCCGGCGGACCCGGCACCGGCCCCCACCGAGACCGAGACCGAGACCGAGACCGAGACCGAAGCCCAGGCCAGCGCACGCATCGCCGAGGTGCTGCGCCTGCACCTGGCCAGCGCAGGACCGGCGCCGCAGACCGACGCCCCGCGGCTGACGACGGCCTGGCCGCCCGTGCACGACCCGGCCGACGCGGCACCCCCGTCGCGGCCCGTCACCGAGCCCCCCCTGGCCGAGCCCGGACGCACGGAGCCGGCGCTCAGCCTGCCGACGCCGCCCGACACACGAGGCGACACGACGCCGGCCGGCGCCCGTGGCCGCAGCAGACCCGCGGCACGCGAGCGCGACGCACTGCCGCCACCGCACGAGCCGTCGTCGCGCTGGCTGGACTCGTCGATGCCCTCGGAGCTGATCGCGGCCACCGGCGCGACGGCCGGCGCCGCGCGCCTGGCCGACGAGGAGCGCCAACCCAGCTACACCGCGACGATGCCGGCGGTGTTCGAACGCATGCTGCCGTGGGCCCCGTCGGCCACCGAACTGGCGCAGGGTGATCCGGCCGCCCCGCTGGACCTGACCTTGCCTCCGGCCGAGGAGCCGGTGCCCACGGCCCAGGCCCAGGCCCAGGCGCAGGTTGAGCGGACCGCTCCCGAGCAGCCCGCTGCCGGCAAGGCATCGACATCGACATCGACATCGACATCGGCTCCGGCTCCGGCTTCGGCTTCGGCTTCGGCTCCGGCTCCGGCTCCGGCAACCGCATCAGCACCGATGACGGTACCGGTGACCGCGCCGATGGCGGCCCAGGCCCCTGCCCCGGCAGCCGACACCCCAACCGCCCGCGAGATCGGGACGCACACCCCGCCGCCGGCCCTCACCGCCACGCCGGACGACGTGGCCGACACCCGCTGGCAGGAGCGTCTGGCCCGACGCCCATTGCTGCGGGCCGCCCTGGCGCTGACCCGGCTGCACCACCAGAGCCGCACGCCGGACACCGCATCGCCCCGCCCGACCGACATCGCGCGGACCGGGCGCGAGGCCCTGGCCTTCCCCGTCCCCGTCCCCGTGCCCGTGCCCGTGCCGGCGGCTACGGCGACAGGCCCGATGCCGGCACACCCGGGCGCCGGGAAACCGCCGACGGTGAACGCCACGGCCGGCACGGACATCCGCGCCCGCAGCAGCACGCCGGCCGAGCCGGCGGCCGTGCGCAGCGCTGGCCCGGCCGTCATGCCGACGCCGCCCGTCGGCACCCCGTCCCGGGCCACGGCCACCGGCCTCACGCCCGCACCGCGACCGGCCACGGCCGCCACGGTCACGACCACCGCCCAGCCCTCGGGCCTGCAGACGGCCGGCACCCAGGCGCCGGCCAGCGCAGCCCCCACGCCGACGGGCACCGTGGCCGGGCGCCGCCTCTCGCCGATCCCGCCGCAGGCGCCGGTCGTCCCGGCACCGCCGCCGCGCGACAGTGCGCCGGCACCCGCACCGCCACGGGCCGCCCTGCCTGCCGCCGTTCGGCCGGCCTTGCTCGCCGCCACGACCGCGACTGCCGTCACCACAGCCGCCACGACGGCGACGGCGACGGCGACGGCGACGGCGACGGCGACAGGAACAGGAACAGGAACGGGAACGGGAACGGGAACGGGAACGGCGCAGCGTGCCACGCCGGGGCGCTCGATCGCTGCGGCCACCCCGGACGCGGCCGCGACGCTCCGTGCCCGCCCGTCCGCGCCGGCGCCCGCATCGGCATCGGCATCGGCATCGGCGATCCCCGCGACCGGCGCGACCGCCATCGCCCGTCCGGCCGACCCGGCCCTGCCCCCTGCCGTGGTCCGGACCGGCATGGTGACGGCCACCGCCAGCCGCGGTGATGCCGGACCCACGCGCAGCGCGACGACGCCCGCGGACACCCCGGCACGCCCGCCGCTGGCCGGGCGCGTGGCGACCGCGCCCGCGGTGAACACCACCGCGGCGGCCACCCCCTCGCCGACCGTCGCCGCACGCCCCGCGGGCACCCCGGTCGACGGCACGGCCGCCACGCCGGCCGTGGAGCTGGGTCGCGGCGCGAACCGGGCGACGGCGACCCCGTCCGCCCCCGCCCGCCCGCTCACGGCGGGTCCGCTCACGCCGACGCCGACGCCGCTGACGCCAGAGGCCAGGACCGCACCGGCCGCAGGCACACCGGCTCAGGCGGCTCAGGCGGCTCAGGCGGCTCAGGCGGCTCAGGCGGCTCAGGCGGCTCAGGCGGCTCAGGCGGCTCAGGCGGCTCAGGCGGCTCAGGCGGCTCAGGCGGCTCAGGCGAACCCCATGTCGGCCACGACACAGGATGCACCACGGACGCCCGTCGCGCCACGGTTGCAGCCCGCCGCATCGGCCTCCATGCCTGCGCCGGCCGCGCTCCCCCGTGCCACGGCCGAGGGCCACCGGCCGGCGTCCGGCAGCCACGATTTCAGCCTGAGGGCAGCGGCGGCCCGTGCCGCCGCCGAAGCGCTGCTGCCGTCGCGCGTCCAGCCGGGGCCTTCCCCGCGACGGGCCGCCGAAGGCGCTGCCGATGCTCCACGGCCGACCGGGACGGACATGCCGCCGGCGGCCGCGCACGGGTCCACGCCCGCGTCCGCGCCCCTCCCGCCGCCCACGCCCACCCCTGCGGCGGCCGCCGCGGCAGCCGTGCCACGGCCTACACCCCGGGTCGCAACGGTTGACGGCTCCGCCAGCGGACGACCCGCAGCCGCGGTCAGCGACCCGACCCGCGGCGCACGGCCTGCCCCCTCGGCAGGCCCCACGGGCACGACAGTCACGACAGGCACGACAGGCACGACGAGCAAGGCGGGCACGGCCGCACAAGCCACCGCCGTGGACACCCGATCGACGACCCGCGCCAGTGGTCCGGCCATCGGCGCAGCCCCGGCGGCCCCGGCCGCCCCAATCGCCGCGGCCGGACCGGTCGCGCGCACCGACGTCCCGGCCGCTCCGGCGCCCGTGCCCGTGCCCGTGCCCGTGCCCGTGCCCGTGCCCCTGCCGCAACCGCAACCGCAGCCGCAGCCGATATCACAGACGCTGCGGGAAGACGACACCATCGCGGACCTGCCGGGGCTGGTCTCGCTGCTGGCCCCGCCCGCGCCGCCGCCGCTGGCGCCACCCCGTCGCGCCGCAGCGCCCGCAGCCACGCCCACGACCGGCGGCAGCCCCGCATCGGTGGCTCCGGCGGCGCCCGTGCTGCCTGCGCGCATGGCCGACAGCGTGGTGCAAGCGCCGGCGCAGGCTCAGGGGCAGCCACTGCACCCACCGCTTCCGCTGCACGAGGCGCCGCCGCACGCCCAGGCCGTCCGTGGGCCCGCGGATGATTTCGCCGATACCGTCGGTCAGCTGCCGGTGGCCGGCGCGGCCGCCGCTGCCAAGCCAGCACCTGCAGCGACGCCCGCCGGGACATCCGCAGCCAGAACCGCCACCACACCCGCCGCAGCCCCCACCACACCCGCCGCAGCCCCCACCGCCGCGCCGGAGTCCACCCCGGCCGCCATGCCCGCCACGCCGTCCGCAGACCGGACTGGCGCTGCCGCCGTCCACGAGACAGCGCCGCGCCTGCCGGCGGCCCCGCGGGCGCTGCCGGCCCCTGTGCCGACGCCGGTGTCCAGGGCGGTCCTGGTCGACCGCGCCACCCAGGGCAAGATGCTGCAGACCCTGGCCGAGCGTGCCGGTGCGGCGATCGGAGCGCTGCGTCCGGTCCCGGACCGGCCCGCGGACACGGCTCGGCCGGAAGCGCCGTCGCCCGCAGCGACGCCGACGGGCCCGGTCATCGTTCCGGCGGCCGCCACGGCCCTCCACGAGACGGCGGACACCCCGGCTCCGGCTCCGGCTCCGGCCATCATGCCCGCCATCGCCACCGCCACCGGCAGCCCCCCGTCGCTGTGGTCCGGCGCCGCACGCCTGCACCTGCCATCGGTCGGCCTGAGCTGGGGGGGCCCGGTCGCGCTCGGTGCGGGCGCCGCCGCCATCCCGCCGCCGAAGGCGCACGCCACATCGCACGCCACACCGCCCGCGGTGGCCCTGACCGCACCGGCCCTGTCCGCAGAGCCGTCCGGGCCGGCGGATCCGGAGGCCGGCATGCGGCCGCCGCTGGCCAGCGACACCGTGCTCTACATCGAGGACCATGCGGTCAACCTGATGATCGTGCGGCAGATGGTCAGCCGCCGGCCGCACCTGAAGCTGCTGACGGCCGCCACCGGACTGGACGGCCTGGCCCAGGCGCGGGCACGGCTGCCGGCCCTGATCCTGCTCGACATGCAGCTGCCCGACATCGACGGTTTCGAGGTCCTGCGCCGTCTGCGGGCCGATCCGCTGACCGCCCACATCCCGTGCATGGCCGTCTCGGCCAACGCGCTGCAGACCGACATCCAGCGGGCGCTGGCCGCCGGCTGTGTCGAGTACTGGACCAAGCCGCTGAACCTGCAGGCCTTCCTGGGGGCGCTGGACAAGCGCTGCAGCCCGGCCCCCGACACGGCCGGCATGCCGCGCCCGCCGGTCGCCTGAGGCCGCGGCGACGATCGGCCCCCGCCGCGGCCCGCCCGCCACGCCCATCGCAGGCCCGCCTCCGCCCAGACTTCCTCACCCAGACCGCGCCCTCCGGCCCGCGGTCCCCTCCGACCGATGAGCACCCCTGCCCCGCTGCGCGTCGCGCTGACCGGCACCGGCTATGCCGGCGCCACCCTGCATGCCCCGCTGATCGACGCCACACCCGGCCTGCAGCTGTGCGCGGTGCTCAGCCGCCAGGATGCGGCGGAGGTCGCGCGGCGGCTGGGTCCGCTGCGGGCACCGCTGACGGTGCATGCCGACCTCGACAGCCTGCTGCGTGAGCAACGGCCCGATCTGGTGGTGGTCGTCAGCCCCAACGACCAGCATGTGCGGCAGGCGAGCGCGGCGCTGCAGGCCGGCGCGCACGTGGTGATCGACAAGCCGCTGGCGCTGTCGGCGGCGCAGGCTGCCCCGCTGACGGCGCTCGCACGGGCGCAGGACCGGCGGGTCAGCGTGTTCCACAACCGGCGCTGGGATGGTGATTTCCTGACCGCGCGCGCACTGCTGCGCCAGCGGCGGCTGGGCCGCGTGCGCTGGGGGCAGCTGACCTTCGACCGCTTCCGGCCACAGGTGCGCGCACGCTGGCGCGAGGGCGACGGCCCGGGCGCGGGCCTGTGGTTCGATCTCGGGCCCCATCTGCTGGACCAGGCGGTGCAGCTGTTCGGCTGGCCGCAGCGCCTGCGCTGCGAACGGATGCGGCTGCGCCACGGCGCACGCGCCGACGATGCCTTCGAGTGCACGCTGGCCTGGGCCGACGGCCGCCACATGCAGCTGTCGGCCAGCATGCTGGCGGCCCAGCCGAGACCGCGTTTCGCGCTGCACGGCGACCATGGCAGCTGGATCAAGCACGGCCTGGACCCGCAGGAAGACACGCTGAAGGCCGGCGGGCGCCCCGACCGGCTGACCGCCGGTCAACGCTGGGGCGCGGATCCACAGGCCGGCACGCTGTGCCTGGCCGATGCCACCGGCCAGCCCGCAGCGCCACGGGCCTGGCCGACGCAGGACGGCCGCTGGCCGGACTACTGGCTGGCCCTGACCGCCGCGCTGCGTGGCCACGGCCCCCTGCCGGTGCCCCTGGACGAGGCGCTGGGCGTGCAGCGTCTGCTGGACCTGGGCACGGCCAGCGCCGCGCAGGACGCACGCTGGCTGCCCTGCACCGCGCCCGCCTGAGCGCGACGCGCCGGTCCGCCCGAAGACGCCGGCCCGCGCCCGCTCAGGCCAGCTGGACCCGCGGCGGCGGTGGCGGCACCCGCGGCCTTGCGGGCACCGGCACGGCCGGCGGCAGCAGGTCCAGATCCGGATGGCAGGTCTGGACGAACAAGGGATGGAGCGGATGGGCCCCGTCGTGCCAGCGCCGCTCGGCGCCGGGGATCTCGAAGCTCAGCACCCGGTGCGGCAGACCGCCGACATGGGCCATCGGCCACCAGTGATCGGCACTCCAGACCTCCTCGAAGCCCAGCTGGTGGTAGAGCCGGATCAGCGCCGGGCTGCGGGCCGTGATCACCAGCTGGCGCACCTGGGTCGCCAGTGCGTGCAACCAGGCGGCCTTGAACAGCATCAGCCGGACCATCGGATCGACGCCCCGCCGCACGGCCAGGCGGGTCAGCTCGGCACGGGTGTGCGCGCGCAGGGCCTCCGGCAGACGGACGCTGTGTTCGAGCGGCAGCGGCCGGGGATGACCCCGCTGCAGCCGCAGCGTGCCGAGCAAGCGGCCATCGACCTTGTCGCAGGCCATCAGCACACAGCAGCCCGGCTCCAGATCCGCGGCATCGGCCTGGGCGACCCGCTGCGCCAGCAGCGGATCATGATGGCCATAGGCCTCGGCCCGCAGTTCACGCACCGCCCGAAGGTCCGGTGCATCGCGCAGCGGACGGACGACGAAACCCAGCTCGGACAGGGACATCCCACACCTCGACACCACCATCGCGCGCCCGCCGCAACTGCCCCGTGCAGCGCGATCTGCCGCCCATTGATGGCGTTATCGTGCGCTGCACAAGACCCGCGGAAAGGCCTGAACTGACACCCGCCGGACGCCCAGTTCCGCAGCCGGCCGTGCCGTGGCCCCGGGGCCGCGGATGCGGCAGGGCCGTGGGTTGCGGCTACAGTCACTGACCTGACCGCGCCGCCCTGCGGCGGGATCCCAGGCCTGCTCTCCGGCCACCTGTCCGCCACGATGACCCGCACCCGCTCCTCCCGTTCCTCCCCTCTGTCGTCCTCGGGCCGCGTCTCCTCCCAGCCGCTGGCGCTGTGGCTGGGGCTCGCCCTGCTGGTGCTGGTGGCCGACCAGCTGAGCAAGACGCTGATCCTGGGCCGCTTCGTGCTCGGTGACCGCCTGGAGATCACCAGCTGGTTCAATCTCGTGCGCGCGCACAACACGGGCGCGGCCTTTTCCTTCCTGGCCGATGCCGCAGGCTGGCAGCGCTGGTTCTTCACCGGCTTCGGCCTGCTGGCCTCGGGCTTCATCGTCTGGTTGCTGCGCCGGCACGGCCAGCAGAAGCTGTTCAGCCTGGCCATCAGCCTGGTGCTGGGCGGCGCGGTGGGCAACGTCGCCGACCGGCTGATGCACGGCTACGTGGTGGACTTCCTGGAGGTCCACCACCGCTGGCTCGACGGGCTGTTCCCGGGCGGCTATTTCCCGTCCTTCAACATCGCCGACAGCGCGATCACGCTGGGGGCGATCGGCCTGATCGTCGATGAGCTGCGGCGGGTGCGCCGCGGGGGCTGAGCGCCGCAGCCGCAGGCCAGCCACCCCCGGACAGCGCCGCACCGACACCTTCCGCCCATGGGCCTGCTGCAGACACTGGACACGGCCCGCGACTTCGGCCGGCTGCGGCAGATCGCCGCCGTCCTGATCCGGCACGGGCTGGGTGACGCGGTCCGGCGCCTGGGCTGGGCCGACACGCTGGAGCGCGCCGGCCATGCGCTGCATCCGGGACGCGAGGACAGCGGCACGGGCGAGCCCCTCGCCCACCTGACGCCCCCCGAGCAACTGCGCCACGCGCTCGAACAACTGGGCCCGACCTTCGTCAAGCTCGGCCAGATCGCCGCCGGCCGGGCCGATCTGTTCGGCCCGGAATGGATCGCCCAGTTCGAACGGCTGCACAGCCATGCCCCTGAGGTCGACGCCCAGGCGCTGCACGCGCAGCTGAGCGAGGACCTGGGGGCGCCGCCCGAGCAGGTGTTCGCGCACTGGGATCCGCGGCCGCTGGCCGCCGCCTCGATCGCGCAGGTGCATGCGGCCACGCTGGCCGATGGCCGGGAGGTCATCGTCAAGGTGCGCCGGCCCGGCATCGCCGAGACCATCGAGGCCGATCTGCGCCTGCTGCAGCGCCTGGCCGCCGCGGCCGAGGCGCAGTGGCCCGAGCTGCGCCCCTACCGGCCGCAGGCCCTGGTGCACCAGCTCGGCCAGTCGCTGCGGCGCGAGCTGGACCTGGCCACCGAATGCCGCCATGCCGAACGCATCGCGCGCAACTTCGCGCAGCAGCCCGACATCGTGATCCCGGCCGTGCACTGGCCGCTGACGCACACCCGCGTCAACGTGCAGCAGCGCATCCGCGGCATTCCGGCCGGCGATCTGGCGGCCCTCGAAGCCGCCGGCCTGGACCGTCGGCAACTGGCCCGCCGTGGCGCGCAGGCGGTGCTCAAGATGGTGATCGAGGACGGCTTCTTCCATGCCGATCCGCACCCCGGCAACCTGTTCTTCCTGCCCGGCCCGCGCATCGCCTTCATCGACTTCGGCATGGTCGGGCGCCTGGGCGAGCAGCGCCGCGGTGAGCTGCTGCAGCTGCTGCTGGGCCTGGTGCAGCGCGAGCCGGCCGAGGTCGCCGAGGTGCTGCTGGACTGGGCCGAACGCGGCAGCGCCGACGAGGCGGCCGGCCCGCCACCCGATGCCCAGGCCCTGCTCGACGAGATCGAGGCCTTCGTCGATGCCTGGCACGGCGTGCCACTGGCCCAGCTGAGCCTGGCCGGCATGCTGGGCGAGGTGACCGCCATCCTGCGCACCCACCGGCTGGCGCTGCCGCCGGACCTCGCGCTGCTGATCAAGACCTTCATCACGCTGGAGGGCTACGGCCGCGCGCTGGATCCGGACTTCCACATGGCGGCCGAGGCCGAGCCGCTGCTGCGTGCCGCACTGCACGCGCGCTGGCGGCCGCGCACCGTGCTGCGGCGCAGCCTGGGCCAGCTGGGCCGGGCCGCCCGGCAACTGGCCGCGCTGCCCGGTGATGTCGCGCAGCTGCTGCGTCAGGCCCGGCGCGGCCGGCTGCAGGTCCACATCGAGGTCCAGCACCTGCAGGACGTGGCCGACCGCCTGGACGGCGCGGCACGCCGCATCAGCCTGGGCCTGGTGGTGGCCGCGCTGATCATCGGCAGCTCGATCGTGATGACGGTGCGCGGCGGCCCCGAGCTGCTCGGGCTGCCGGCCTTCGGCCTGATCGGCTTCGTCGGCGCGGTGCTGGGCGCGGGCTGGCTGTTGCTGACCGGACGACCGCCGCGGCGCTGAGGCACTCAGGGGCCGGGCCACGGCGGCACGCCGCTGCCCGGGCAGGGCTCAGGGCCGCCGCCACGGTCCGTCCGGCGGCTGGCGCCCCGGGACTTCCCTGGCCGGAGCAGGGTCTTCGGGTCAGTCCCGGTGCAGGGGGCGGGATCGGCACCGTAGTCTGGCGACCGCCCAGTCCCGTGCCACGGCCCGCACCGCCGGCCGCGCACGGCCCGCCTTCGGCACCTGACGGAGCCCTGCGTGACTGCCCTGCCGCTGCTGGACCCCGCGCCCCGCACCCGCCCGCCCGACACGACACCGGCCGCACCCGACGGCCCGATCGACGCGGCCGCCGCAGCCCCGACGAACGGCTCACCGCCAACGGCCACGCCCCTGCGCGCGGCCACGGCCACGGCCGCCACGGCGGTGCCGGCCGCCGCGACCGGCACCGCCAGCACGCCCGGCACCGCCGCCGTCCCCCGCGACCGCCTCGGCCGCCCGCTCGTCAGCGCCGAGGCCCTGGAGCGCGCCGGCAGTGCCGAGGCCCTGGCCGAGATGATGGCCGCCGATGCCCGCGCACTGGCCGCCAGTCACCACGCCGCCGGGCCGCGCATCGCGCTGCAGCCGCTGCGCGCCACCGACCCACTGCGCTGGCTGGCCGCCGGCTGGCGCGACTTCCGCCGCGCGCCGCTGCTCGGCCTGTTCTACGGCAGCAGCTTCGCCGCCATGGGCTGGACGCTGCTGCTGCTGTTCCGCCACGCGCCGGCCTATGTGCTGGCGCTGGCCGCCGGCTTCATGCTGACCGGGCCTTTCCTGGCGCTGGGCCTGTACCACGCCAGCCGCGCGCTGGAGCGCGGCCAGCGGCCCGACCTCGGTCAGAGCGTGCTGGCCTGGACCGAGCGCACCGGCCAGATGGCCGTCTTCGGCCTCGTGCTGCTGGTGCTGGAGATGCTGTGGGCGCGCGCCTCGCTGGTGGTGTTCGCGCTCAGCTTCGACGGCATGCCGGATTTCCGCGGCTCGGTGCAGGCGCTGTTCAACCCGGCCAACCTGGAATTCATCGTCGCCTACCTCGGCGTCGGCGGCCTGTTCGCGACGCTGATCTTCTCGGTCAGCGTGGTGGCGCTGCCGATGATCCTGGACCGCCAGTGCGACGCGATCACCGCCGGCCTGACCAGCCTGCGCCTGGTGCTGACGCAGACCGGCGTGATGGCGCTGTGGGCGCTGCTGCTGGCCACGCTGGTCATCGGCGCGATGCTGCCGGGCTTCCTCGGCCTGCTGCTGGTGGGCCCGGTCGTCGGCCACGCCAGCTGGCATGCCTACCGTGCGGCGGTGGCCCCGCCCGCTGACGAGGGGACCCCGGCCGGCGGGCCGTCCATCCCGGCAGCCGGCGCGTCCCCGACGCCGCCGCCCGCCGACTGAGCACCGACGAAGACGCGCAGGCGCTCGATCTCCTCGTCCAGCGCCGCGCGGAAGGCCGCCGATGCCGGTGGCCGCCCCGCGACGTACCCCGGCTCGACCACCAGCCGCCCCTCCCGCACCGCGGCATTGCCCCAGCCGATCACCTGCCCCTGCCACAGCAGCGGCAAGGCGTAGTAGCCGAGCCGGCGCCGCGCGGGCGGCGTGTAGGCCTCGAAACGGTAGGCCCAGCCCCAGAAACGCTCGAAACGCCGCCGGTCCCAGACGACCGGGTCGAACGGCGCCAGCAGGCGCACGGCATCGTCGGGGCGGTGACGGGCCGCGCGCGGGTCCTCGCCCACCGGCCAGTACCAGTCCAGACCGTCGACGCGCGCCCGGGCCAGACGGGCACGGGCCCGCGCCAGCGCGGCCGCCCGCAGCCCGTCCCACTGCGGCACGCCGCTGCGCAGCAGCGCGGACAGCTGGACCAGGCTGGCGGCCGGCACCGGGGCGTACAGCGCCACGATCGCGTCGAGCAGGCCGTCGAGCGCGGCCTGCGGATCGGCGGCCGGCGGCCAGGGCTCGCGCAGCGCGTAGACGCGCACGCCGGACTCGCGCCGCACCACGCGCAGCTGTCCGCGCAGGTGCAGGCTGTCGAGCCAGCGGGTCGAGGCCCGCACGGCGCCACCGAAGGGGCTGCTCACCCGGCCCTGCGCCAGCGCGGCATCGACGCGCGCCGGATGGGCCTCGCCGAGATCCCGCACGACGTCCAGCACCGCGTCGGCCTGACGGGTCTGCTCCGCGTTCCAGCCGCTGCGCGGCGTGCGTGGATGCATCCAGGCCTGCAGGTCCGGCCGCACGAAGCCGTAGTTGACGAAGAAGTCCTCCTCCACGGCCAGCTGGCCGTAGCGGCGCTCCAGATCACCGGCGCGGTAGCCGCGCACCCGGTGGCGCAGCGTCAGGTCCTGGGCCCGGGCCGGGGCGCGGATCGGATCCGCCTGCACGAAGCCCAGACGCGCCAGCGCCCGCGACAGCGTGGTCGGCGCGAACAGGCTGCGCGCGACGGCATGGCGACGCAGATCATCGAGCCCCAGGGTCATGGCCGCGTTCAGGGCCGCAGCACGCTGCTGCCGGTGGTCGCCCGCGCCTCCAGCGCACGGTGGGCGTCGGCCACGTCGGCCAGGGCATGGCGCTGGTCGATGCGGATCTTCACCCGGCCGTCGGCCACCACGGCGAACAGCTCGTCGGCCATGGCCTGGGTGGTCGCGCGGTCGCGCAGGTGGGTGAACAGGGTCTGGCGCGTCAGGTAGAGGCTGCCCTTGGCGGCCAGCACGCCCGGCGCCACCGGCGGCACCGGGCCCGAGGCATTGCCGAAGCTGGCCATCAGGCCGAAGGGGCGCAGCACGTCCAGGCTGCCCTCGAAGGTGTCCTTGCCGACGCTGTCGTAGACCACCTTCACGCCCTGGCCGCCGGTGATCTCGCGCACGCGGGCCACCCAGTCCTCGCGCCGGTAGTCGATCGCGTGGGCGGCGCCGTGGGCGAGCGCCAGCGCGCACTTCTCGGCCGAGCCGGCGGTGCCGATCAGCTGCAGGCCCAGCGCCCGCGCCCACTGGCAGGCGATCAGGCCGACGCCGCCGGCCGCCGCGTGCCACAGCACGAAGTCGCCCGCCTCCAGCCCCTCGACCGGCCGCGTGCGACGCAGCAGGTACTGCGCCGTCAGGCCCTTGAGCATCATGGCCGCGGCGGTGTCGAAGGCGATGCCCTCGGGCAGGCGGCAGACGTGCTCGGCCGGCATCACGCGGCGCAGGCAGTAGCTGCCGGGCGGGTTGGCCGCATAGGCCACGCGGTCGCCGACGGCCAGATGGGTGACGCCGGCGCCGATCGCCTCGACCACACCGGCGCCCTCCATGCCGAGGGCCCGCGGCAGCTCGCCCGGGTACAGGCCGGTGCGCTGGTAGACGTCGATGAAGTTCAGGCCGATGGCCGCATGGCGGATGCGCAGCTGGCCCGGACCGGGCTCGCCGACCGGCGCATCGTGCAGCTCCAGCACCTCGGGGCCGCCGTGGGCACGGATGCGGACGGCGGGGTTGGACAGGGCGGACGGGGTCATCCAGAGTCTCCTCGGTCTCTCGGTACGGAATGCAGGGCGGCCAGGGGGCCCAGGCGCGCGGTGGGGCCGGTGCCGCGCCGCGGACGGCCGGTGCGCAGCGTAGCGCGCGGCCGACGCCCGGCCGCCCCGTGCACCCCCCGCGGCCCTGCCCACGGCCTGGGCATCGGCGCACAGGCCGGTGGCACCCGTGGCGGCGGCGCCATCCAGGCAGATGTCAGCCACCACGGGACAATCCGCCCGCATGAGCATGACCCCGCGCCTCGCGCTCCTGATGACCATCCCGCCGCTGCTGTGGGCCGGCAATGCGGTGATCGGCCGGCTGGCCGTGCAGGCCATGCCCGCGCTGTGGCTGAACGCCGCGCGCTGGGCGATCGCGCTGGCGCTGCTGGCACCGCTGGGCTGGCGCGCGGTGGGCACGCGCGAGGCCCGCGCGCGCATCGGCGAACGCTGGCCGCATCTGGCGCTGCTGAGCCTGACCGGCGTGGGCGCCTACAACGCGCTGCAGTACATGGCGCTGCGCACCTCGACGCCGCTGAACGCGACGCTGATCTCGGCCTCCAGCCCGGTGGTGGCGCTGGCCATCGGCGCCTTCTTCTACGGTGAGCGGCCGCGGCTGATGCAGCTGGCCGGCGCCGGCCTGTCGCTGCTGGGCGTGGCCCTGGTGCTGGGCCGCGGCGACCTGACCGCGCTGGCCCGTCTGCACCTGGTGACGGGCGACCTCTACATGATCGCCGCCACGCTGAGCTGGAGCGTCTACAGCTGGCTGCTGGCGCGCCCGCCGGCCTCGATGCGCGGCGGCGAGCGCCCGCCCTGGGACTGGGCGCAGTTCCTGTGGGTGCAGATGCTGTTGGGCCTGGGCTGGGCCACGCTGGCCGCCGGCACGGCCGACGTGGTCAGCCCGACGCCGCCGGTGCAGTGGAGCCCGCTGCTGCTGCTGGCGCTGGCCTACATCGCCATCGGGCCCTCGCTGATCGCCTACCGGCTGTGGGGCCTGGGCGTGGCGCAGGCCGGCCCGGCCATGGCGGCCTTCTTCATCAACCTGATCCCGCTGTTCGCCGCCCTGCTGTCGGCGGCGCTGCTGGGCGAATGGCCGCAGCCCTTCCACGGGCTGGCCTTCGCGCTGATCGTCGGCGGCATCGTGGTCTCGTCGCGGCGGCCGGCACCGGCGCGCGCCTGATCAGCGCTGGCTGCGCGCCTTGCGGCCGTCGATGGTGGCGAACTGCTTCTTCAGCAGCTGGTAGAGCACGCGCGCATCCTCGACCGACAGGCTGATGACGCTGGCCGGCGGGCCGACGCTGTCCTCATCCTGGCCGTCAGCCGGACGCATGGGCTGGACGAAGGCGTCGACCTTGGCCAGCACCAGGCCGTGGCGGTCGGTCAGTGCGCGGATGCGCTGGATCTCGATGGTGTGGGTCTTCATCTGGAGCGGTCAGGGCCGGCCGCAACGAGGGCCAGCCACGGTCAGGAGGGAACGAAGGGCACGGTGCGGGCCGTGCCCGCGGCTCAGGCCATCGCCTCGCCCAGGCGCAGCGATGCGCCGGGCTGCCAGCGGGACGGGAAACGCAGCGGGCCGGCGGGCATCAGCATGACGACGGTGGAGCCCAGCAGGAAACGGCCCATCTCGGCGCCCCGTTCCAGCCGCACGGCGGGCTGCACCTGATCCGGGCCGTAATGCCAGTCGCGGACGGTGCCCGGCCGCGGCGGGTTGACCACGCCATGCCAGACCGTGGCCATGCTGCCGACGATGGTCGCGCCCACCAGCACCATGATGAAGGGCCGGCCGTCGTCATCGTCGAACAGGCAGACCACGCGCTCGTTGCGGGCGAACAGGCCCGGCACGCCGCGCGCGGTGGTGGGGTTGACCGAGAACAGATCGCCCGGCACGTGCAGCATGCGACGCAGCGTGCCGGCGCGCGGCATGTGGATGCGGTGGTAGTCGCGCGGGCTCAGGTAGAGCGTGGCGAAGTGGCCGTCACGGAAGCGCTCGGCCAGCGCCGCATCGCCGCCGACCAGCGCGGTGCTCGTGTAGTGGTGGCCCTTGGCCTGGAAGATCTGGTCGCCGGTGACCGGGCCGCACTGGCTGAGCGCGCCATCGACCGGACACAGCCAGCCGGCGGCCGGATCCAGCGGCCGCGCGCCAGGCTTGAGCGCGCGGGTGAAGAAATCGTTGAAGCTGGCGTAGGCGGCCGGATCGGGCTCGGCGGCCTCGGCCATGTCGACCCGGTAGCGCTCGACGAAACGGCGGATGGCCCAGGTCGTCAGCCCGCCGGCCTGCGCCCGTGCGCCCCGCCCGGCCAGACGCGTGAGGGCCTGCTTGGGCAACAGGTACTGGGGCAGGACGGCAAGACGGTCGGACACGGGAAGGCGGACTCCAGCAGAACCAGCGGAAGGCAGGGAGTCCGGCCGGACTCCCGCGGGAAGGTCGTGCAGCGTCGACGCCGCACGACCGGCCAGTGTATCGAGCCCGCCGGGTGCGACGGCCGGCGGCGGATCCGGGTTTTCCGAGGGCGGGCGGGCTCCGGTGCAGCCCGGCCCTCGGGGCTCAGAAGGTGCCCGGATAGGCCCCGCCGTCGATCAGCAGGTTCTGCCCGGTCAGATAGCCGGCGAGCGGGCTGCAGAGAAAGGCGCACAGGGCGCCGAACTCGTCGGGCAGGCCGAAGCGGCCGGCCGGGATGCCGGCGCGCCGCCGTGCCGCGACCTCGTCCACGGCCAGACCGGTCTTGGCCGCGCCGCCGGCGAAGGTGGCCTGCAGCCGCTCGGTGTCGAAGGCGCCGGGCAGCAGGTTGTTGATCGTCACCCCGCGCGAGGCCAGTTGCGGCTGGCGCGCCAGGCCGGCGACGAAGCCGGTCAGGCCGCTGCGTGCGCCGTTGGACAGGCCGAGGGTGTCGATCGGCGCCTTGACGGCACCGGAGGTGATGTTGATCACCCGGCCGTAGCCGCGTGCCGCCATCGCATCGACGCTGGCGCGGATCAGCTCGATCGGCGCCAGCATGTTGGCCTCCAGCGCGCGCAGCCAGGTGTCGCGGTCCCACTGGCGGAAATCCCCGGTCGGCGGCCCGCCCGCGTTGTTGACCAGGATGTCGACCTGAGGGCACGCGGCCAGCGCGGCGGCCCGGCCCTCGGCCGTGGTGATGTCGCCGGCCACCGCCCGCACCGTGATGTCCGGGTGGGCATCACGCAGCGCCTGTGCGGCCTGCTGCAGCACCGCGTCACCCCGGGCCGTGATGACCAGGTTCACCCCTTCAGCCGCCAACGCCCGGGCACAGCCCAGCCCCAGGCCCTTGCTGGCCGCACACACCAGGGCCCAGCGGCCCGCGATACCCAGATCCATCGCTCATGCTCCTCATGTTGTCCGTTGCCACCCTGGCAACCGTCTCAGCGGCCGCGCGCCAGCAGCGCCACGCCCGCCAGCACGCAGGCACTGCCGGCCAGCAGCCAGCCGGTCAGCGGCTCGCCCAGCAGCACGATGCCCAACGCGATCGTGCTCAGCGGACCGATCATGCCCAGCTGCGCCGCACGGCTCGCACCGATGCGCTCGATGGCCGCCATCGTCAGCGCCACCGGCAGCACCGTGCACAGCGTGCCGTTGAGCAGCGCCAGCCACCAGACCTCGGTGGCGACCGCCGGCAGCCCGCTGGCCTGCCACCAGACGGCCGCGAGACCGCCGCTGCCGCCGGCCGCGGCACCGCCCGGCCACGCCGGCTCCTGCACCACCTGCCAGACACGCGCCAGCAGCCAGTGCGCGAGGCACAGCCCGCAGGCCACGCTGCCCGCCAGGGCCGACAGCCGCAGCGCCCCCACGCGGGCGACCACCCGACCACTGCCCACCAGATAGGCCGCATAGCTCAGCGTGCTGGCGAACACCAGCGCCGCACCGGTGGCCACCTGCGGCCCGTCCAGCCGCAGCTCATGACCGAAGACCAGCGCCAGCCCGCCATAGCCGAGCACCAGGGCGCCGAGCTGACGCGCCGTCGCGCGCTGGCCGAACAGCAGCCGGTTGAGGCCCAGCACGACCATGGGCATCAAGTAAAGGATCAGGCGCTCGAGGCTGGCCGTGATGTGCTGCAGACCGAGGAAATCGAGCAGGCTGGCCAGGTAGTAGCCGCTGAAGCCGAGCGCCAGCACCTGGAGGCGCGTGCGCGGATCGAGCGCCGGACGCCCCCGCCCAGCCCACCACACCAGCAGCAGGAACAAGGGCAAGGCCACCAGCATGCGCAGCATGATGAGCGTCAGCGCATCGACCCCGTGGCGATAGGACAGCTTGACGATGATGGCCTTGCCCGAGAACGCCACCGAGCCCGCGATCGCCATCCACAGCCCAGCCAGATCACGGGCGGAGGACGGGCGGACAGCGGCATTCATGCGGCATTCTAGGGAGCGGTCGACACCCCGCCACAGGCTGTCACACCTGCGCCCCCCACGGCCCGGCAGGCAGGGCCGTGCGCCCACCCGCACTGGGTGATACTCAGCGCCGATCGGCCCCGGGCAGGCGGGTCCCGGCGGCCCGTGCCGTGGGGGACGGGCGGCCCGGGTCATGCGGCTTCCCCAGCGCCGGCACCGGATGGGTGCCCCGTCGACCATGACCCTGACCCCCACCCTGCCCCGCGCGCTCGCGCTGGCCCTGGTCTGCGCGCTGCTGCAGGCCGTCGTGCCACGGATGCCGCTCGGCGTGGCCGAACTCGCCCCCTGGTCGCTGGCCCTCGGCGTGGCCGCGGCGGCACGCATCGGGCATGGCCGCACGGCAGGCTGGGCCGCGCTGGCCGGCATCGCCGGGGCCGAGGCGTGGCTGCTGTCGGGCGCGCTGTCGGGTGCCGCCCTGTGGGCCATGGCCGGTGGACGCACGCTGGTCGCGGCCGTGCAGCTGGCCCTGTTCGGCGCAGCGCTGGGCCATGGCGCCGCGCGGCCCGGCCCGTCGGCGCGCGATGGCGACCACGACACGGCCGGCGACCCGCGGGCCCTGGACGACGGACCGGGGCTGCGCCGCCTGCTGTGGGCCGCGCTGGGCGCCGGCCTGGCCGGTGCCCTGGGCCACGGGCTGCTCAGCCTGACGCTGCCGGCCGCACCGGCCCCGGCGCTGCACAGCCATCTGGCCCTGGCCCTGGGACGCCTGCTGGCCGATGCGGCCGGGCTGGTCGTCGGCGCGGCGATCGTCTGGACCTGGATCGGCCGTCCGCGCACGCTGTGGCGGAGCCGTCGCCGGCAGGTGGCGCTGCCGCTGCTGGCGATGTTGGCGGTGCTGCTGCCCGGCATCGCCGAGGTCGCCCGCCGGGACGACATCCGGCTGCAGGCCCGCTTCGAGGCGGCCAGCAGCGAGCGCCTGTGGCGCACCCAGCGCCTGCTCGAACAGACCCAGGATCTGCTGACCGCCATGCAGGGCCAGTTGACCGTGGCGGCGGCCGATGGCCAGCCGCTGCGGCCCGCCGCCTTCGACGCGCTGCTCGCCTCCTGGCAGCGCCGCATGCCGGGCCTGAGCGGTGCCGGATGGCTGCACCGCGAAGGCGGCGGCCATGCGTGGACCGCGCCACAGGCCACCGCCGGCGCGCGGCTGCCCCCGCTCGGCGAGGCCGTCTGGCGCCAGCCCCAGACCCTGCTGCTGGCCAATGCCGGCAGCCAGCAGGACACACGGGTGACGCTGCTGCGCCCGGTCGGCCGCACGCCGGACACGGCGCTCAGCCTGGTCCATGTCAGCCTGCAGCTCGACCGGCTGCTGGCCGAGGCCCTGCCCGCCGCCGACGATCCGAACCTGGTGGCCTGCCTGATCGACGGCCACCCCGCGGCCGGCAGCCAGCGCCTGGCCGGCCCGCCGCACTGCGAGGACGGCGCGCTCGGCAAGCTCGCCCGGGTGGCCCACCACCGCGTGATGCTGGCCGACCACCCGCTGGACCTGATGGTCGCCGAGCCGGCCAGTGCCGACGACCGCGTCTTCAGCGCCGCCTGGATGCTGGCCCTGCCGGCAATGGCCGGCAGCATGCTGCTGGCCACGCTGCTGCTGGCACTCACCGGCCGGCTGGCCCGCATCGAGGAACGCGTCAACGAGCGCACCCGGGCGCTGCAGGCCGAGGTCGAGGAACGCCGCCAGGCCGAGGCCGCCGCCGCCGCCAGTGAGCAGCGCTTCCGCGCCATCTTCGACAGCGTCCACATCGGCGTCACCCTGGTCGACACCGAGGGCGTGCTGCGCATGGTCAACCCGGCCTTCTGCACGATGATGGGCTGCGCGGCCGACGCCCTGCTCGGCCGGCCGCTGGACGACATCCGTCTGCCCGACGTGACCGAGGACGACGGCACGGCGGCCGCGATGGCCGGTGGCCAGGGCACGCGCCAGCGCTACCTGACCCCTGACGGACGCGTGCTCCAGGTCGCCGCCAGCCTGCGCACGCTGCACGACACCGAAGGCCGGCCGCTGGCCACCGTCGGCGCGCTGCAGGACCTGACGCCGGTGCTGCGCCTGCGCGAGGCCGAGCGCGAACGCGAGCAGGCCGAGATCGCCCGCCGTGCCCAGAGCGACTTCCTGGCCCGGCTCAGCCACGAACTGCGCACGCCGCTGAACGCCATCCTCGGCTTCGCCCAGGCCCTGGACCACGGCGACCAGGACACGCTCGACGGCCCGCCCGCCCGCCACGCGCTGGCGCGCATCCGCCAGGCCGGCTGGCACCTGCAGGACATGATCAACGACGTGCTCGACCTCTCGCGCATGGAGGCCGGCCATCTGCGCCTGACGCTGGAGCCGGTCAGCCTGCCCGAGGTGGCCCAGGATGCGCTGGCCATCGTCGAGCCGGCCGCGGCACGCGCCGGGGTGCAGCTGGCCCTGTCGCTGTCGCCCTCGGCCGAGGCCGTGCAGGCCGACCCGGTGCGGCTGCGCCAGGTGCTGATCAACCTGCTGGCCAACGCCGTCCGCTACAACCACCCCGGAGGCCGGGCCGAACTGCGCGCCCGCGCGGGCGGTGTCGGCGACGTGCGCATCGAGGTCCACGACACCGGCCCCGGGCTGGACGAGGCCGGCATCGCCCAGCTGTTCGTGCCCTTCCAGCGGCTGACGGACCCGGCCCGGGCCCGCACGCAGGATCGGGCCGACGACGCGACCGACACGGACGGCACCGGCATCGGCCTGGTCATCAGCCGCCGCCTGGCCCAGGCCATGGGCGGCGACATCGAGGTCAGCAGCCAGCCGGGTGAGGGCTCGGTCTTCACGCTGTGCCTGCCGCGGGCCGTCGGCCGGCCACCGCGCGATGCACGGGATCTCCCGCTGGCCACGGCCTCGGCCGAGATGCCGGCGCTGAACCCGCCGGCGCTCCTGTCGCCGCTGATGTCGCACGTCAGCATCGGTCAGGTGCTCTACATCGAGGACCGCGCCAGCGACCGCGCGGTGATGCAGGCCCTGCTGGCCGCACGCCCGGGCATCGCGCTGCGCTGCGTGGGCACGGCGGCGGAAGGCCGTGCCGCAATGGCCGACATCGACCTGCTGCTGCTCGACCTCGATCTGCCGGATGCGCCCGGGCTGGCGCTGCTGCGTGCGCTGCGCGCCGAGGCCGCGACCCGCGAGCTGCCGGTGATCGTCGTCTCCGGTGACAGCCACCCCGCGCGCATCGACGAAGCCTTCGATGCCGGCGCCACCGAGTACCTGACCAAGCCGCTGGAGGCCAACGGCCTGCTGCGGGCGGTGGATCAGGTGCTGCAGCGCGGCTGAGCAGCGCCGCGCACGATCGATCCGGACCGCCCATGAAGAAAGCCGCCCGAGGGCGGCTTTCTTCCGTGTCAGCGCAGCGGACGGATCCGCGTCGAAGGATCGCCGGCCCTGGTGGCCACCGATCCTTCGCGCCGGCGACTCAATCGTCGCCCTGGAACGCCTCTTCGCGCTTGTTCTTGATGCTCGGCAGCATCACGACGACGATCATCAGCGCCGCGGCGATCAGCAGGCCGGCCGACAGCGGACGGGTCAGGAAGGTGGTCCAGTCACCGCGCGACAGCAGCAGCGCGCGGCGCAGGTTCTCCTCCATCATCGGGCCGAGCACGAAGCCCAGCAGCAGCGGCGCCGGTTCGCAGCCCATCTTGTGGAAGGCCCAGCCGACCAGCGCGAAGGCCGCCGTCATGTAGACATCGAAGTTGTTGTTGTTCAGCGTGTAGCTGCCGATGCAGCAGAACACCACGATGGCCGGGAACAGGAAGCGGTAGGGCACCGTCAGCAGCTTGATCCAGATGCCGATCAGCGGCAGGTTCAGGACCACCAGGATCAGGTTGCCGACCCACATCGAGGCGATCAGGCCCCAGAACAGCTCGGGGTTGCTGGTCATCACCTGCGGACCCGGCTGGATGCCCTTGATGGTCATCGCACCGACCATCAGCGCCATCACCGCGTTCGGCGGGATGCCCAGCGTCAGCATCGGGATGAAGCTGGTCTGCGCGCCGGCGTTGTTGGCCGACTCGGGACCGGCCACGCCGCGGATGTTGCCTTGGCCGAACGGCACTTCGCCCGGCTTGGCGCGCGACTTCTTCTCCAGCGTGTAGGCCGCGAACGAGGCCAGCAGCGCACCGCCGCCGGGCAGCACGCCCAGCACCGAGCCCAGCACGGTGCCGCGCAGCACGGCCGGCGTGGCCTGGCGGAAGTCTTCCTTGGTCGGCCACAGGCCCTTGACGTCCTTGGTGAAGACCTCGCGGGTCTCGGCCGGACGGCTCAGGTTGACGATGATCTCGCCGAAGCCGAACACGCCCATCGCGATGACGACGAAGCTGATGCCGTCGGTCAGCTCGGGGATGTCGAAGCTGTAGCGCGGCACGCCCGAGATCACGTCGGTGTTGATCTGGCCGATCAGCAGACCCAGCAGGATCATCGCGATGGCCTTGACCAGCGAGCCCGAGGCCAGCACGACGGCACCGATCAGGCCCATCACCATCAGGCTGAAGTACTCGGCCGGGCCGAACTTGAAGGCCAGCTCGGTCAGCGGCGGCGCGAAGGCGGCGATGACCAGCGTGCCGACGGTACCGGCGAAGAACGAGCCCAGACCGGCGGCGGCCAGCGCCGGACCGGCGCGGCCACGGCGGGCCATCTGGTAGCCGTCGAGCGCGGTCACCACCGAGCTCGCCTCACCCGGCACGTTGATCAGGATGGCGGTGGTCGAACCACCGTACTGCGCGCCGTAGTAGATGCCGGCCAGCATGATCAGCGCCGGCGTGGCGTCCAGCGAGTAGATGCTGGGCAGCAGCATCGCGATGGTGGCCACCGGGCCCAGGCCCGGCAGCACGCCGATCAGCGTGCCGAGGATCGCGCCGGCCAGCGCGTACAGCAGGTTCTGGAACGTGACGGCCACGCCCAGGCCCATGGCCAGATTGTTGATGAGTTCCATCATGATGCGTGTTTCCTCAGGCGCCGGTGGCGGTCATGAACGCCGGCAGCACCGGGATCACCAGTTTCAGACCGACCACGAAGATCAGCCACGAAGCGACCGTCAGCACGACGGCGGAGATCACCGCGTCCTTCCAGCTGAACTCGTCGCCGGCCAGGCAGGCCACGATGATGGTCACAGGCAGCGTGACGACCAGGCCGGCCCGCGGCAGCAGGAAGCCGAACAGCGCGACGGCCAACGGGATGATGACCAGCGGACGCCAGACGATGCCGCCCAGCGGCTCGCCGTCGGCGGTGTCGACGGTCAGCGACTTGAACAGCACCACCGCGCCGAGCACGGCCTGCAGCAGGCCCAGACCGAAGGGGAAATAGCCCGGGCCCGGTCGGGCCGAGCTGCCGAAGCTGTACTCCATCGCGCCGAGGGCGAAGCCCAGGCCCACGACGATGAACATCAGCCCCGACCAGAAATCCTTCTGGCTCTTGATCTTCATGCTTTCATCTCCAGGTTCTCAGGGTGCCCGCTGCACTGCAGATCCGGGCGACAGGCCACTGAAGTCCTCCTGCCCCGATACCGGGTACAGCCACACTCCACGAGTCGGCGGATTCTAGGAATCGCCTCCCTGTGCCCGTCTGTGGATTCCACGTAAGCAGCACTCAGGGTTGCCACCGATGGCGACCCGGAAAAAAGAAAGGGCCCGACGGTGAGGTCGGGCCCTGTCATCCTGGTGTCTGGTGGAGCCGGGGGGAATCGAACCCCCGTCCGCAAGCCATCACCGGCCAGTTCTACATGCGTAGCTGTCTGATTTGAGTCTCACCGCCCCGGTCGCGCAGCAGCACGCTACCGGGACAGCCAGTCACCTTGAATCTCGCGTCAGGTCAAGTGACCCGGCCGGACGCCAGCCGATGTGCATGACTTCGCAGCCCTTGCCTTGCGGCTCAGGCCCGGCCCATCGGCCAACCGTTGCGAAGCTCACCGGTGTTTAAGCGGCGAGGGCGAAACGTTCGTCGTTCGCAGTTACTTTGTTTCCAGTGGTTTTACGAGCGAACTGGTGCTCGGCATGCCCTGAACCGATTCCGTACCCACGTCGAAGCCAGGTCGGCCCCAGGAAAGCGCGTAGTCTAAGCCAGATCCAGCCAGTGCGTCAGCGCGGCCGGCGCATCGAGCACCGCATCGGCGCCCCAGTCGGCCGGCCGGGGCCCGTCGCCGAGGTAGCCCCAGCCAGCGGCCAGCGCCGGCATGCCCGCCGCACGGGCCGCGACGATGTCGCGCTCGTCATCGCCGACGTAGATGCATGCGTCCGCAGGCAGCGCCAGGCGCCGGGCGGCCTCCAGCAGCGGGTCCGGATGCGGTTTGGGCCGAGGCGTGCTGTCGCCGCCGACCAGCACCGCGGCCCGTGGCCACAGGCCCAGGCCCTCGCACACCGGGGTCGCGTAACACAGGTGCTTGTTGGTGACGATGCCCCAGCGCAGGCCGACCTGCTCCAGCCGGTCGAGCAGTGCGCCCACGCCGTCGAACGGTCGTGTGGCGCGCAACAGGCGCTGCGCATAACGCGCCAGAAAAGCGTCCTTCAACGCATCGAAACCGGCCTCACCCGGCGCCAGGCCGAAGGCCGCACCGACCATGCCGCGCGCGCCGGTACCCACCAGCGGCCGCAAGCGCGCATAGGGCAAGGGATCGAGGCCACGCGCCACGCGCAGGTCGTTGGCCGCCCCGGCCAGATCCGGCGCGCTGTCCACCAGCGTGCCGTCGAGGTCGAACAGCACGGCCTGCGGCAGCCGGCCGTGCGACGGCAGGCCCCCGGCCGCGGCCGCGGCGTGTGCGTCGCTCACCCCGGAACCTTGCAGTGCAGCAGGTAATTCACCGAGGTGTCCTGGTGCAGGCTGTAACGCTGGGTCAGCGGGTTGTAGCCCAGGCCGGCGAAGCCCTGGGGATCGAGCGCGGCTTCGCGCGCCCAGCGCGAGAGCTCGCTCGGGCGGATGAAGCGCTGGTATTCGTGCGTGCCCTTGGGCAGCAGCTTGAGCACGTACTCGGCCCCGACGATGGCCATCAGCCAGGCCTTGGGGTTGCGGTTGAGCGTCGAGAAGAAGACGTGGCCACCGGGCCGCGCCAACCGCGCACACGCCATGATGACCGAGGCCGGATCGGGCACGTGCTCCAGCATCTCCATGCAGGTGACGGTGTCGAAGCTGCCCGGCTGCTCGGCCGCCAGCGCCTCGACCGCGACCTCACGGTAGCGCAGGTTCGGCAGGCCGGCCTCCATCGCGTGCAACTGGGCGACCTTCAGCGGCTTGACCGACAGGTCGATGCCCAGCACCCGGGCCGCGCCACGACGGGCCATGCTCTCGGCCAGGATGCCGCCGCCACAGCCCACGTCCAGCACCTGACGGCCAGCCACAGGGGCCAGCCGGTCGATCCAGTCCAGGCGCAGCGGATTGATCTGGTGCAGCGGGCGGAACTCGCCCTCGGGGTCCCACCAGCGGTGGGCCAGCTCGCCGAACTTGGCCAGCTCCTGCGGATCGGCATTCAAGGTGCTCATGACGGAGACGGTCCCGCGGACGGGACGCTGGGAACGGATGGACGACGGAGGCCCGATGGTAAGCGGCACGCCGACACGCACCGCAGCGCGGGGCGACGCAGGGCCACGCCACGCGCGGCTGCTCGACGACAAGCCGGCGACAGGCCTCGCGGCCGGGTGCGGCCGTGACGGCCGCCTGCGCGGACCCCTGAAACGACGAACCCCGCCGGAGCGGGGTTCTGCAGGGACCCCGTGCGGACCTGCCGCACGGTGGTGATCACCCCCGGACCGTCGCGGACGACGGCCCGGCCGGGCATCACTTCTTGACGTCCTTGGTACCGACGACCTCGATCTCGACGCGGCGGTTCTTCGCACGGCCGTCGGCGGTCTTGTTGTCGGCGACCGGAGCGCTCTCGCCCTTGCCTTCGGTGTAGACGCGGTTCTTGTCGATGCCCTTCTTGACCAGATAGGACTTGACGGCTTCCGAGCGACGGACCGACAGCTTCTGGTTCGAGGCATCGCTGCCCACCGCGTCGGTGTGGCCGACGGCGATGATGACTTCCAGGTTCACACCCTTGGCCTTGCCGACCAGCTCGTCCAGGCTGCCCTGGGCATCCTTCTTCAGGACCGACTTGCCGGTATCGAAGAAGGCGTCGGCGGCGAAGCTGACCTTCTCGCTGGTCGGAGCGGCCGGAGCCGGAGCGGGCACCGGAACCGGCACGACGGCGCGCGGGGCGGCGGCAGGAGCCGGGGCGACCGGAGCGGGCGCCGGAGCGACCGGCGCCGGGGCGACGGCGGCCGGAGCCGGAGCGGGGGCAGCGGCCGGAGCCGGTGCCGGAGCAGCGGCCGGCTTGGCAGCGCCATCGCAGCCGGTGGCGGCGGTGGCCGGGGTCCAGTTGGCATCGCGCCAGCACAGTTCGCTGGTGCCGTTCTTCCAGACGGTGCCGTCGGTCGAACGCCAGTTGTCACCGCCCGTGCTGACCTGGGCGAAGGCCGCCAAGGGCGCGGCGATCGCGGCCGACGCGAAGAGCACCGCCACCTTGTTCAGTTTCTTCATGATTCTCCTCTCGAGGAAAGCCGCAGATGCCTGCGTAACGTCCAAATCGGATGCCGTGAGTCAGCAGGAAGCGCCACGTACGAACCACGTCCGCGCACCTGCCGGCGACCGATTCATTCTGCCACCAGCGTCCCGGGCCCACCCCTTTTTTGGCCGGACGGGGGCGGCAAGCCCGGCGGATGTTGCTCAGCCGCGACAGTGCGCCGCCGTCTACAATGACCGGTTGCCGCGATCACGATCGTCCGTCACTCGGCCCGACACACGGGCACGGGCCGGGCATCCGCCTCGCCCGGCCCGCGTCGCAGCCGTCCACGAGGACGGGCGCGGCGCGGGTCCGTCCCTGTTGGCTTACTGACCCGGTCCGGCCGCCCGCGGCCCGCGGCCACCCGCGCATGACGCCCTTCGCCAAGGAAACCCTGCCCATCAGCCTCGAAGAGGAGATGCGGCGCTCCTACCTCGATTACGCGATGAGCGTGATCGTCGGTCGTGCCCTGCCTGATGCGCGTGACGGCCTGAAGCCGGTGCATCGCCGCGTGCTCTACGCGATGCACGAGCTGAACAACGACTGGAACCGGCCGTACAAGAAATCGGCCCGCATCGTCGGCGACGTCATCGGCAAGTACCACCCGCACGGCGACACGGCGGTCTACGACACGATCGTGCGCATGGCCCAGGACTTCAGCCTGCGCCACATGCTGGTCGACGGCCAGGGCAACTTCGGCTCGATCGACGGCGACAACGCCGCGGCGATGCGGTACACCGAAATCCGCCTGTCGAAGATCGCCCACGAGATGCTGGCCGACATCGACAAGGAAACGGTCGACTTCGCGCCGAACTATGACGGCTCCGAGAAGGAGCCGACGGTGCTGCCGGCGCGGCTGCCCAATCTGCTGGTCAACGGCTCGGCCGGCATCGCGGTGGGCATGGCCACCAACATCCCGCCGCACAACCTCAACGAGATCATCGACGCCTGCCATCACCTGCTGAAGGCACCGGAGGCGACGATCGACGAGCTGATGCAGATCGTGCCGGCACCGGACTTCCCGACCGCCGGCATCATCTACGGCCTCAACGGCGTGCGCGAGGGCTACCGCACCGGCCGTGGCAAGGTCGTGATGCGGGCCAAGGTCCACTTCGAGGACATCGGCAAGGGCGACCGTCAGGCGATCATCGTCGACGAGATCCCCTACCAGGTGAACAAGAAGAGCCTGCTCGAGCGCATCGCCGAGCTGGTGCACGAGAAGAAGATCGAGGGCATCAGCCACATCCAGGACGAGTCGGACAAGTCCGGCATGCGGGTGGTCATCGAGCTCAAGCGCGGTGAAGTGCCCGAGGTGGTGCTGAACAACCTGTACAAGCAGACGCAGCTGCAGGACACGTTCGGCATCAACATGGTCGCGCTGATCGACGGCCAGCCCAAGCTGTGCAACATCAAGCAGCTGCTGGAGATCTTCCTCGAGCACCGGCGCGAGGTGGTGACGCGGCGCACCGTGTACGAGCTGCGCAAGGCCCGCGAGCGCGGCCATGTGCTCGAAGGCCTGGCGGTGGCACTGGCCAACATCGACGAGTTCATCGAGACGATCAAGAACTCGCCGACGCCGCCGGTGGCCAAGCAGGCGCTGATGAGCAAGAGCTGGGACAGCTCGCTGGTGCGCGAGATGCTGACCCGCGCCGGCACCGACACGCCCGGCGGCCGCGAGGCGTATCGCCCGGAAGGCCTGCCGGCCAGCTACGGCCTGCAGGCCGACGGCTTCTATCGCCTGAGCGACGACCAGGCCGGCGAGATCCTGCAGATGCGTCTGCAGCGCCTGACCGGTCTGGAGCAGGACAAGATCATCGGCGAGTACAAGGAGGTGATGGCCGTCATCGCCGACCTGCTCGACATCCTGGCCCGCCCGGAACGCGTCACCACCATCATCGGTGACGAGCTGAGCGCGCTGAAGGCCGAGTTCGGCTCGACCAAGCTGGCCGTGCGCCGCTCGGTCATCGAGGCCCATGCGACCGAGCTGGGCACCGAGGACCTGATCACGCCCACCGACATGGTGGTCACGCTCAGCCACACCGGCTACATCAAGAGCCAGCCGCTGACCGAGTACCGCGCGCAGAAGCGCGGCGGCCGCGGCAAGCAGGCCGCCTCGACCAAGGACGACGACTGGATCGACCAGCTGTTCATCGCGAACACGCACGACTGGATCCTGTGCTTCTCCAACCGCGGCCGGGTCTACTGGCTGAAGGTCTGGGAAGTGCCGCAGGGCGGTCGCGCCTCGCGCGGCAAGCCGATCGTCAACATGTTCCCGCTGCAGCCCGAGGAGAAGATCACCGTCGTGCTGCCGCTGACCGGCGAGTTCCGCAGCTTCCCCGAGGACCACTACGTCTTCATGTGCACGGCGCTCGGCACGGTCAAGAAGACGGCGCTGCCGGACTTCAGCAACCCGCGCAAGGCCGGCATCATCGCCGTCGACCTCGACGAGGGCGACTACCTGATCGGCGCCGCCCTGACCGACGGCAAGCACGACGTGATGCTGTTCTCCGACGGCGGCAAGGCCGTGCGCTTCGACGAGGACGACGTGCGCCCGATGGGCCGCCAGGCCCGCGGCGTGCGCGGCATGATGCTGGAGGACGGCCAGAACGTCATCGCCATGCTGGTGGCCGAGGACGAGAGCCAGAGCGTGCTGACGGCCACCGAGAACGGGTATGGCAAACGCACCTCGATCGTGGAATACACGCGGCATGGTCGAGGGACCAAGGGCATGATCGCGATCCAGCAGAGCGAACGCAACGGCAAGGTGGTCGCCGCCACGCTGGTGCGTGCCGAGGACGAGATCATGCTGATCACCGACAAGGGCGTGCTGGTGCGCACCCGCGTCGCCGAGATCCGCGAGATGGGCCGCGCCACGCAGGGCGTGACGCTGATCGCGCTCGACGACGGGGCCAAGCTCAGCGGGCTGCAGCGCATCGTCGAGAACGATGCGGCGGTGGACAGCAGCGGCAGCGACGACCGCGGCGATGACGCCGAGGGCGACGCGGCCGAAGACGCCGGATCCTCGACCTGAACCCCGACGGCGCCCCTTCCGTGGCGCCGCTCTCCACCGCCAACGCAGGATTCCCGAAGATGTTCCGTTTTCCCCTGGCCCGCACCCTGGCCCTGACCGCACTGGCCTGCGCGACCACGCTGTCGGCCGCCCAGGCCGCCGACAAGAAGGCCCTGGTGCAGAAGGTGCTGCAACTGCAACAGCCGGCCATCGAGGCCATCGGCGCCGGCATGGTCGTGCAGACCACCCAGCAACTGCTCAACGGCGCCGGCCGCTACATCGGTCAGGTGCCCGCCGACAAGCGCGAGCTGATCGGCAACGAGATCAAGGCCGAGGCCAAGAAGTTCGTCGAGGACAACGTGCCGGCGATGAAGTCGGCCGCCGTCAAGGCCGCACCGGCCACCTACGGCGCCGCGCTGGAGGAGAAGTTCTCCGAGGACGAGCTCAAGACGCTGGTGGCCTGGCTGGAATCGCCGGTCAGCCGCAAGTTCCAGCAGATGGGCATCGAGTCGCAGCAGGCGCTGGTGCAGAAGATCGCCGCCGACAACCGCAGCACGCTGGAAGGCAAGTTCAAGGCGCTCGACCAGTCGATCGCCAAGAAGCTGGGCCTGCCGGCCAACGCCGCCCCGGCCAAGAAGTGATCCCCGCGGCCCCGGCCGCCCTTCCGTCCGTCTGAATCCGCGCCATGGCCGATCCTGCCGACACGCCCCCGACTCCCTCCGCGGTGCAACCCGAGTTGCTCGCGCTGCGCGACCGCATCGACGCCCTCGACCGCGAGCTGCTGGAGATGATCAACCGCCGCGCGCGGCTGGCCCAGGAGGTCGGCGAGATCAAGAAGAAGGAAGGCTCGGTGGTGTTCCGCCCCGAGCGTGAGGCGCAGGTCATCGACGGTCTGAAGACGGCCAATCCGGGGCCGCTGAAGAACGACGGCGTCGCGCCGATCTGGCGCGAGATCATGTCGGCCTGCCGCGCGCTGGAGACGCCCACGCGCGTGGCCTATCTCGGCCCGGCCGGCACCTTCAGCGAGGAGGCCGCCCTCGGCTTCTTCGGCTCGTCGATCGTGCGCGTGCCGTGCGCGAACTTCGACGAGGTGATGCGCGCGACCACCGCCGGTGCCGCCGACTTCGGCGTGATGCCGATCGAGAACAGCACCGAAGGCAGCGTCGCCCGCACGCTGGACCTGATGCTGACCTCGCCGCTGTTCATCATCGGCGAGACCAGCCTGATCGTGCGCCACAACCTGCTGCGCCGCGTCGAGGGCATGGACGGCATCACCGCCGTCTGCGCGCATCCGCAGGCGCTGGCCCAGTGCCACGGCTGGCTCAGCCGCCACCTGCCCGACGTCGAGCGCCGTCCGGTGTCGAGCAACGCCGAAGGTGCGCGGCTGGCGGCCCAGGATCCCTCGCTGGTGGCCATCGCCAGCCTGCGCGCGTCCAGCGAGTTCGGTCTGCACGTGCTGTCGCCCGCGATCCAGGACGAGGCCCACAACCGCACCCGCTTCGTCATCGTCACCCACCCCGAGCGCCATCCGGCGCCGCGGGCCTCGGGTCACGACAGCACCAGCCTGGTGGTCAGCGTGCCCAACCGTCCGGGTGCGGTGCATGACCTGCTGATCCCGCTGAAGACCCACGGCGTGTCGATGACCCGCTTCGAGTCGCGACCGGCACGCTCCGGCCAGTGGGAGTACTACTTCTACATCGACGTGGCCGGCCACCCCGACCAGCCCCAGGTCGCCAAGGCGCTGCAGGAGCTGCGCCAGGCCTGCGCCTTCTTCAAGGTGCTGGGCGCCTATCCGGTGGACGTGCACTGAGGACGGGCCACGCGTGAGCACAGGACAGACCACCCTCGGTGGCGAGCCGGCGATGCAGCCCGTCGTGCAACAGCTGGGTGTCATCGGCTGCGGCCTGATCGGCGGCTCCTTCGCGCTGGCCCTCAAGCGCGCCGGCATGGTCCGTCAGGTCGTCGGCTACAGCAAGTCGCCGACCACCACCGAGACGGCGCGCCGTCTCGGCGTGATCGACCGCGTCGCCGAATCGGCGCTGCTGGCCGTCTCGGGCTCGGATGTGGTGCTGGTGGCCGTCCCGGTGGCCGCCACCGAGACCACGCTGAAGAACATCCGCGAGCTGGTCTCGCCGGACATGCTGGTGATGGACGTCGGCTCGACCAAGCGCGACGTGGTCGACACCGCGCGCCGTGTGCTGGGCGAGAAGATCGGCAGCTTCGTGCCCGCTCACCCGATCGCCGGCAAGGAGTCCGCCGGCGTCCAGCATGCCGACGGCGCGCTCTACCAGGGCCGTCAGGTGATCCTGACACCGCTGCCGCAGACCCGGGCCTCGCACGTCGACCGTGCGACGCTGCTGTGGCAGGCCGCCGGCGCCGTCGTCCAGCAGATGTCGGCCGACAGCCATGACGCGGCCTTCGCCGCCGTCAGCCACCTGCCGCACCTGCTGGCCTTCGCCTACTTCTCGGCCATCGCCAACCAGCCGGCCGGCCCCGAGTTCCTGTCGCTGGCCGGCCCGGGTTTCCGCGACTTCACCCGCATCGCCGCCAGCGATCCGACGATCTGGCGCGACATCCTGCTGGCCAACCGCGAGGAGGTGCTGCGCCAGTCGCAGCGCTTCCGCTACCAGCTCAAGCTGCTGGAGACCGCGATGGCCAGCGGCCAGTCCGCGGATCTCGAAGAGTTGATCCGTCTGCCCGCACTGGCCCGCAGCCAGTGGCAGATCGGTGGCGCCCCGGTCACCACAGGCCACCCGGGACCGGCCCCGCAGGGGGGTGCCGCCACCACGGGCGCGGCCGGGTCCGGCACGCCACCGGCGGGCCAGACGCCCTCGCCCGGCGCGCCGCGGCCACGCTGACCCGGCCCCCGCCGTGTGGCGGCGCCGGCCACCGGCCCGCACGCCGCATCCGCCGCACACCCGGCCGCCCCTGACCGCGGCCGTGCCCCGTTCCACCCCGCCCCACCGTCCGACGCCATGTACGCCATCCCCCGCCTGGACCTCCCGCCGCTGCGCTCGGCCGCCGGCCATGTGCAGCTGCCCGGCAGCAAGAGCATCTCCAACCGGGTGCTGCTGCTGGCCGGCCTGAGCGAGGGCACGACCCGCGTGCGCGACCTGCTCGACAGCGACGACACCCGGGTGATGCTGGCCGCGCTGCGCGCCCTCGGCTGCACGCTGGTCACCCAGCCCGACGGCGCGCTCGACGTCACCGGCATCGGCGGCCGCCTGCCGGTGCACGCGGCCCAGCTCTTCCTCGGCAACGCCGGCACCGCGATGCGGCCGCTGACCGCCGCGCTGGCCGTGCTGGCCGCGCAGCAGGGCGGCGACTTCGAGCTGTCGGGCGTCGCGCGCATGCACGAGCGGCCGATCGGCGACCTGGTCGATGCGCTGCGCGCCCTCGGCTGCCCGGTCGACTACCTCGGCCAGGAGGGCTACCCGCCGCTGAAGCTGCGTGGCGAGGCTGGCGGCCGGCTCGACACCGCCCGCGAGATCCCGGTGCGCGGCGACGTCTCCAGCCAGTTCCTGACCGCCCTGCTGCTGGCCCTGCCGCTGGCCAGCGACACCGGCCCGGTCACCATCGCCGTGCAGGGCGAGCTGATCAGCAAGCCCTACATCGAGATCACGCTGAACCTGCTGGCGCGCTTCGGCATCGCCGTCGAGCGCCAGGGCTTCGAGCGCTTCACGATTCCCGCCGGCAGCCGCTACCGCACGCCGGGCGAGATCCACGTCGAGGCCGACGCCTCCAGCGCCTCCTACTTCATCGCGCTGGGCGCGATCGCCGCGGCCGACGCGCCGGTGGTCATCGAGGGCCTGGGCCTGGACTCGATCCAGGGCGACATCCGCTTCGTCGAGGCCGCCCAGGCCATGGGCGCCCAGGTGCAGGGCGAACCCGGCCGGCTGGTCGTGCGCCGCGGCGCCTGGCCGCTGAAGGCCATCACGCTGGACTGCAACCACATCCCCGACGCCGCGATGACGCTGGCGGTGATGGCGCTGTACGCCGAGGGCACGACGCGGCTGACCAACATCGCCAGCTGGCGCGTCAAGGAGACCGACCGCATCGTCGCGATGGCCGCCGAGCTGCGCAAGCTCGGTGCCCACGTGGTCGAAGGCGCCGACTTCATCGAGGTCACCGCCCCGGCCGCCGACGGCTGGACCGCCGCACCGATCCACACCTACGACGACCACCGCATCGCGATGTGCCTGTCGCTGGCCGCCTTCCACCCGCTGGTGGCCGCCCCCGGCCGCACGGTGACGGTGCCGATCCTCGATCCGAAGTGCGTCGCCAAGACCTTCCCCGACTACTTCGAGGCGCTGTTCGCCGTCTCGACGGCCGAGGTCGCCGACATCCCGGTCATCACCATCGACGGCCCGACCGCCTCGGGCAAGGGCACGCTGGCGGCGCAGGCCGCCGCCGCCCTCGGCTGGCACCAGCTCGACAGCGGCCTGCTCTACCGCGCCACCGCCCTGGCCGCGCTGCGCCAGGGCGTGGCCGCCGAGGACGCCGACGGCCTGGCCGCGGTCGCCCGCGGGCTGAAGCTGCGCTTCGACGGCGAGCGGGTGCTGCTGCGCCACGCCGCCACCCCGCCCGGTCAGGACGGCGAGGACGTGGCCGACGCGCTGCGCCAGGAACAGGTCGGCAGCCTGGCCTCGCGCATCTCGGCCCACGGCGCCGTGCGCGCCGCGCTGAACCAGCTGCAACTGGACTTCCGCCGCCTGCCGGGCCTGGTGGCCGACGGCCGCGACATGGGCACGGTGATCTTCCCCGACGCCGGCCTCAAGGTGTTTCTCACGGCCAGCCCGGCGATGCGCGCCGAGCGCCGCTACCAGCAGTTGATCGGCAAGGGGATTTCTGCTAGTCTCGACGCCCTTCGCGCGGACCTGGAAGCGCGTGACGAGCGCGACCGCAACCGCGCCGTCGCGCCGCTGAAGCCGGCCGCGGATGCGGTCTTGCTGGACAACTCCACGCTCGGCATCGAGGAATCGGTGCAGCAGGTGCTGTCCTGGTGGGCCGGACGCCGCCAGGGCTGACGAGCCCGCAGGCCACCGCGTCGCCGCCTGCACCGCGGCCTTCCGCTGCGGGTGCGCCTTCACGAAGACCCCAGGCCGCCTTCCGGCCGCGACCGCCCGCCCGGGTCGTCGCGCCGGCGGGCGTTCATCCACCCGGCAGCCGCCCGGCTGACCGTCAACCCCCGCCGGCTTTCATCCCTCTTGGTTTTCGCCGGCACCAAGGAACCCCCCGAATGTCTGAATCCCTGGACCAGATCCCCGACAGCCCGTTCGCCACGGCGCCCGTCGAGAGCTTCGCTGCCCTGTTCGAAGAATCGCTGCTGCGCGCCGACATGCGCGCCGGCGAGGTCATCTCGGCCGAGGTCGTGCGCATCGAGCACAACCACGTCGTGGTCAACGCCGGCCTGAAGTCGGAAGCCTACGTTCCCATCGACGAGTTCAAGAACGACCAGGGCGAGATCGAGGTCCAGGTCGGTGACTTCGTCTCGGTGGCCATCGACGCCATCGAGAACGGCTACGGCGACACCATCCTGTCGCGCGACAAGGCCAAGCGTCTGGCCTCGTGGCTGTCGCTGGAGACCGCGCTGGAATCGGGCGACTTCGTCGCCGGTACCGTCTCCGGCAAGGTCAAGGGCGGCCTGACCGTCCTGGTCAACGGCATCCGCGCCTTCCTGCCGGGTTCGCTGATCGACACCCGTCCGGTCAAGGACCTGACCCCGTACGAAGGCAAGACGCTCGAGTTCAAGGTCATCAAGCTCGACCGCAAGCGCAACAACGTGGTGCTGTCGCGCCGCGCTGTCGTGGAAGCCTCGATGGGCGAAGAGCGCGCCAAGCTGCTCGAGACCCTGACCGAAGGCGCCATCGTGCACGGCGTGGTCAAGAACATCACCGAATACGGTGCGTTCGTGGACCTGGGCGGCATCGACGGTCTGCTGCACATCACCGACATGGCCTGGCGCCGTGTCCGTCACCCGACGGAAGTGGTGCAGGTCGGCCAGGAGCTGAACGCCAAGGTCCTGAAGTTCGACGCCGAGAAGAACCGCGTCTCGCTGGGCCTGAAGCAGCTGGGCGACGATCCGTGGCTGGGCGTCTCGCGCCGCTACCCGAACAACACCCGTCTGTTCGGCAAGGTCACCAACATCGCCGACTACGGTGCGTTCGTCGAGATCGAACCGGGCATCGAAGGCCTGGTGCACGTCTCCGAGATGGACTGGACCAACAAGAACGTCGCCCCGTCCAAGGTCGTGAGCCTGGGCGAAGAGGTCGAGGTCATGGTCCTGGAGATCGACGAAGACAAGCGTCGCATCTCGCTGGGCATGAAGCAGTGCCGCGCCAACCCGTGGGAAGAGTTCAGCTCGAACGTCCACCGCGGCGACCGCGTCAAGGGCCCCATCAAGTCGATCACCGACTTCGGCGTGTTCGTGGGCCTGGCCCAGGGCATCGACGGCCTGGTGCACCTGTCCGACCTGTCGTGGCACGAAACCGGCGAAGCCGCCGTGCGCAACTACAAGAAGGGCCAGGAAGTCGAAGCCATCGTGCTGGCCATCGACGTCGAGCGCGAGCGCATCAGCCTGGGCATCAAGCAGCTGGATGGCGATCCGTTCGCCACCTACACCTCGGTCAATGACCGTGGCCAGCTGGTCGCCGGCAAGGTCAAGACCGTCGACGCCCGTGGCGCCGAGATCCAGCTGAACGACGACGTCACCGGCTACCTGCGTGCGTCCGAGATCAGCCGCGATCGCGTCGAGGACGCCCGCAACGTGCTGAAGGAAGGCGACGAAGTCTCCTGCATGATCATCAACGTGGACCGCAAGGCCCGTTCGATCCAGCTGTCGATCAAGGCCAAGGACGCCGCCGACCAGCAAGAGCAGATGCAGCGCCTGGCCCAGAGCAACGAGCGCGAGAACGCCGGCACGACCAGCCTGGGCGCCCTGCTGCGCGCCAAGCTGGACAACCGCGAGTAATCGCGGCCCGGCTGTCGGGCCGGCCGTCCGCGTGGCGGCCGCCCGACATCACGCTCCCCCGACGCGCTTCCCGTGCTGCCTGCGTGCAGCGGCCCCGTATGATCCGGGGTTTCCAACGGGAAGCGCGTTCCGCTTGTTGAGACGATGACCCGCAGTGATCTGGTGAACCGGCTGGCCGAACGCTTCGGTCAGCTGACACAGCGCGACACCGAGTTCGCGGTCAAGACCATCCTGGATGCGATGAGCGACGCCCTGGCGCGCGGCCACCGCATCGAGATCCGCGGCTTCGGCAGCTTCTCGATCAACCGCCGGCCGCCGCGCGTCGGGCGCAACCCGCGCAGCGGCGAGAAGGTGACGATCCCCGAGAAGCTGGTCCCGCACTTCAAGCCGGGCAAGGCGCTGCGCGAGGCGGTCGATGAACGGCTGCCCGTGCTCGATCTGGCCGACGACTGACGCTGCGCCCGCGCGGCCATTCGCCGCCCGCCCGACGACGGCCCGCCTCGTGCGGGCCGCGGTGCTTCTGGCGTCCGTAGAATGGCCGCACCATGCGCTTGTTGGTCTGGCTGCTCCGCGCCTTCCTTTTCTTCGCCCTGTTCGCCTTCGCGCTGAACAACGCCCAGCCGGTGGTCATCCACTGGTTCTTCGGTGCCCAATGGCAGGCGCCGATGGTGATCGTGGTCCTGGTGGCCTTCACCGGTGGCGCGGCGCTCGGCATCGCGGTGATGCTGCCGGGCTGGTGGCGCCGGCAGAAGCGCAAGGCCGTGGCCGCCGCCCGGGCCGAGGCCGCCGCCGCGGTCACCGATGCGCGCAGCGCCCAGGGCCCGGCCACCCGCACCCCGCCCGAAGCGCCACCCCAGCATCCGCCGCGCGTCGGCCTCTGAGATCCCGATGCCCGAATTCGACTGGACCTGGCTGCTGCTCGGCCTGCCCCTGACCTTCGCCCTCGGCTGGCTGGCCTCGCGCATCGACCTGCGCCAGTGGCAGCGCACCGACCGCCAGGCGCCGCGCGCCTACTTCAAGGGCCTGAACCTGCTGCTGGCCGAACAGCCCGACAAGGCGATCGACGCCTTCATCGAGGCGGTGCAGGCCGACCCCGACACCTCCGAGCTGCACTTCACGCTCGGCAACCTGTTCCGCCGCCGCGGTGAGTTCGAACGCGCGGTGCGCGTGCACGAGCACCTGCTGCAGCGCGCCGACCTGGCCGAGGCCGACCGCCAGCGCGCCCAGCACGCACTGGCCCAGGACTACATGAAGGCCGGCCTGTTCGACCGCGCCGAGGAGGCCTTCCGCGCACTCGAGGGCTCGCCGTTCGAGACGGAATCCCGGCTGGCCCTGCTGGGCCTGCACGAGCGCTCACGCGACTGGCGCGCAGCCGCTGACATCGCGCAGCTGCTGGAGAAATCGGGCACCGGTTCCTTCGCGCAGCGCATCAGCCACTACCAGTGCGAGCTGGCGCTGCAGGCCGACGAACGCGGTGAGCACGACGGCGCCGCAGCAGCGCTGGAGCGCGCGCTGGAGACCGCGCCGCAATCGGCCCGCCCCTGGGTGCTGCAGGCCCAGCGCCAGCTGCGCCTGGGGCAGGCCGCCGCCGCACTCGACGCCTGGACCGAGCTGCGCCAGCGCAACCCCGAGGCCTTCGCCCGCCTGGCCGCCGACTACGTCGCCTGCGCCCAGGCCGCCGGCCAGACCGAGGCCGCGCGGCAGACGCTGGCCGCCCTCTACGAACGCCACCCGAGCCTGGACCTGCTGCGCGCCCTCGCCCCGCTGGAGGGCCAGCTGCCCGGCCTGTCGCCCCGCCTGCTGACGCTGCTGCGCCAGGAGCCCAGCCTGGGCGCGGTGATGACGCTGCTGGATCTGCCCTTCGACGATGCCCGCGCCGCCTGGAACGAGCCGCTGCGCGAGGCCGTGCGCAATGCGCTCGTCGACACCGCCCGCCCGCTGCAGCGCTACCGCTGCGCGGCCTGCGGCTTCGAATCCCAGCGCCACTTCTGGCAATGCCCGGGCTGCCTGAGCTGGGACAGTTTTCCGAACCGCCGGCTGGACGAATCGTGACACCGCATACCCCTGGAACGCCGGCCGACGGCGCGCCGGATGACCGCATCATCCTGTGCATGAAGTGGGGCACCAAGTACGGCCCCGAGTACGTCAACCGGCTCTACGCCATGGTGCGCCGACACCTGCGCGGCGACTTCCGCTTCGTCTGCCTGACCGACCGCGCAGAGGGCATCCGCGCCGAGGTGCAGTGCCTGCCGATCCCGCCGCTGGACCTGCCGCCCGGCATCCCCGAGCGCGGCTGGACCAAGCTGACCACCTTCAGTGCCGACCTGCACGGCCTGCGCGGCACCGCGCTGTTCCTCGACCTGGACGTGGTGATCGTCGACGACATCACGCCCTTCTTCGAGCAGCCGGGCGAGTTCCTGATCATCCACGACTGGAAACGGCCCTGGCGCATCACCGGCAACTCGTCGGTCTACCGCTTCCGGCTCGGCGCGCACCCGGACCTGCTGCAGCATTTCCGCGCGAACTTCGAGGCGGTGCGCCGCCAGGTCCGCAACGAGCAGGCCTATCTGTCGGAGCAGCTGCACGGCCAGGGCCGGCTGGCCTACTGGCCGGCCGAGTGGTGCGCGAGCTGGAAGTACCACTGCATCCCGCGCTTTCCGACCAACTACTGGCGTGAGCCGGCGATTCCGGCCGGCGCCCGCATCCTGATCTTCCACGGCGTGATGAACCCGCCCGACGCACTGGCCGGCCGCCGCAACGGCAACTGGCGCCGGGCGCGACCGGCGCCGTGGATCGCCGATCACTGGAAAGAGTGAATCCCTCGCCTGTAGACCGCATGCATATCTGTCACGTGATACTCACCGACAGCTTCGCCGGAAGCGAGCGGTATGCCATTGACTTGGCCAATCGCCAAGCTGTCGATCACGACGTTTCGATCGTGCTGTCGAAAGGGGCGACGGACGACAGGCCTGATGCATTGGCCCACCGGTTGTCACCCGCAGTTCGTCAGTACCACGTCGATGCTTGGAAGCCGTTCCGGACAAGAGCCACAGCGAAACTGCTCGGCGCCCTGCCGCACGTCGATGTGTTCCACGCTCACCTGAGCCAAGCCTGCAAGTCACTTTCACTTCAGCGCCTGCTGAAAGACAACGCAGACGCCGCCAAGATCGCCACGCTTCATATTCATTACAAGAAACAACAGCACGGCGCAATGGACGGATTGATTGCCATTGCACCATGGCAAACCAGCGCCATTCCGGGCGACAGGGACTTCGTTCAAATCGACAACTGGCTCTCACCGACCGTGAAGGAGGCGAACCGCCAGGACAGAGAGGAACTTCGAGCACAGCTAGGCCTATCGCCCGAAACCTTATTGGTAGGCGCACTGGGACGGGTGGAGCACAGCAAAGGGCACGCCACGCTCATTGACGCCTGGACAGCACTGAGCCCCCATCCCCGACAGGCCCGCCTCGCCATCGTCGGCGGCGGGCGGGAATGGAAAAAGATCCGAGCGCTCGCTTCGGCAGACGTCGTGATGCCCGGATTCTCCGCGCGGCCAGAGAAATGGATGGCAGCGTTTGATGTTTTTGTGAGTTCGGCCCTCAGTGAACCGTTTGGACTCGTATTTCTGGAAGCCATGAGCGCCGGCTTGCCCATCATCGCCTCAGACAGTGAGGGCGCGCGACATCTTTCAAGACTGATCCGATCGTCGCTGCTTCCTGCCGGGGATTCGAATATCCTGAAGGAAGCACTCCAGAGCGTGATTGGAAATTACCCAGGAAGAATCACTTACGACCTGGGCGAATTTGACGCAAAAAGAAAATCGGATCAAATAATAGAATACTACAAATACACACTGAAAAAAATGGCACCCCGAAGATCGAGGCAATGAAGGAAAATTCGAAGAACGCCACAAACAGTGAACAAGAGACCAACGAATGCCATCCCACCCTCATTTAAAACAAGTTGTCTGCGTCAAATGGGGAACACTTTTCGGCCCCGAGTACGTCAACAGAATGTACGGCATGGTGAAAAGAAATGTCACCACGCCATTCAAACTGGTTTGCCTGACCGACGACCCGGCAGGCATACGCGAAGAAGTCGAATGTCATGAACTCCCCGAGTTGGGCGTGCCTCATCCAGAGCGCACCATTGGCAAATGGCGCAAGCAGATTTTGTGGGCCAGAACCCTGCCAGGCCTGACCGGCACGGCATTGTTCATCGATCTGGATTCGGTCATCGTCGACAACATCGACGACTACTTTTCCATCGGTGAAGCGTCTGACGTCTATGTCGCTCGAAATTGGGCCCGCCCACTGGAAAAGCTTGGACAAACATCAGTCTTTCGTTTTCCGGTCGGAGGAAATCCGCATTTGCTCGATGACTTCAGAAATAGCCCACAGAAAATTGCAGATGAGTACGGATTTGAACAGCACTATGTCACGGCGCGCGTGACAGGCGGCGTCAAATTCTGGCCTGAAACTTGGACCAAGCACTTCCGCTTGCACTGCCTGCCCCCGTTTCCGCTGCGCTACTTCATGCAGGCGAAAATACCCAAAGGAGCAAAAATCATCACATTCCCCGGCGGGCCCAATCCAGATGACATCCAGGAATGCCGATGGAACAAGAACGCACCTGCATTCCGCAGTCGACTCGACCACATCAAGGCCGTACGAGATGAGAAGACTCGCGTGGACAAGAACCCACGCCGCCATCTGATGCGCTACGTCTTGCCCACTGATTGGATTGCGCAGCACTGGAAAGATTGATCTCAATTCGAGATCGAGCGCCCGCTGATCATGGATGTCGCAAAGACTGACAAGCCGACGATGCCCATCGAGACAACCCTTCCCAGCATCTCGATCGCAATGTGCACCTACAACGGGGCAAGGCACATCCAGCCACAAATAGATTCAATCCTGAAACAGGACTATTCTGGCGCAATGGAACTGGTGATCAGCGACGACTGCTCGACCGACGGCACTTGGGATTTTCTGATTGCCATCGCAACGGCTGATCCACGAGTCAAGATCCTTCGGAACGCACAGCGCTTGGGTTTCAGCGACAACTTCATGCATACGATCAAACGATGCACCGGAGATCTGATTGCACTGAGCGACCAAGATGACATCTGGGAGACGAAAAAACTTTCCATCTTGGCGAGCAACATGGGCGCCAATCTTCTCATCTACTCAGACTCATCCTTGATAGGCGAGAACGGGGAAAGTCTGGGCATCAAGATGTCAGATCGCGCGCGAATGTTTTCCGGATCCGGCACCATACCCTTCTGCTTCTGGAATTGCATTTCTGGTCATGCCATGATGATCAGGAAGGACCTGCTCACGCACGCACTGCCATTTCCTGCTGGCATATTCCATGATTGGTGGCTTGCCGCGGTAGCGGGAAGCATGGGGACCATCGGTTATTCATCGATGCCTCTTGTTCATTATCGACAGCACTCAGGATCACAGACTGACTCGGCACAACGCAGGAAGCGCCCCCGAAACAGTTGGGGAATCTACAAGGCCAGAGCCCTTCTATTGAGTCAGCTGGCAAATATCCCTGGCACAGATCAGGAATATATTAAAAAACTATCCACATTATGGGGCAAGCGACGCCAAGAATGGTTCTGCCCCCGATTACTGATTCATATCGTGCGTGGGACGCCGGAAATTTTCTCAACAAAGAGGAATGGCACGAGCCTGAAGTTCATGCTGAGCGCATTCCTGGGACAACGCTGGCGAAGGAAAAATGGAAGTGAATGAAGACTCCGCGAGCCCGAAGTTCTCCGTCATCGTCAGCAGCTACAACTATGCTGACTTTGTCGTGGATGCGGTGAACTCCGCACTCCGACAGTCCCATCCACCCCATCAAGTCATCGTGGTCGATGACGGTTCGAAGGATCTTTCGTTCGAACGGCTGCAGGCAGCCTTTCATTCGGATCCAAAGGTCACGCTGATCCGCCAAGAAAATGGCGGTCAAATGGCGGCCTGGATGACAGGATTCAGCCAATGCACAGGAGATTGGGTCGGATTTCTCGACAGCGATGACCTGTGGCGGGGCGATTTCATCGCCTGCATTTTGAAGACAGCGCAGAGCAAGCCTGATGCCGACTTCATATTCTGCAACATGGAGAAGTTCGGTGAAAATACCGGACGCATGTTGACAAAAAGCTGGCACAAGCGCGACAGAGACCTAGGCACATCGATACTCTTGGGCTGCTACAGTCCACGGTGGCAAGGCGTGGCCACCTCTGGAAATGCCATCAAGGTCGAATTGCTTTCAAGGATTCTGGAACTTCCTCCCGATCAAGTCAAAGAGTGGAAGACCCGCCCGGATGACTGCTTGTTCTACGGGGCAGATATTCTCGGCGGTCGAAAGCTGTACTTGGCTCGGGAATTGGCTTTGCACCGCGAGCACGGCAGCAATGCACTTCTGCTCGAGAAACAATCATCACTCAAGCGCCTGAAGTATGAATTCAGGCGAGAGAAGATGATGGCCTTCTACAGGTCGCAGATCTCCGAATCGTCCCGATTGAAGTGCTTGGCACACGTGGAGTTTCGCACCAAGGAAAGCCCGACGTTTGCCGAGTTCATGGCGTACGTCAAGATTGCGTGGGCGGCTCCAGAAGCTCTGAATCGACGTCTCAGAAAATCACTCCAGATCGCTCAACACTATTTTCTGGAGAAAATTCATTGATATTGACCACCAACAAGCCAACCAAGCATCTGGACTTGGGTTGCGGTTCCGTCCCGCGTAATCCATTCAAACGCGAGAAGGTTTACGGAATTGACATAAACACCACCAGAAACATCGATCCCCCGAATATCGAGATCACATGCGCCAATTTATTCCTAGACCCCATTCCATTTCCTAACGCCGAGTTTCACTCAGTTTCAGCTTACGACTTCATCGAACACGTACCCCGCGTATTGGCCCGCGATTCGGAAACAATTTTCCCGTTCGTACGTCTGATGAGCGAAATTCACCGCGTGCTCAAACCGGGAGGCTTTCTTTACGCTTTGTCACCTTGCTACCCTTCTGAAACATCCTTCATTGATCCGACGCACGTCAATCACATCACGGAACGATCTCACCTGTATTTCACAGGTGAAAAGCCATTGGCCGCGATGTACGGCTTCGTCGGTCGATTTGATGTCGTAACCTCCGATCGAGTGGTCTATTCAGATGCAGTAGACCCGATGGTCCCCAAGAGTTTGGGAAGTCGATTTCGGCACTTTCGGCACAAGATCAAAGGCAAGCTGCACTATTGCCGGTGGCATCTGATGAAGCCTACCGGCTGACCCACACCGCACACGCGCTCAACCCGAAGCCCCGTGTTGCGCCTCGACCATCGCCCGGTAGCGCCCCCCGGGCTGCGCCAGCAGCGCGGCATGGTCGCCGCTCTCGATCACCCGGCCGTCGGCCATCACGTGGATGGCGTCGGCCTTGCGGATGGTGCTCAGGCGGTGGGCGATGACGATCATCGTCTTCTGGCCGTGCCAGCGCTCCAGCGCCTGCTGGATCGCGCGCTCGCTCTCGGTGTCCAGCGCCGAGGTGGCCTCGTCGAGGATCCACACCGGCGCGTCCTTGTACAGCGCGCGGGCGATGGCCAGACGCTGGCGCTGGCCGCCGGACAGCCGGCTGCCGTTGACGCCGATCGGCGTCTCCACGCCCTGCGGCAGGCTCTGGACGAAGTCCCACAGCGCGGCCGCGCGCAGGCAGCTCTCGATGCGTGCGGCGTCGAAGGGCTGGGCGTAGACCACGTTGGCCGCCACCGAGGCGTCGAACAGCACGATGTCCTGCGAGACGACGGCGAACTGCCGCCGCAGGTCGGCCTTGCGCAGCTCGGCCAGCGGCAGGCCGTCGAGCGTCAGCGCGCCGTCCTGCGGCGTGGCGAAGCCCAGCAGCGTGCTGACGATGGTGGTCTTGCCGGCACCGGAGCTGCCGACGAGCGCCACCGTGGTGCCGGCGCGCACCCGCAGTTGCAGGTCCTGCAGTGCCGGGCGCTCGGCGCCGGGGTAGGCGAGGCTGACATGGTCGAAGACGATGTCGCCGCGGGCGCGCTCCAGCGTGCGGGTGCCGTGGTCGGGCTCGGGTTCGGCGTCCAGCAGCTCGAAGCAGCCGCGGGCGGTGATCAGCGCATTGGTGATCGGCTGGGAGACGTCGGTCAGGTGCCGGGTCTTGGAGACCAGCAGCAGCAGCGCGGTGACATAACCGGCGAACTCGCCGACCGTGCCACCCTGCGTCTGCGCCTGCCACAGCGCCAGCGTGACGATGGCGGCCACGCCGAAGCTGGCGGCCAGCTGCGACATCGGCGTCATCAGCGCCGAGGCGGCCACGCTCTTCATCGTCGCGCGCTGCACCTGGCGTGCCTCGGCCTCGAAGCGTCCGCGCTCGAAGGCGCCGGCGTCGAAGGTGCGGATCACCCGCCAGGCGCGCGCCATGTCGTCGACCACGTTGACCAGGCGCTGCTGCGCCTCGTACTGGGCCGATCCCATGGCGTGCACCCGCCGGTGGACGAAGCGCACGCCCACGCCCAGCAGCGGCACCGTGATCAGCGAGAGCAGCGTCAGCTGCCAGTTCTGCCAGAACAGATAGGCCACCAGGGCCGCGGCGGTGGTGCCGTCGCGCAGCAGCGTGATCATCGCGCTGCCGAGCTGGTTGGCCATCTGCTGCGGATCGTTGATGATCTTGGAGACCGTGATGCCCGGCGTCATGCGGTTGAACACCGCGGCATCGGCCCGCAGCAGCGAGGTCGCCAGCGCCTCGCGCAGATCCAGCACCGCACGCGAGGTGCTGCGGTTGAGCAGGTAGGTGCCGGCGAACGAGAACAGCCCGCGCGCCAGGAACAGGCCGATCAGCGCCACCGGCACCATCCACAGCGGGAAGGCCGGTTGCGCGAGAAAGCCCTTGTCGAGCGCGGTCTGCAGCAGCTTGGGGATCAGCGGCTCGGTGGCCGAGGCCAGCAGGAACGCGATGATCGCGCCGATCACGCCGCCCTTGTGCGGGCGGAAGAAACCGTAGACGCGGCGCGCGATCACGCCGCTGGCCAGGGGCGGTGCAGCGGCGGCCGCGCTGTCCTCGGGCTGGGCCCGCTCGGGCGTCACGGCGCTCATGCCAGCTGCGGCCGCACGGCCGTGGAAATCCAGGAACTCATCGCCCGGATGCTAGCGCGCCTTGGCGGCCGGTCCTGACCGGCCACGGCGGATGCGGCCTATGCGGCGCCGGCCGGTGATGCCGCGGCGCCCTCGGTGCCGCCCGGTGTCGCCCGATGGCCACCGGCCGCCACCGCGATCGCATCACCGGCCGCGCCGCCCGGCCCCCAGCCGAAGAAGGCGCAGACCTCGTCGCGACGGGCCCGGGTATCGGCCTCGCCGAGCGCGATCAGCGTTCGCGTGTACGGCGCCTCGAACAGCAGGTAGCTGGCCAGCGTCGAGCCACGCGACAACCGGGCGCCACGGCCCTGCTGCACGCCCACGCCGCGCAGCAGCGCGCGCACCGGGGCCGGCAGCGCGTCGATGTGCTCGCCGGCCAGATCGTCCAGGCGCTGGCTGGGCGCGATCACCAGCGCCTGCACCGGGCGCAGCGCGGACTGCGTGCGGTGCGCCGGCGGCAGCAGCGCCAGCGTGCGGTTGATGCGCTCCAGGCGCTCGATGTCGACCGCCAGCGCATCCAGGAAGATGCCCGACAGCGCATGGCCGGCGATCTGCGCGATCGACGGATAGGCGCTGCCGGCCGGCAGCCGCTCGGTGGGCTCCTGCATGCGGCCCGAGCCGATCACCAGCACCCGCTCGGCACCGAGGTGGATGGCCGGCGAGATCGGCGCCATCTGCCGCATCGAGCCGTCGCCGAACCACTCCATCGCGCCGCGCCGCGGCAGCTGGGTGGCCGGGAAGACGAAGGGAATGGCCGAGGAGGCCAGCAGGTGCGGCACTTCGAGCCGGGCCGGCACGGCGATGCGCTGCGAGCGCGTCCAGGGCGTGACCGGCGCGCCCGACATGTAGAAGGTGACGTGCTCGCCGCTGCCGTAGCCCGAGGCGGTGATGGCGAGCGCCTGCAGATGGCGCTGCGCCAGCAGGTGGGGCAGCCGCTCCATCGGCACCAGATCGTGCAGAAGATCGGCCAGCGGGGCGTTGTCCAGCAGGCTGCGCGGCCGCAGCCGGCACATGCGACGCAGCGCCCAGCCCAGCGACAGCATGGTCAGCCACTTCGAGCCGGTGCGCAGCACGCCGAGCGTGTCGGCGCAATAGACCTGATCGGCATGGAAGTGGTGCCAGACGCCGTGCAGCGCATCGACCGCGGCCTCCACGTCATCGCAGCGCGAGGCCAGCGCGGCGCCGTTGATGGCGCCGGCCGAGGTGCCGCAGATGACGTCGAAGGGATTGATCCGGCACTGCGCCAGCGGCACGCCGGCCTCGCGCCGCAGCTGCAGCAGCGCACGCAGCACGCCGACCTGGTAGGCCGCACGCGCACCACCGCCCGTCAGGACCAGTCCGGTGATGGGTGCGCGTGCCATGCCTGCATGCTAGGCGCAGCCGGGCTGCGGCCATGCGGGCATCAACCCCGCAGCGCGGCCACTGATCGTGACAAGCGGCCGCCGGGCGGGGCTTTCAGCGTTCAACCCTCGCCGTAGACCACCGCCGCCTCACCCTGGGCGGCGATGGCCTTGAGCCGCACCAGCGCCTCGTCGCAGGGCCACAGCCGGCCGTCCTCGCCGAGATCGATCTCGACCCGGGCGGCCGTCTGCGCATCACGCGGCCGCAGCTTGGCGCGCAGCATCAGGCCCTGCGGCACCGGACCGGCCTCGGTCTCGGTCTGGCGCGCCGGCCACTGGGCCACGGCCTCGGCCAGCGCGCGCACCGCCTCGACGCCGGCACGGCCCTCGGGCAAGGCGATCTGCACGAAGCGGGCGTAGCGGGCCCGCGCGCCGGCCAGATCCCAGATCGACTGCACGTTCAACCGCAGGCCGCCGCTGAAGCGGTCGTTCTGCACCTTGCCCTGGATGATGACCAGCTGGTCGTCGCGGATCAGGTCCTTGTGGGCCTCGATCAGCTCGTCGTTGGCCACCGCCTCGATGGTCTCGCTGCCGTCGTCGAGCTGGAAGATGGCGACCCGGCCGCGCTGGCCGTTGACCATGCGCAGCCCGCCGATGATGCCGGCCACCAGCTGCGGCTCGCGGCTGTCGACCAGATCGACCACGCGCTTCGGGCAGAAGCGGCGCACCTCGCGGCCGTCCTGTTCGAACAGATGGCCCGACAGGTAGAAGCCGATGGCCACCTTCTCGTGCGTCAGGCGCTCGCGGATCGACCACGGCGACTGCACCACCAGCGGCGGCTCGGTGGTGTGCGAGCCGTGGTCACCGTCGTCGAACAGGCCGCCCTGCGAGGCATTGGCCACCAGCGAGTCGGCGTACTCGAAGGCCAGACCGATGCTGGCCAGCAGACGGGCGCGGCCACGGTCCCATTCGGCCGCGGCCGGGGTGCCGGGCCGGGGCGGCGTCTCGCCGGGCGCCAGATCGGCGCGGAAGGCATCGAAGGCGCCGGCCTTGATCAAGGCCTCGACCACCCGCTTGTTGACCCGCTTGCGGTCGACGCGGGCGCAGAAGTCGAAGAAGCTGCGGAAGGCGCCGCCTTCCTTGCGCGCCTCGACGATGGCCTCGATCGCGCCCTGGCCGGTGCCCTTGACGCCGCCGAGCCCATAACGGATGACCTTAGCGGTCACCGGCTCGAAGCGCCAGACGCCGCTGTTGACGTCCGGCGGCTCGAAGCTGATGCCGAACAGCTTCGCATCGTTGAGCAACACCTTGAGCTTGTCGGTGTCGTCCATTTCGATGGTCATGTTCGCGGCGAAGAACTCCGCCGTGTAATGCACCTTCAGCCAGCCGGTGTGATAGGCCAGCAGCGAGTAGGCGGCGGCGTGCGACTTGTTGAAGCCGTAGCCCGCGAACTTCTCCATCAGGTCGAAGACCTCGTCGGCCTTCTCCTGGCCGATGCCCTTCTCGGCCGCGCCCTTGCGGAAGATCTCGCGGTGGGCGGCCATCTCCTCGGCCTTCTTCTTGCCCATCGCGCGGCGCAGCATGTCGGCGCCGCCGAGGCTGTAGCCGCCCAGCACCTGGGCGGTCTGCATCACCTGCTCCTGGTAGACCATGATGCCGTAGGTCTCGGACAGCACGGGCTCGACCAGCGGGTGCGGGTACTCGACCACCTCCTTGCCGTGCTTGCGCGCGACGAAGGACGGGATCAGGTCCATCGGGCCCGGGCGGTACAGCGCGTTCAGCGCGATCAGGTCCTCCAGCCGGCTGGGCTTGGCATCGCGCAGCATGCCCTGCATGCCGCGGGATTCGAACTGGAACACCGCTTCGGTCAGGCCGTCGGAGAACAGCTTGTAGACCTTGGCATCGTCCAGCGGCAGGGTCTCGAAGGCGAAGTCCTTCTGGTCCGGGTGGCGCGCGACGATGAAGTCCTTGGCCAGTTCCAGGATGGTCAGCGTGGCCAGGCCGAGAAAGTCGAACTTGACCAGGCCGATGGCCTCGACGTCGTCCTTGTCGTACTGGCTGACGGCCGAATCGCTGCCGGGCTGCTGGTACTGCGGGCAGAAGTCGGTGATCTTGCCCGGGGCGATCAGCACGCCGCCGGCATGCATGCCGATGTTGCGCACCATGCCCTCGACGCGGGTGGCCAGCTTCAGCAGCTCGGCCACCTCCTCTTCCTGCTGCTCGCGCTGTTCGAGCTCGGGCGCCTCCTTGCGGGCGTAGATGATGCCCGGGTCCGGCTTCTCGGGCACCGGCGCCAGCGTCACCGTCTTGCCCGGGGGCGCCGGGATCAGCTTGGCGATCGAGTCGACGTGGCCGTAGCCCATGCCCAGCACGCGGCCGATGTCGCGCAGCGCGGCCTTGGCCGCCATCGTGCCGAAGGTGGCGATCTGGCTGACGGCCTGGCGGCCGTACTTGTCCTTGACGTAGTCGATGACGCGGTCGCGGTTGCCCTGGCAGAAGTCGATGTCGAAGTCAGGCATCGAGACCCGCTCGGGGTTCAGGAAGCGCTCGAACAGCAGGTTGTAGTGCAGCGGATCCAGATCGGTGATCTTCATCGCGTAGGCCACCAGCGAGCCGGCGCCCGAGCCCCGGCCCGGGCCCACGGGGCAACCGTTCTGCTTGGCCCAGACGATGAAGTCCGCCACGATCAGGAAGTAGCCCGGGAAGCCCATCTTCAGGATGGTGGCGATCTCGAACTCCAGCCGCTCCACATAACGCGGCCGTTCGGCGTCCCGCTTCGCGGCGTCGGGGAACAGCAGCTTGAGCCGGTCCTCCAGGCCCTCGAAGCTGGCGAGGCGGAAGTACTGGTCCATCGGCATCGGCTGGCCGGCGTCCGGGCCCTCGGTGAGGACGGGCGTCGGGAAGTCGGGCAGGTAGAACTTGCCCATCGTCAGCGTCAGGTTGCAGCGCCGGGCGATGGCCACCGTGTTGGCGATGGCGCTCGGGATGTCGGCGAACAGCGCCTCCATCTGCGCCTGCGTCTTGAAGTACTGCTCGGGCGTGAAGCGCCGGATGCGCTTGGGATTGGCCAGGGTCTCGCCGTCGGCGACGCACACGCGGGCCTCGTGGGCCTCGAAGTCCTCGGGCGCGGCGAACTGCACCGGGTGGGTGGCCACCACCGGCAGCTGCAGCTCGGCGGCCAGCGGCACGACGGCGCGCACGTGCGGCTCGTGGTTGGGCAGGCCGGCGCGCTGGACCTCCAGATAGAAGCGGCGCGGGAACAGCCCGGCCAGGCGCTGCGCGACGGCGCGCGCCCGCGCGGTATCGCCGGACAGCAGGCACTGGCCGACCAGGCCCATGTCGGCGCCCGACAGCGCGATCAGCCCGCCGCCCAGCTCCTCCAGCCACTCCCACTTGACCCAGGCCTGGTTCTTCTGCACGTTGCGGATCCAGGCACGGGCCAGCAGCTCGCTGATGTTCAGGTAGCCCTGGTGGTCCTGCACCAGCAACAGCAGGCGGCTGGCGCCCTTGTCGGTGGCCTGCTCGGGTTCGAGCCAGATGTCGACGCCCAGGATGGGCTTGACGCCCTTGCCGCGGCAGGCCTTGTAGAACTTGACCGCCCCGAACAGGTTGCTCAGGTCGGTGATGGCCAACGCCGGCTGCCCGTCGTCGCGCGCGGCGACGGCGGCGTCATCGGTGCGCAGCGTGCCATCGACGACGGAGAACTCGGTGTGGGTGCGCAGGTGGACGAAGGGCATGCCCCGATTCTAGGAAAGCCGGCACGTCCTCCCCCCGGGATGGCCGCCGCCATGGCATGGCCGGCGCCCCGAAGACCGACAATCCGCCGATGACCCCGATGGATGACGCGAGCGGGCCCCACACGCCCGATGACACGCTGCACAGCGCGACCTGCTGGCGCGACAAGGGCTGGACCGCCCAGGTGATCAAGAACGAGGACGACGACGGCTGGGCGGTGGCGATGACCCGCGACGGCGAGTCCGAGCCGGCGCTCGTCGGCCCCTGGACCATGGGCCGCGACAAGAAGAACCCCAAGCCGCTGGACACCGGCGCCTTCAACACCCTGGTCAAGACGGCCAGCGAGGTGCTCCGCCGCGCCGAGCAGCACCTGGAGGCCACGCTGCACAAGCAGCTGTGGGTCGAGACCGGCGCGGCGCGCTGGAGCATCCGCCTGGACATCACGCCCGACGAGGACGAGCCCTGGGCGACGCTCAGCGCCGAGGACGAGGACGGCCAGCGCGTGGCCGAGGTGCGCGTGCGGCCCGATTTCCGCTTCACCCGGACCAGCGCGCTGGCGTGGATCGAGGGCGGCTTCCAGCGTCCGCGCTGAGACGACCGGGACGGCCGGGATGCGCCGCCGGCTCAGTCGCGCTGGGCCAGCGCCTGCGCGATCCAGCCGCGCTTGACGGTGGGCTTGGGCACGCGGATGTCGAACCAGCGGCGCACGTCCCAGTCCAGGCACTGGCCGTGCATGAAGTTGTAGATCGCCTTCTTCAGGCCGCGGCCGAGCGCATCGTGGTCGACGCCGGTCGGATCGATGAAGGCGACGTCGTTGCGCGCGAAGCCCTGGAAGGGCTCGGGCTGCAGCGTGACGCCGAAGGCCGCCGGATCGAGGCCGACCGGCGAGTGCACGGTGCAGGCGAAGCGGTGGAAGAAGCCGCTCTGGATGCAGCCCTCCTCGAACAGCTGGCGCACGTACTCCAGCGCATCGACCGTGTCCTGTGCGGTCTGGCTCGGGAAGCCGTACATCAGGTAGGCGTGGACCAGGATGCCGGCCTCGCTGAAGGCCTTGGTCACGCGCGCGACCTGGGCCACGCTGACGCCCTTGTTCATCAGCTTGAGCAGGCGGTCGCTGGCCACCTCCAGCCCGCCGGAGATCGCGATGCAGCCGGCGTCGGCCATCTGCTGCGCCAGCTCGGGCGTGAAGCTCTTCTCGAAGCGGACGTTGCCCCACCAGCTGATGACGCTGCCGCGGCGGATCAGCTCGGCCGACAGCGCCTTCAGGCTCTTGGGCGGCGCCGCCTCGTCGACGAAGTGGAAGCCGGTCTGGCCGGTCTCGGCCACTATTGAGCCGATGCGGTCGGCCAGCAGCTCGGCCTCGGCCGTCTCGTAGCGGCCGATGTAGTCCAGCCCGACGTCGCAGAAGCTGCACTTCTTCCAGTAGCAGCCGTGGGCGAGGGTCAGCTTGTTCCAGCGCCCGTCGCTCCACAGCCGGTGCATGGGGTTGAGCATGTCGAGCAGGCTCAGGTAGCGGTCCAGCGGCAGGCCGTCCCAGGTCGGCGTGCCGATCTCGGTGAAGGGCACGTCGGCCTCGCCGATGTCGACGTAGCGCACCGCCCCGTCATCGCCGCGGATGAAGGTGCGCACCAGGCGGCTGGCGCTGCGGCGGCGGACCGGGCCGCTCTCTCCTGTCGAGCTGCCCGCCGATCCCCCCGATGTGCCGCACCAGTGTTCGAGCAGCGCCAGCAGCGGCCGCTCACCGGCGTCCAGCGTCACCGCATCGACGAAGTCGAACAGCCGCGGCTCGGTCAGATCGCGCAGCTCGGTGTTGACCCAGCCGCCCCCGAGCGCGATGCGGATGTCGGGCCGGGCGGCCTTGACCGCCTGGGCGATGCGCAGCGCACCGTAGACCGCGCCCGGAAACGGCACCGACAGCACCAGCACATCGGGCGCATGTCGCGCGACGGCATCGAGGGCCAGGCGCTGCAGCATGCGGTCCAGCAGATGGGGCGCGGCGGCCAGGGCCTCGGCCAGCGGATCGAAGCTGGGCTGGCTCATCGCCAGCCGCTCGCCGTAGCGCACGAACTCGAAGCGCGGATCGACCGCGTCGCGCACCACGTCGGCCAGATCGTTCAGGTAGAGCGTGGCGAGGTGGCGGGCGCGGTCGTGGGTGCCGAGCGCGCCGAAGGCCCAGCCCAGCGGATCGGTGCCCTCGGGATCATCGGGGTCGAGGTAGGCGTCCAGGCTCGCGAAGCGCGGTCCCTCGGGCAGGAAGCTGCCGCCGGCGATGCGGTGGGCCAGCGTGGCGTCACGCCCCTGCAGAAAGGCCAGCACCGGACCGAGCGTGGCGGCATAGCGCGGGAACTCGGCCAGGAAGTGCTGCAGCACCGGCGTCCGCCGTGCGGCCGGCAGGGCACGGGCGGCGGCCTGCACCTCGGCCAGCCCGTCGCGGCTGAACAGGGCGAGCACCAGCGCCAGGGCCAGATCCTCCTGCCGCGCATCGATGCCGCGGCTGCGCAGGAAGCCGGTCAGGTAGGCGGTCGACGGATACGGGGTGTTGAGCTGCGTCATCGGCGCGATGACGCTGAGCACGCGACCGGTGACCGCATCGGACATCGGGGCTGGCGCAGTGGCGGGCGGGGTCAGGTCGGGCACGGCGGCGGTCTTCGGAGGGCCCGGATCAGGCGGCCCGTGATTCTGCCTGCGGTGCCCCGGTCCTGCAGGGTGCGCTGGCGATGCGCGGCGCCGAGCCAGGGGCCGCGGCGGCGCGGACCAGCGGTCAGAATGCCGCCCATGAGCACCCCGACCGCGCCCCCGGCCCAGCCCCGCAACCCGCTGCACGGCAAGACGCTCGAGGCCATCGTCACCGAGCTGCAGGACTGGTACGGCTGGGATGGCCTGGCCGACCGCATCGCGCTGCGCTGCTTCTGGCACGAGCCCAGCATCGCCTCCAGCCTCAAGCTGCTGCGCAAGACGCCGTGGGCGCGCGAGAAGGTCGAGGGGCTGTATCTGTACATGCTGCGCGAACAGGCCCGTCTGGCCCGTGACGGCGGCTGAGCGCCGCCCACGCGCCGCTCAGCCGACCACGATCGCGCGGAAATCGTTGACGTTGGTGTAGGTCGGCCCGGTCACCACCCGATCACCCAAGGCCTCGAAGAAGCTGCAGGCATCGTGGCGCTGCAGGACATCGGCCGGCTTCAGGCCGAGTGTGGCCGCGCGCGCCAGCGTGTCGGGGCCGATGCGCGCACCGGCGTTGTCCTCGATGCCGTCGATGCCGTCGGTGTCGGCCGCCAGCGCCCACACCTGCGCCTGCCCCTGCAGCGCGATCGCCAGCGACAGCATGAATTCGCCCGCCCGGCCGCCACGGCCCGGATAGGCGACGTCCGCCGGCAGGCCGGCCGGGCGCGGCCCGACGGTGACGGTGGTCTCGCCGCCGGACAGGATCACGCAGGGCCGCGGGAAGGCGCCGATGTCGGCCGCCGGCAAGGCCATGGCGTCGGGCCCGGCGCCGCCGCGGGCCACCGCGCGGGCGAGCGCGGCATGCACCTTGGCCACCTCGCGGCTCTCACCCTCCAGGTCGTCGCCGAGGATGAAGGCCGGCAGGCCGGCGGCGCGCGCCACCTCGGCCGCGGCCTGCAGGCTGGCCAGCGGCGTGGCGATCATCTGCAGCCGGTGGCCGGCCAGCCGCGGGTCGCCGGGCTTGGGCGTCTCGAAGGCGCCGCTCTCCAGCCCGGCACGGGCGGCCGCCGGGATGGCGATGCCGTGGCGCTGCAGCGCGCCCAGCGCATCCGCGCAGGTGCCGGGATCGGCCACGGTGGGACCGCTGCCGATGGTGGCCGGATCGTCACCGGGCACGTCGCTGATGGCCAGCGTCAGCACCCGCGCCGGATGGCACAGCGCGGCCAGGCGACCGCCCTTGACGGCGCTGAGGTGCTTGCGCACCAGGTTCATCTCGTCGATGGCCGCGCCGCTGGCCAGCAGCGCGCGGTTGAGCGCCTGCTTGTCGTCCAGCGTCAGCCCCTCGGCCGGTTGCACCAGCAGCGCGGAGGCGCCGCCGCTCATCAGGCAGATCACCTGGTCGTGCGCGGTCAGGCCCTGCGTGAGCGCCATCATCCGCGCGGTGGCGGCCAGACCGGCGGCATCGGGCACCGGGTGGCGGGCCTCGACCAGCTCGATGCGCCGCGGCCGGGCCTGCCAAGCGGCGGGGATGTGGTCGTAGCGGGTGATCACCAGGCCGGACAACGGCGCGTCGGCCGGCCAGGCCTCCTCCAGCGCCAGGGCCATCGCGCCGCCAGCCTTGCCGGCACCGATCACCAGTGTGCGACCGGGTGCGGGCGGCGGCGGCGGCAGGTGGCTGGCCAGCACGGCGCCGGGCAGCGCACGCCGCACGGCCGCATCGAACATCGCCCGCAACAGGGCCTGGGGATCGAGCCCGGCGGGCAGGCGGGAAGCGGGAGAGGCGGCATCGGGCATGGCGGCGATTATGGGAAGGTCCGCGCCCGCACATGGTGCGCATCATCGCCAGACCGCGTTGCACGCCGCGCTGATCGCCGCACGGCACGCCGCACGGCACGCCGCACTGATCGCCACACTGCACGCCGTCACGCGCGCCGGGCGCAGCGGCATCGCTCAGCGCATCGCCGGTGCCGCGGTGCCGACCGCCGGGGCGGGCGTGGCGCGGGTCTTGGCGGGCTGGGCCACCGCCGTGCCCCCGGCCCAACCCTGGCCGCCCACCGTCAGGCCGGCCTCGGAAAAGCGGACCGCGTTGCGCTGACCGAGCCCGGCGACGCGGTCGACCAGATCGTTCCAGTCCTTGAACGCCGATTGCTGACGGGCAGCCAGGATCTTGGCCGACAGCGCCGGCCCGATGCCCTTGACGGTCTGCAGCTCGGCCTCGCTGGCCCGGTTGACGTCGACAGCCGCCCAGCTCGCCGAGCCGAGCGCCGCCAACAGGCCGCCGACGAGCAGGCCGCGGCGCACGAGGCCGCCAGCCAACGACGAAAACGAGGTGAAAGCGTGACGGATCGACATGATGATGCTCCCTGGATACGGTGAAGGCTGTGGAGGGGTGCCATGCGGGGTGGTGACCGGGGACGGCCCCGCGGCCCGCACGCCGGATCTCCCGCCGCCCGCGGCGACCGCCCTCTGTCGGGCCAGCGTCTGCCGTGGGCGGCGGGATGGAGGCCATTCTGGGCAGCCGGCCCTGCACACGCATTCCCCCGGCGGATGGACTCGAGGAGGGCCCCCGCCCGGGGGAGGCGGCCAGTTAGCATCCACGGGCCGGCGACCGCCGGTCAGCCCACCCGCACGCCTGTCCCCCGCCTTGACCCGTCCCGTTCCCCCCTGCCAGCGCATCCTCGGTGTCGACCCCGGTCTGCAACGCACCGGCTTCGGCCTCATCGACGTCGAGGGCATGCGGCTGCGCTACGTGGCCAGCGGCACCATCAGCACGCTGGAGGCGCCACGCGGGGATCTGCCGGCACGCCTCAAGCTGATCGTCGAAGGGCTGTCCGAGCTGCAGCGGCGCTATGCGCCGCAGGCCGCCTCGGTCGAGATCGTGTTCGTCAACGTCAATCCGCAGTCCACGCTGCTGCTGGGGCAGGCGCGCGGCGCGGCACTGGCCGCGCTCGTCAGTGGCGGACTGCCGGTGGCCGAGTACACGGCGGTGCAGATGAAGAAGGCGGTGGCCGGCCATGGTCAGGCCAGCAAGGCCCAGATCCAGGAGATGGTGATGCGGCTGCTGAGCCTGCCCGGCCTGCCCGGCCCGGACGCGGCCGATGCGCTCGGTCTGGCCATCACCCATGCGCACGCGCAGCATGCGCTGTCAGCCCTCGGCGCGGCAGGCGGTCTGGAGCGGCGCAGCCAGTCCCAATACCGCCGCGGGCGGGCCGCCTGAGCAAGGACTCACACCGCCGCGGACCCTCGGCCAGCCCATCGTTGCAGGCTGCCGCAGGTCGATGGCGCTTGTCTGCCCCTCATTCGACGGGTCATGTCCGACACCGACCGGACGCGGCCCTAAGATGCGGCTTCCCACCGAAACGAGGACGATCATGACCCCTGTCGCGCTGGCGACTCCCGCCCTGACCGCCGCCGACCAGGCCGGCCGCTGGATCGGGTTCGGCGCGGCCGACGATCCGGCCACGAGCGAAGGCTGGCTGGTGCTGCCACCGGCCGGTCACGGGCCGGGTCTGCTGCTGCTGGCCGAGATCTTCGGCGTCAATGCCCACATGCGGGCCGTGGCGCTGCAGTACGCGCTGGCCGGTCACGTGGTGCTGGTGCCCGATCTGTTCTGGCGCAGCGAGCGCCGCATCGAACTGGGCTACGGCGACGCGGACCGCCAACGGGGCCGCCAGTTCGCCGCCCTGCTGCAGCCCGACACCGTGCGTGACGACCTGCGCACCGCGGTGGCCACGCTGCGCGCGCGGCCCGAAGTGCGCCGCGGCGATGGCCGGCCGGCCCGTGTGGCCGCCCTCGGCTACTGTCTGGGGGGACGCCTGGCCTGGCAGGCTGCGGCCTCGACCGACATCGACGCGGCCGTCAGCTACTACGGTGGGGGCATCCAGGCGCAGCTCGATCTGACGGCCCGCATCCGCTGCCCGCTGCTGCTGCACTATGCCGAGCACGACGCCCACATCCCGAACGAGGCGGTGCAATCGGTGGCGCAGGCCCTGCAGCGCCAAGGACCGAGGCACGAGATCGTCGTCCATCCGGGCACCGCGCATGGTTTCAACTGCTGGGCCCGCGCCGAATTCCACGCCGGCGCAGCCAGCCAGGCACTGGCCCGCACGCAGCAGTTCCTGGCCGACACGCTGTACGCCGGCTGAGGCGGACCGGGCGGCGGCCGCCGCCGCCGCCAGGCCAGGGCCAGGCCGGGGGATCAGAAGAAGATGAAGCGCAGCATCGCGAACACCTGGCCGAAGATCCAGATGTCGAAGCTGCCCAGGCCGATCACGACGACCCAGCGCCACAGCGCACGCGCGCGCCGCAGCGGCACCGGTTCGCTGGTGGTCAGGTAGAGGACGAAGAAAAACCCGGCGGCCAGCAGCAACGACGCCACCACGACGACCGGGATCCAGAACAGGCTCATGCGCGCAGGCTAATCGAAAGCACCCGCGGGACCTGCCCCCCGCCCCCGGGATGGGCAAGACAGGCGCCCCGTCCGCCCGTGCATCCTGCACGGCAGCCACCGCTCACAGCAGCACCGCCAGACGCTCGAGCATCAGCACGGCGAAGAAGCCGGCGGCCGCCAGCAGCGTCCACTTCAGCAGCAGCACGCCGCGCCGGCGCCAGACGCCCTGCCCGGTGGCCAGCGCGAAGGCGAAACACAACAGGGCCGCGACCAGCAGCAGACCGAAGACCAGGCGGAAGACGAGCATCGCCGGTCAGCCCCGCGGCAGTGGATGGTGCCGGCTCACCAGGCCGGCTCCGCGACCTCGAAGCCCTGCGGCGCCTTGCGCACGTCGTCGAAGCTCACGTACTCCCACGCGTCAGGCTGGCGGAACAGTTCGCGCAGCAGCAGGTTGTTCAGCGCATGCCCGCTGCGGAAGGCGGTGTAGTGCGCCAGCATCGGATGACCGGCGTTGTACAGATCGCCGATGGCGTCCAGGATCTTGTGCTTGGCGAACTCGTCGTCGTAGCGCAGGCCGTCGGCGTTCAGCACGCGGCTGTCGTCGACGACGATGGCGTTGTCCATGCTGCCGCCCAGCGTCAGCCCACGGCTGCGCATCGCCTCGACATCCTTGGTGAAACCGAAGGTGCGCGCGCGCGCGATGTCGCGCCGGTAGCGGCCCGAGCCCATGTCGAAGGTGACCTGCTGCCCGGTGGCATCGACGGCCGGATGGTCGAAGTCGATCTCGAAGCTGAGCTTGAAGCCGTGGAAGGGTTCGAGTCGGGCCCACATCAGGCGCTTGCCCTCGCCCTGGCGCACCTCGACCGGGCGCTTGACGCGGATGAAGCGGCGCGGGGCCGGCTGACCGGCCAGGCCCGCCGACTGCAGCAGGTAGACGAAGCTGGCGGCCGAGCCATCGAGGATGGGCACCTCGTCGGCCGTGATGTCGACCAGCAGGTTGTCGATGTGCAGCCCGCAGCAGGCACTCATGAAGTGCTCGATGGTCTGCACCTTCGGCGCATCGGGGTCACCACCGGGCGAGATGGTGCTGGCCATGCGGGTGTCGCTGACCACGTCGTGGCGCACCGGAATCTCGACCGGCTGGGCCAGATCGACGCGGCGGAAGACGATGCCGGTGTCCGGTGGCGCCGGACGCAGCGTCAGTTCGACCTTCTGACCACTGTGCATGCCGACGCCGACGGCACGGGTGATCGCCTGGATGGTGTGTTGGGCAAGCATCGACCGCGATTGTGGGGCATCCCGCGCACCCGCGTGGGGTGAGGTCTGCACCACCCGGCAGCGCACGAGGGTGCGCCGGCGGGAAGCCGGGCGGCCAGGCCCGGGTCAGTCCGGCAGGCGGCGCAGTTCCTCGCGCACCTTGTCCTGGGCCGCTGGATCGTCGATCGAGGCCACCAGCCGCTGCAGCAGATCGACCCGGTGCGCGCTCTGCATCGCCGCCCGGCGCACGATCACGGTGGCGATCGGCCCCAGATGAAGGGCCAGGATGCGCTGGGCGGCGGCCAGCAGCGTCGGGCTGAAACGGGTCAGCGTCTGCAGCGACGACAGGCTGTTGCCGGTGCCGAAGGTCGGACCACTGCCCGGCGAGGCGGTACCGGAGGCCGTGCGGAGGCCGGCCTCGGTGGCGGTCGGCAGGCTGCCGCGGGTGGCCGTGCCGTGGGTCCAGGTGGAGTTGGCGGCCGTGGCCGGCCCCTGGCTGGCCGTGCCGGCCGGCACACGCAGGCGCACGCCGGTGGACGTGAGCAGCGAGGCCAGCTCGCGGGCGACCTGGTCACGGGCGGCCGGATCGTCGACCTGGGCGGCCAGCCGCACCATCAAGGTCGGCAGCGTCTTGGCCTCACGTGCCGTGCGCCGCAGCAGCACGCGCGCCATCGGGCCGACGTGACGGGCCAGGATGGCTTCGGCCCGGGCCAGCACCTGGGGATCGAAGGCACTGGCCGACAGCGTGGTGTCGGTGGCCGTCGATGGGCCCGACGTCGCGGTGCCGGCACGGGTGGCGACCACGGACACCGGCGCCAGCGTCGGCGCGGCGCCCATCGCCGGTGCCTGCAGCAGGTTGTCCAGCGCCACCGTCTCCGGTGGCAGCCGGCCGGCGGCCTGCACCAGCGCATCGCGGAACTCCTGCGCATTCAGGAAGCGCTGGGCCGGCGACTTGGCCAGCGCCCGCATCAGCACGGAATCCCAGGAGGCCAGGTGCGCGCAGCCGGGTTGCTGCGACGGCGGCAGCGGCAGCTCGTGCACCACGCGGTACATCAGGCTCTCGGGCGTGCCGCTGAACGGCGCCTGGCCGCACAGCAGCTGGTACAGCACGACGCCGGCCGCGTACAGATCGACCCGCTGATCGATCGCCCGGCCCTGGAACTGCTCGGGCGCCATGTACATCGGCGTGCCGACCAGCGCGCCGACGCGCGTCATGCCGGTGCCCGACAGACGGGCGACGCCGAAGTCGGTGATCTTCAGCCGGCCGTGGCGAGTGACCAGCAGGTTGCTGGGCTTGATGTCGCGGTGCCAGACACCCTGCGCATGGGCATGGCCGAGCGCCTCGAGCAGCTGGTGCACCAGCGACAGCACGTCGTCCTCGGACAACAGCGGTGCGGCCGGCGCGGCCGAGCGCACCAGATAACGGCTCAGCGGATGGCCGAGCACGTACTCCATCGCGATGTAGTCGACCGCCGCACTGCTCTCGTGGCCGAACTCGAAGACCGAGACGATGCCGGGATGCTGCAGGCGCCCGGCGGCCCGCGCCTCGTTGCGGAAGCGGTCCTGCGCGCTGGAGCCGTCGGCGCCGTCCACGCGCACACCCGGGCGCAGGGTCTTGATGGCCACCTCACGGTGGATGTCAGGGTCGAAGGCGCGGTAGACCACGCCCATCGCCCCTTCCCCGATCAGACCGGAGACACGGTACTTGCCCAGTTTCATGGGCATCGCGGGCAGCGGCTGGGCCATCACTTCACCCTTGCTCGAGCAGCTTCATCGCCTTGTTGACACTGGTGCGCATCCGGGCGAACGCCGCGGCGAGCAGACCGATCTCGTCGCGCGAACCGCGGTCGAAGGCCGGCGCGTCCAGCTCACCCTGGCTGACGCGGTCGGCGAGCGTCGCCAGCCGCGTCACCGGCCGCACGACGAACCACCAGATCATCAGGTTGAGCACGATGCCCACCGCGACGAAGACGCCGAGCATCGACGTCAGCAGCAGGCGCAGGGCCGCGTCGGCCCGCTTGAGCGGCAGCTCCATCGGCACCTGCACCACCTGGGCACCGACGACCTCGTTGAGCTGCCAGCCGAAACCGTTGGCCGGACCGTACTTCTCGATCAGCGACTTCGGCGCCGCCTCGACGCTGGAGTGGCAGGCCAGGCAGGCCGGGCTGCCCACGCGCAGCGGCCGCGCCACGTACAGCGCGCGCCCGGTCGACGAGGACTCGCGCACGCCGATGTACTCCTCGAGCTTGGGCTCCTGCTTGAACTTCTGGACGATGTCGACCTCCCAACCTTCGGCCTTGTCGCGCAGGTTGGTCGGGTTGATCGTCGCTTCCTTGTAGCTGTAGTCCGGGTAGCGGACCGACAGCGCCTTGTGCACCTCGGTGGCCGAGTAACTGGGCACGGCCTGCGGATGGAAGTTCTGCTCGAGCTGGGACTGCAGCAGGCTGGTGATCTGTCCCGCGGTGTAGCCGCGCACCGCCAGCGCGGTGTCGATCAGCAGACGGCCGGTGTTGAGCACCTCGTCACGCGCCTGCTGCTGCAGCATGTCGCGCGCGATCAGGCCCGCCCCGGCGGAGCCGATGGCACCGACCAGGATGAACACCAGGTTGAACTTGTAAAGCAGCTTCATCGCGCACCTTCAGCCGCGGCGGCCCGCGCCGCCGGCCGGACGCATCCCCTCGGGGATCCGTCATGGCGAGCAAACCGCATACCTCGCAGCAAGAGCGGGCTCACGGGAAGGGCGTGAGGCACCGCGCATCTGTAACGGTGGCGATGGTAGCCCGTCCAGCCCGAGCTGGGCGCGCCTGACCAGGGGGATCCCCCAGTTGGAGTTCCGGATATCCGTGCTCAGGTCAAAGCCAGCCCCCCGGTCATGGGGGAGCCGGATGCCGGAGCGCCCCGCACGGGACGGCTCCGGCGCCGATGACGCGATGTCGCTGGACGCTCAGTCCGCCTGCTTGCGCAGGAAGGCCGGGATCTCGATCTCGTCCATGCCGTTGGACGACAGGGCTTCGACCTTGGCCGCCGCCTGCGTGCGCGGGCTGCGCCACACGCTGGGGGTGCTCAGGTTGCTGTAGTCGTGGGCGGCACCGACGCCCCCCATGCCCAGGCCGGCATGGGCATGGCCATGGGCGCCGTGCTGGGCGGTGAAGCCGGCCGAGCCGCCCGCCGGACCACCGGCCACATGGCTGAGGATCGGCAGATTGTCGGTACCGGTGCGCAGCGCCTGGGCCGCGCTGGGCTGCACCACGGTCAGCGGAGCGGCCTGGGGCTTGCGGGCCGACAGACCGGTGGCGATGACGGTCACGCGCAGCTGGTCACCCAGGCTCTCGTCGTAGGCCGCGCCGAAGATCACGTGCGCCTCCTCGGCGGCATAGCGGCGGATGGTGTTCATCGCCGCCTTGCTCTCCGAGAGCTTGAAGTTCTGCTTGGCCGCGGCGATCAGCACCAGCACGCCGCGCGCGCCCGACAGATCCACGCCTTCCAGCAGCGGGCAGGCCACGGCCGCCTCGGCGGCACGGGTGGCGCGATCGGGGCCACCGGAGACGGCGGTGCCCATCATCGCCTTGCCCGGCTCGCTCATCACGGTCTTGACGTCCTCGAAGTCGACGTTGACCAGACCGTGCATGTGGATGATGTCGGAGATGCCGCCGACGGCGTTCTTCAGCACGTCGTTGGCATGGGCGAAGGCCTCGTCCTGGGTGACGTCATCGCCCAGCACCTCCAGCAGCTTCTCGTTGAGCACGACGATCAGGCTGTCGACGTTGGACTCCAGCTCGCCGGTGCCCGAATCGGCCTGCTTCATGCGGCGCGGGCCTTCGAACTCGAACGGCTTGGTGACCACGCCCACGGTCAGGATGCCCATGTCCTTGGCCACCCGGGCGACGATCGGGGCCGCGCCGGTGCCGGTGCCGCCGCCCATGCCGGCGGTGATGAAGACCATGTGGGCGCCCTCGAGCGCGGAGCGGATGCGGGCCTCGGCCTCCTGGGCCGCAGCCTGGCCGCGCTCGGGCTTGCCGCCCGCGCCCAGGCCGTTGTCGCCGAGCTGGATCAGCTGATGCGCGCTGCTGCGGTTCAGCGCCTGGGCATCGGTGTTGGCGCAGACGAATTCCACGCCCTGGACGCCCTGGCTGATCATGTGCTCGACGGCATTGCCGCCGCCGCCGCCGACACCGACGACCTTGATGCGGGTACCTTGGTCGAATTGCTCGATCATTTCGATGGGCATGGTGAGCTCCTGGATCTCTTGCAGTTGCCTGTTTCGGCCAGCGGCGCGCGAGTGTCGCGCGGCCGCCAAGTGGGGTTCGGTTCGGGTGCCGGGCCTCGGCGGACCCGTGTTGTTCTTCGTCTCGATGTCCGGTCGCTCAGTGAGCGGGCGGACATCCGGTCCGTGCGTCGGCCCAAGGCCGTCGCCGTCGTCGGCGGGCCGGGGCACGGGCCTGGGGCAGCAGTCGGTGGGCCATGGTCATCGCATCGCTCAGAACGTGCCCATGAACCAGTCACGGGCCCGGCCGAACAGCGTCTTGACCGAACCGGCCTGCTGCGCGACCTTGTGCCCGCGGGCCCGCGCCATGCGCGCTTCCTCGAGCAGCCCCATCACGGTGGCCGACCGCGGGTTGGCGACCATGTCATAGAGCGGTCCACCGTAGGTGGGCAGACCTTTGCGCACCGGCTTGAGGAAGATGTCCTCACCGAGCTCGACCATGCCCGGCATCACCGCCGAGCCGCCGGTCAGCACGATGCCAGACGACAGCAGCTCCTCATAGCCGGATTCGCGGATGACCTGATGCACCAGTGAGAAGATTTCCTCAACCCGCGGCTCGATCACGCCGGCCAGCGCCTGACGGGTGAGCATGCGCGGGGCGCGGTCACCCAGCCCTGGCACCTCAAGTGTCTCGTTGGGGTCAGCCAGCAGCTGCTTGGCCACGCCGTGCTCGACCTTGATCTCCTCGGCATCCTTGGTCGGCGTGCGCAGGGCCATCGCGATGTCGCTGGTGATCAGATCACCGGCGATCGGGATCACGGCCGTGTGGCGCACCGAGCCCTCGGTGTAGATGCTGACGTCGGTGGTGCCGGCGCCGACATCGACCACCGCGACCCCCAGACTCTTCTCGTCGTCGGTCAGCACGGCAGCGGCGCTGGCGCTCGGATTGAGGACCAGGCGCTCGACCTCCAGGCCGCAGCGGCGCACGCACTTGAGGATGTTCTCGGCCGCGCTCTGCGCGCCGGTCACGATGTGGACCTTGACCTCGAGCCGGCTGCCGCTCATGCCGATCGGCTCCTTGACCTCGTGACCGTCGATCACGAACTCCTGGGGCTCGACCAGCAGCAGCCGCTGGTCGTTCGGGATGTTGATGGCCTTGGCGGTCTCGACCACACGGTGCACGTCGGTGGGCGTGACCTCGCGGTTGTCGCGCACGATGACCATGCCGGTGGAGTTCTGGCCGCGGATGTGGCTGCCGGTGATGCCGGTGTAGACGCGCTCGATCTTGCAGGCGGCCATCATCTCGGCCTCCTTGAGCGCCTGCTGGATGCTGGCCACCGTGGCATCGATGTTGACGACGACGCCGCGCTTGAGACCGTGCGTGGGCGCCGTGCCCATGCCGGCCAGGCGCAGTTCGCCACCGGGCAGCACTTCAGCGGCGACCACCATGATCTTGGCGGTGCCGATGTCCAGGCCGACGATCAGATCCTTGTATTCCTTGGGCATCTGGGCGGGGTGGCTTCAGGGTTGTGTTCGGGATGAGGTGCGGGCGGCGGACTCAGGCCAGCACCGACGTGATGTAGACGGCCTGACGTGCCGGACGCCCGGCTCGCGGCTTGGGGTTCTGTGGCGCGGCCGGCCGGGCCGCGGGCACGGCCGCCACGCGGCGCGGCGGCGGCGGCACCTGATCGGGTGCGAGCGTGCCCAAGCCCTGCAGACGCAGCGCGAAGCCGTCGCCATGGCGCAGATCCGCGCTGAGCAGCGGGCGCTGGTAGGTCGCCAGCACGCGCGGCAGCGTCTGCGCGAAACGGGCGGTACGCGCCAGCACCTGACCATCGTCGCCACGTCCCAGCGCGATCCGGGCGCCGCCATCGAGCACCACCGTCCAGGCGCCATGCGACGACAGCTGCAGCCGGCGCACATCGCCGAGATTGAGCGGCGCCAGCAGTGGCACCAGCGTGCGCAGCATCTGCAGCATGCGGGCCGCGTGCTCGTCAGGCCCCTGAAGCTGCGGCAGCGCGGCACCATCGGCATCGCTGTCACCGGCCTCGAAGATCTCGCCCTGGCGGTTGACCATGTGCTCGCTGTCGTCGCCTTCACGGCCGAGCCACAGCGCGGCCGGCTCATGCTCCTGCAGATGCACGACCAGACGACCGGGCCACACGCGCTGGACGACCGCCTGCCGCACCCAGGTGACATCCTCGAAGGCCGTGCGCACCTGCTGCAGATCGGACGTCAGGAAGTTGCCTTGCAGACGGTGGGCGACCTGGGCCCGCAGCGTGGCAACGTTGTTGCGCGTCACCTCGCCATCGATGCGCACGCTGCGCAGATCGAACATGGGCTGGCGGACGAACCACAGTGCGGCCACCCCCAGCAGCGCCGCCCCGGCCAGCCACGACACCGCCTGCGCCGTGGCCTGCAGGAGGCGCACGTCGCCCGGCAGGGGCTCGGCACTTGAACGTGGGGGTTGACGCCGCATGGTGCGGATATTTTCTCAGTTAGGGGGTTGACTTGTCACCAATTATTTCAAGTTAGAGCCCTGCAGAAGCTGAATTTGTGTCCAACGCGGCCCGGGACAGCAGCCAGAGGCACAAACGCTCGTAGTCCAGCCCGGCCACACGGGCCGACATCGGCACCAGCGAGTGGCCCGTCATGCCCGGCGAGGTGTTCATCTCGAGCAGGAAAGGCTGGCGATCGCGCGCACGGATCATCAGATCGGCACGGCCCCAGCCCCGGCAACCCAGGGCGCGATAGGCCTGCAGCACCACGGCCTGGATCGCACGTTCCTCCGCCTCGGGCAGACCGCTCGGACACAGGTAGCCGGTGTCGTCGGTGAAGTACTTGTGCTGGTAGTCGTAGTTGCCGTCAGGGGCCTGGATGCGGATGACCGGCAGCGCGACGGCATCATCGCCTTCGCCCAGCACCGGGCAGGTGACTTCCTCACCTTCGATGAAGGCCTCGCACAGCACCTCACGGTCCAGACGAGCGGCCAACGACAGCGCCGCCGGCAGCTCGGCCGGCGCATTGACGCGGCTGACGCCGATCGACGAACCTTCGTGCGGCGGCTTGACGATCAGCGGCAGGCCGAGCGCAGCGGGCAGGTCCTGCAAACGTTCAGGTCGAGTGGCCTCGCTGGAGGCCAGCGTGCGCCAGGGCGGCGTCGACAGACCGACCGCCTGCCACAGGCGCTTGGTCATGGTCTTGTCCATGGCCACGGCCGAGGCCATCACGCCCGAGCCGGTGTAGGGCAGGCCCATCAGTTCGAGTGCACCCTGCACCGTGCCATCCTCACCATGACGGCCATGCAGGGCGATGAACACGCGCTGGAAGCCCTCATCCTGGAGCTGCTGCAGCGGACGCAGGGCCGGATCGAAGCCATGGGCGTCGACCCCGGCCGCCTGCAGTGCCGCCAGCACGCCACCGCCCGACATCAGCGAGACCTCGCGCTCGGCGCTGGTGCCGCCGAGCAGCACGGCGACCTTGCCGAGGGCCTGCGGCTGCACCGCGAGCGCCTGGTTGCACAGCGTCGCCCAGTCGGCGACGGCGGAGTGTCCGATGGCCGCGCTCATGCGCGTTCTCCTTGCAATGCCTCGACGATGCGGGCCGGCACACCGCCGATCGAACCCGCGCCCATGCAGATGACGACATCGCCGTCGCGCACGAAATCACCGACGGCCCGGGGCAACTCGGCGATCGCGTCGACGAACAGCGGATCCACGCGGCCCGCCACGCGCAAGGCGCGGGCCAGCGCACGGCCGTCGGCGGCCACGATCGGGGCCTCGCCGGCAGCGTAGACCTCGGTCAGCAGCACGGCATCGGCCTGGCCCATGACCTTGACGAAATCCTCGAAGCAGTCGCGCGTGCGGGTGTAGCGGTGCGGCTGGAAGGCCAGCACCAGGCGACGGCCCGGGAAGGCACCGCGTGCCGCCGAGATGACGGCGGCCATCTCCACCGGATGGTGGCCGTAGTCGTCGACGAGCGTGAACTGCCCACCCCCCTGCCCCTCGGCCACCGGCAGCTCGCCATAACGCTGGAAGCGCCGGCCCACCCCCCCGAAGGCCGCCAACGCACGCACCGTGGACTCGTCGTCGAGCTCCAGCTCGGTGGCCACGGCGATGGTGGCCAGCGCGTTGCGCACGTTGTGCTCGCCGGGCAGGTTCAGCGTGACCTGCAGATCGGGCATGACGGTGCCGTTGCGGCGCTGGCAGGTGAAGCGCATCTGGCCGCCAGGCAGGGCCTGCACGTCGACCGCACGCACCTGCGCGTCCTCGCCGAAACCGTAGGTGACCACCGGCCGCGAGACCAGCGGGATGATCGAGCGCACGCCCGGATCGTCGACGCAGACGATGGCCGCGCCATAGAACGGCATGCGGTGCAGGAAGTCGACGAAGGCCTGCTTCAGACGCGCGAAGTCATGGCCATAGGTGTCCATGTGGTCGGCGTCGATGTTGGTGACGACGCTGACCATCGGACTGAGGTTCAGGAACGAGGCATCGCTCTCGTCGGCCTCGACCACGATGTACTGGCCCGAACCCAGACGGGCGTTGGCGCCGGCGGCGTTGAGCTTGCCACCGATGACGAAGGTCGGATCGACGCCGGCCTCGGCCAGGACGCTGGTCACCAGCGAGGTGGTGGTGGTCTTGCCGTGGGTGCCGGCGATCGCGATGCCGCTCTTCAGGCGCATCAGCTCGGCCAGCATCACCGCGCGCGGCACCACCGGCACGCGGCGTGCGCGGGCGGCGATCACCTCGGGGTTGTCGCCCTTGACCGCGGTCGAGGTGACGACGGCCTCGGCGCCCTGGACATGGGTGGCATCGTGGCCGATGTGGACCTGCAGGCCGAGGCCGGCCAGCCGACGGGTGGTGGCCGACTCGGCCGCATCGGAACCGGAGACGGTGTAGCCGAGGTTGTGCAGGATCTCGGCGATGCCGCACATGCCGGCACCGCCGATGCCGACGAAGTGGATGTGCTTGACGGCGTGCTTCATGCGCGGACGCCCGGACCGATCACGGCCCGGGACGGAAGGGGGTGGTGGGACGCGCTCATTTCGCGGGTTTCTCGAGCTTCTTCAGCAACTTCTCGATCTCGTCGGCCACACGCGCGGCGGCCTGCGGCCGTGCGAGCGCGCGCGCGGCCTCGGCCATGCGCTGCAGGTCCGGGCGCTGCAGCTGCTGCAGCTGCTCGGCCAGGCCCTGCGGGCTCAGATGGGTCTGCGGCAGGTGCCGTGCAGCACCGTGCTTTTCCATGTATTGCGCATTGTCGCGCTGGTGCGAGGTGGTCCCGAGCACCAGCGGCACCAGGATCGCGGCCACACCGGCCGCGCACAGCTCACTGACCGTGACCGCACCGGCGCGGCAGACGATCAGGTCGCAATGGCCCAGGCGCGCGGCCATGTCGTCGATGAAGGGCAGCACCTCGGCCTGCACGCCAGCGGCGGCGTAAGCGTCGCGCGTCTCCTGCCACTGGGCCGGGCCGGTCTGGTGCACGACCTCGGGGCGCGCCTCCTCCGACAGCAGCTTCAGGGCCTCGGGCAAGGTGCGGTTGAGCACCTGGGCGCCCAGGCTGCCGCCGACCACCAGCACGCGCAGCGGACCTTCGCGATCCTTGTAGCGCTCGGCCGGTGGCGCGATGGCCTCGATCTCCTCACGCACCGGATTGCCGGTGACCACGCCGCGCTTGTAGTCCTTGGCCTGGCCATCGAAGCCGAAGGCCACGCGGTCGGCATAGCTCATCAGCGTCTTGTTCGACAGCAGCAGCGCCGCATCGGCATTGACCAGCAGCAGCGGCTTGCGCAGCCAGTGCGCCATCCAGCCGCCGGGGACGCAGACATAACCGCCCATGCCGAGCACCACATGGGCCCGGCGACGCTGCAGCAGCGAGCGGGCCCGCACGCAGGCCTTGGCCAGCTTCCACACACCCGTCAGGCTGTGCTTCCAGCCCTTGCCCCGCAGACCGGAGAAATCGAGGGTGTCCAGCGGGACATTGGTCGGCGGCACGAGCCGGTTCTCCAGCCCGTGGGTGGTGCCCATCCAGCTCACCGTCCAGCCGCGGGCGATGACCTCCTTGGCCACGGCCAGGCCCGGAATGATGTGGCCGCCGGTGCCGGCGGCCATGATGACCAGATGCGGGATGCGGCCGTTGATGCGGGTCTTGGGCCGTTCGGGCAGCGGCGCGATCACCGGATCGATGCGGCGGGGAACGAGTGCGCCGCTCATTCACGGCCTCCGCGCATCAGCTGACGGTTCTCGACGTCCACGCGCAGCACCACGCCGATGGCCACCAAGTTCATCAGCACCGCCGAGCCGCCGTAGCTCATCAACGGCAGCGTCAGGCCCTTGGTCGGCAGGGCGCCGAGGTTGACGCCCAGGTTGATCAGGGTCTGGCCACCCATCCAGATGCCGATGCCCTGCACCATCAGCCCGGCGAACACCCGGTCGAGAGCGACCGCCTGACGGCCGATGATGAAGATGCGGCGGGTCAGCCAGAAGAAGGCCGCCAGCACGCTGGCCACGCCGATGAAGCCCAGCTCCTCGCCGATGACGGCCATCAGGAAATCGGTATGGGCCTCGGGCAGGTAGTGCAGCTTCTCGATCGAACTGCCCAGCCCCTGACCGAACAACTCACCACGGCCGAAGGCGATCAGCGAGTGCACCAGCTGATAGCCCTTGCCCTGCGCGTACTCGGGATTCCAGGGGTCGAGAAAGGCCAGGATGCGGGCGCGGCGGAACGGGCTGGTGGCGATCATCAGCGCGAAGGCGCCCAGCAGCACCGCCACGCTGACGAAGAACATGCGGCCGTTGACGCCGCCCAGGAACAGGATGCCGAGCGAGACCAGCGCGATGACGACGAAGGCGCCCATGTCGGGCTCGGCCAGCAGCAGCACGCCGGTGAAGGCCAGCGCCAGTGCCATCGGCCAGACGGCCTGCAGGAAGCGCTCCTTGACCTCCATCTTGCGCACCATGTAGCTGGCGGCGTACATGCACATGGCCAGTTTGGCCAGCTCGCTGGGCTGGAAGTTCATCACCCCCAGCGGCAGCCAGCGCCGCGCGCCGTTGACGCCCTTGCCCACGTGCGGGATCAGCACCAGGGCCAGCAGGAACAGCGAGACCAGGAACAGCCGGGGCGCCCAGCGCTCCCAGATCGCCACCGGCACCTGCACCGACATCAGGCCGGCGATCAGGCCCAGCACGATGAACAGCGACTGGCGCAGCAGGAAGAAGTTCGACGTGTAGTTCGCGTACTTGGGCGAATCCGGCAGCGCGATGCTGGCCGAATAGACCATCACCAGGCTGAGCACCAGCAGGCCGAGCACGCAGCACACCAGCGGCTGATCGAAGCCGGCGATGCGGGTGGGCGCGTCGGTGTGGCCGGCCACCCAGTCGCGGATCGGCAGCGGGCGGCTGACCGCACGCGCCTCGCGCCAGGCGCGCCAGCGGCCGAGCAGGCCGTCGCTGCGGACGGTGGCGGTCGCGGCGTCCATCAGATCAGCTCCTCGCCGCGCTCGACCAGCAGCGTGCGCACGGCCTCGATGAAGACCTCGGCACGGTGGGCATAGTTGCGGAACATGTCCAGGCTGGCACAGGCCGGGCTGAGCAGCACGGCATCGCCGGCATGCGCCTGTTCGAAGCTCCAGCGCACGGCCGCTTCCAGGCTGTCACAGCGTTGCGCCGGCACGCCAGCGTCGGCCAGCACGCCGCCGAGAGCCGCCTCGATGGCCGCGGCATCGCGGCCGATCAGGGCCACGGCACGCACATGGCCGGCCACGGGCGCCGCCAGCGGCGAGAAGTCCTGCCCCTTGCCGTCGCCCCCCAGAATGACGACCAGCTTCGACGGTGCGCGATCAGCCCCCAGGCCGGTCAACGCCGCCACGGTGGCACCGACATTGGTGCCCTTGCTGTCGTCGAAGGCCTCGACCTCGCCGACGGTGGCCACGTACTCGACCCGGTGCGGCTCGCCGCCGTACTCGCGCAGGCCGTGCAGCATCGGCGCCAGCGGGCAACCGATGGCCGTGCACAGCGACAGCGCGGCCAGCGCGTTCGATGCGTTGTGGCGGCCCCGGATGCGCAGCGCATCGGCCGGCATCAGGCGCTGCAGCGAGATCTCCTCGTCCTCGGCGGCTGCCTTGCGTCCGCCGGCCTTGCGCAGCGTCTCGTCGACCTCGCGCGCCCGCACCAGCCAGGCCATGCCGTTCTCGGTGACGAGGCCGAAGTCGCCCGGCCGCGTCGGTGCATCGAGGCCGAAGCGGAGGGCCGCCCGCTCGACGCTGCGGCCGCGCACGCCGCGCGTGCCCTTGATCTGCAGCGGCGCCGGCACCATGGCCCGCACCGCCGCGTCATCGCGGTTGACGACCATCACCGTCGGCGCATCGGCCGCGTCGCCGCCGTAGACGCGGCGTTTGGCCGCGGCATAGGCGGCCATGTCGCCATGCCAGTCCAGGTGGTCCTGCGTGATGTTGAGCACCACGGCGGCCGAGGGCGCGAAGCCCTGCACGCCGAAACCGCCGCCGTCGAGCTGGAAGCTGGAGAGCTCCAGCACCCAGACCTCGGGCAGCACCTCGAAGATCGGCGCTGCGGCCACGGGCGAGCGCAGGGCCGGCGGCGCATCGGCCGCGTCGTCGGGCCGCGGCGCCGGTGCGTCACCGTCCCCGTCGGCATCGGCGGGTGCGGCCTCGTCGGCGTCCACCGGCATGGCGGCGGCCGCGTCCGGAACGTCGGACGCCTGCACAGCGGTCACGGCCGGCGCCGGCCCATCGTCGACCGTGGCGTCGGCCTCAGGGCTGCGCGGCGGCTCGGCATCGAGCGCACGGGCCAGCGTGTCCAGCAGCGTCGGGCCGATGTTGCCGGCCAGGCCGACGCGCAGGCCGCAGCGCTCGACCAGCAGCGCCGTCAGCGAGGTGGTGGTGGTCTTGCCGTTGGTGCCGGTGATGGCCAGCACCTTGGGCGCGTAGCCGATCGAGCCCTGGAGATCGGCCAGCGCACGGGCGAACAGGTCGAGCTCGCCGGCCAGGGCGGTGCCGCGTGCGCGCGCGGCCTGCAGCAGCGGCGCGATGCGCGCATCCAGCGGCGACAGCCCCGGGCTCTTGAGCACCAGCTGCACCTCGGCCAGCAGGGCCTCGGCGCGGGCGGCATCCAGATCGCCGTGCAGCAGCGGCGTACCCGGCGCGGCCTCGGCCAGGGCCGCGGCCTGCGGCGGCTGCTCGCGCGAATCCCAGACCCGCACGCGCGCACCGTGGCGCGCGCACCAGCGCGCCATCGCCAGACCGGAGTCGCCCAGGCCCAGCACCAGCACCTCGAGATCACGCAGATGGTTCATCGTCGTGCCCCGCTCAGCGCAGCTTCAGGCTGGCCAGACCGACCATGCACAGCAGCATGGTGACGATCCAGAAGCGGATGACGACCTGGGTCTCGTTCCAGCCGCTCTTCTCGAAGTGGTGGTGCAGCGGCGACATCTTGAAGATGCGCCGGCCCTCGCCGTACTTCTTCTTCGTGTACTTGAACCAGGTGACCTGGATCATCACCGACAGCACCTCGGCGACGAAGACGCCGCCCATGATGCCCAGCACGATCTCCTGGCGCGTGATGACGGCGATGGTGCCGAGCGCACCACCGAGCGCGAGCGCGCCGACGTCGCCCATGAAGACCTGGGCCGGATGGGCGTTGAACCACAGGAAGGCCAGGCCGGCGCCGGCCATCGCGCCGCAGAACACCAGCAGCTCGCCGGCCCCCGGGATGTAGGGGAACAGCAGATAACGCGCATACACCGCGTTGCCGACCACGTAGGCGAAGATGCCCAGCGCACCGCCGACCAGCACCACCGGCATGATCGCCAGGCCGTCCAGGCCGTCGGTGAAGTTCACCGCATTGCTGGCACCGACGATGACGAAGTAGCTCATCGCGATGAAGCCGAAGACGCCCAGCGGATAGCTGACCGACTTGAAGAACGGCAGCATCAGGTCGGCCTTGGGCGGCAGATCGGACGAGAAGCCGCTGCGCACCCAGCTGATGAACAGCTCCAGCACCCTCACATTGGTCGTCTCGCTGACCGAGAAGGCCAGATAGAGCGCGGCCACCAGCCCGATCAGGCTCTGCCAGAAGTACTTCTCGCGCGAGGGCATGCCCTCGGGGTCCTTGTGGACGACCTTGCGCCAGTCATCGACCCAGCCGATGGCGCCGAAGCCGAAGGTCACCAGCATGACGACCCAGACGAAGCGGTTGGCCCAGTCGAACCACAGCAGCGTCGAGACGCCGATGCCGATCAGGATCAGCACGCCGCCCATGGTCGGCGTCCCGCGCTTCTGGAGGTGGGACTGCACGCCGTACTCGCGGATCGGCTGGCCGATCTTGAGCTCGGTGAGCCGGCGGATGACCCGCGGGCCGAAGCCCAGGCCGATCAGCAGCGCCGTCATCGCGGCCATCACGGCGCGGAAGGTCAGGTACTGGAAGACGCGCAGAAAACCCCATTCGGGCTGATGCGCGAGCAACCATTGCGACAGCGACAGCAGCATCTCAGGCCTTCTCCGCGCTCGCAGGGGCCACGGCAGCGGCACGGGCCTGCAGGGCCTGCACCAGACGTTCCATGCGCATGAAGCGCGATCCTTTCACCAACAACGAGGCGCTGCCATCGAGCAGCCCATCGGCCCGGTTCTCACAGACGGCCAGCAGGGCCGTCGCATCGGCGGCGTGCACGGCGGTCGGGCCATAGGCCCGGGCCGTCTCGGCCGCCAGCGTGCCGGCACACCACAGCGTGGCGATGCCGCGCTCGCGCGCATAGGCACCGACCTCGGCATGGAAGGCCGGCCCCTGGTCACCGACCTCGCCCATGTCGCCCAGCAGCAGCGCCTGCGGACCGGGCAGGCCGGCCAGCAGGTCGATGGCCGCACGCACGGAATCGGGGTTGGCGTTGTAGCTGTCGTCGACCAGGGTCAGGTCACGACCGCGCCAGGCGAGTGCCTTCAGCTGTGAGCGGCCGTTGACCGGACGGAAGGCCTGCAGGCCGTCGACCACGGCCTGCAGCGGCGCACCGGCGGCCAGCGCGGCCGCGGTCACGCACAGCGCGTTGCGCAGGTTGTGGGCACCGGGGGCCTGCAGCAGCAGTTCGGCCCGGCCGGCCGGGCTGCGCAGGTGCAGCCGCCAGCCGGATGCGGCCCCCGTCTGCCAGACGCCGCAGCCGCAGACCTCGGCCTCGGTGCTCGCCAGCGCGTGCGCATCGTCGACGAGGGCGAAGCGCCAGGCGCGACGCTCGCCGGCCAGGGCACGCCACAGCGGTGCGTGGTCGACATCCTCGGCCGGCCAGACCGCCGTGCCGGTGGTCGGCAGCGCGGCCAGCACCTGGCCGTTCTCGCGTGCGACGGCCTCGACGCTGGCCATGAACTCCTGGTGCTCGCGCTGGGCGTTGTTGACCAGGGCCACGGTGGGCGCGGCCATGGCGGCCAGCCGCGCGATCTCGCCCGGGTGGTTCATGCCCAGCTCGACCACCGCGGCGCGGTGCTGCGGCCGCAGGCGCAGCAGCGTCAGCGGCACGCCGATGTGGTTGTTGTAGTTGCCGGCGGTGGCCAGCGCGGCCGGCTCGCCGACCCAGGCCCGCAGCACCGAGGCCAGCATCTGCGTCACCGTGGTCTTGCCGTTGCTGCCGGCCACCGCGATCAGCGGCAGATCGCTGAACCGGGCGCGCCAGCCGGCGGCCAGCGCCTGCAGCGCGGCCAGGCTGTCGGCCACCTCCAACCCGGGCAGACCGGCCTCGGCCACACCGCGCTCGGCCAGCAGCGCGACCGCACCGGCAGCACCGGCCTGCGGCAGGAAGTCATGGGCGTCGAAGCGCTCGCCGCGCAGGGCCACGAACAGATCACCCGCGGCCAGGCTGCGCGTGTCGGTGTGCACGCGCACGAAGGGCGTGCGCCCGTCGCCGACCAGGCGGGCACCGGGGATCAGCGCGGCGGCATCGGCCAGCGTCATCAGGACAGGAAGGTCGGACATCTCGGTACGGCTCATCGGTCGGCCCCGGCGCGTCGCTGCAGCGCGGACAGGGCGTGGCGGGCATCATCGAAAGGCTGACGCTGACCGGCGATCTCCTGGTAGTCCTCGTGGCCCTTGCCCGCGATCAGGATCACGTCACGGCCGTCGGCGGCAGCCACGACAGCCGCGATGGCGGCCGCGCGGTCAGGCTCGACGGTCACGTCCCCGGGGTGCACCAGGCCGGCGCGGATCTGCGCCAGGATGGTCAGCGGATCCTCATGTCGCGGGTTGTCGCTGGTCAGCACGACGGCATCGGCCAGCCGCTCGGCGATGGCGGCCATCAGCGGACGCTTGGTGGCGTCGCGGTTGCCACCGCAGCCGAAGACGGCGTGCAGCCGGCCGCCTCGGGCCGCCGCCAGCGGCCGCAGCGCACCGAGGGCCTTGTCCAGCGCATCGGGCGTGTGGGCATAGTCGACGACGACCTCGGGCAGCAGGGCCGTCGTGCCGGCCGGCGGCTCGACGCGCTGCATGCGACCCGGCACCGGGCTGAGGCCGGGCACGGCGGCCACGGCCTGCGCCAGCGGGAGACCGAGCGCGGCGACCGCGCCCAGCACGCCGAGCAGGTTGTGCACGTTGTAGTCGCCGATCAGCGTGCTGCGCACCGGCCGCCGCTGCACGCCGTCATCGAGCGTGAAGGCCAGACCGCCATCGACATAGCCGACCTCCTGCGCGCCCAGATGCGCCAGCCGCGCACCACCGGCCACCGCCTGCAGCGGCGCAGGGCCCAGGCCCACGGTCCACAGCGCCAGATCCGGCCGCTGCGCCAGTTCGCGCGCCAGCGCGAGCCCCTGAGCATCGTCGGTATTGACCACCGCGGCCTGCAGGCCCGGCCAGTCGAACAGGGCCCGCTTGGCAGCCCAGTAGGCCGCCATGTCCACGTGATAGTCGAGGTGGTCGCGGGTGAAGTTGGTGAAGACGGCCACGCGCACCGGCATGCCGGCCATGCGGGCCTCGGCCAGACCGATCGACGAAGCCTCGATCGCGCAGGCGCGAACGCCCTCGTCGCGCATGCGGGCGAAGCCCGCGTGCAGGCGCACCGGATCGGGCGTGGTCAGGCCGGTCGGGTCGATGGTGCCGGGGCGGCCGGCCAGCGGCGGGCGGCCGATGCCCAGCGTGCCCACCACCTCGCAGGGGCGCTGCAGCAGGCCCAGCACCTGAGCCAGCCACCAGGCGCTGCTGCTCTTGCCGTTGGTGCCGGTGATGGCCACCACGTCGAGCGCGATGGCGGGCTCGCCCTGCCAGCGCGCGGCCAGCGGGCCACACAGCGGCTTGAGCCCGGACAGCAGGGCCACGCGCGGATCGTCGAAAGCCCAGGCCTCGGCGCCCTCGGCCTCGACCAGGCAGGCCGCCGCGCCGGCGGCCAGCGCATCGGCGACATAGCGGCGACCATCGGTGGCCGCGCCCGGCCAGGCGATGAAGGCATCCCCGGCGCGCAGCTGGCGGCTGTCGATGACCAGCCGGCCGGTCGTCGCGCCGGCGGGCACGACCGCATCGGCGGCCACACCCAGGCGCGCGCGCAGCCACGCCAGCGCGGCGTCCAGATCGGCCAGACGTGGCGAGCCACGGGGGTCCACGGGGGCGATGGCGTCGGCGGTGCGATCGGTCATTGCACCGTCTCCTCGGCGGCGACCGGCTGCGGCGCGGCACGCGCCACCAGCTGGCTGCGCACGTCCAGATCCGGCGGCACGTTCATCATCCGCAGCGTCTGCTGCACGATGGTGCTGAACACCGGCGCGGCGACCTCGCCACCGAAATAGACACCGGCGCTCGGTTCGTCGACCATCACCGCGACGATGACCCGCGGCCGCTCGATCGGCGCCATGCCGACGAACCACGACCGGTACTTGTTCGACGCGTACTGGTGGCCCATCTGCTTGTGGGCGGTACCGCTCTTGCCGCCGACGGAATAACCGATGGTCTGCGCCTTCGTGCCGGTGCCGCCGGGCCCGGCGGCCATCTGCAGCATGTGCCGCACCTCCTGCGCGGTGGCGGGCGAGAACACGCGCGTGCCGGTCACCGGCTCGGAGCGCTTGAGCATGGTGATGGGAATGATCTCGCCGTCTCGTGCGATGGCGGTGTAGGAGCGCGCCATCTGCAGCAGCGATGCCGACAGTCCATAACCGTAGGACATGGTGGCCTGCTCGATCGGACGCCAGCTCTTGAACGGCCGCAGCCGACCGCCGGCCACGCCGGGGAACTCCATCTGCGGCCGCTGGCCATAGCCCAGCGAGCTGTAGAGCTCCCACATCTCCTGGGGCGGCATGCCCATCGCCACACGGGCGATCCCGACATTCGAGCTCTTCTGGATCACTTCACGGGCGGTCAGGCTGTCGTGGCCATGGGCGTCGCGGATCGCGAAGCCCCCCACCACCAGGCTGCCCGGGCGGGTGACGATCACCTGCTCGGGCTTGACGCGACGGGTCTCCAGCGCCCAGGCCATGATCAGCGGCTTGACGGTCGAACCCGGCTCGAAGGTGTCGGTCAGCGCGCGGTTGCGCAGCTGCTCGCCGGACAGGCGGCTGCGGTCGGCAGGGTCGTAGCTGGGCCAGTTGGCCAGCGCCAGGATCTCGCCGGACTGCGCATCCAGCACCACCGCGCTGCCCGCCTTGGCCTTGTGCTGCTCGACGGCCTCGCGCACGCGCTCGAAGGCGATGTACTGCACCTTGGCATCGATCGACAGCTGCACGTCCTGGCCATCGACGGTGTCGACGCCCACGCCCACGTCGTCGATGACGCGGCCGAGCCGGTCGCGCACCACCTTGTAGCGGCCGGTACGGCCTTCGAGCGCGTTCTGGAACGCGCGCTCGACCCCTTCCTGCCCCTCGTCATCGAGGTTGGTGAAGCCGACCACGTGCGCCGCGGCACGCCCTTCGGGATAACGGCGGCGGTACTCGGCCGTCTGGTAGATGCCCTTGATGCCGAGCGCCTTGACCTGGTCCCACAGCTCGGGCTCGACATGGCGGCGCAGCCAGGTGAAGCCGATCTTGCGGTTGCCCAGGCGTTCGCCGAGCTCCTGGGCGTCCAGGCCCAGCAGGCGCGCGAGCTGGCGCAGCTGTTGCGGCGTGGCGCGCAGATCCTTGGGATTGGCCCAGATGCTCGGCACCTGGACGCTGGTGGCGAGCATGACGCCACTGCGGTCGAGGATGCGGCCACGCGTGGCCGGACTCTCCAGCCGGGCCTCGATGCGCTTGGCGCCTTCCTGCTGGAAGAAGTCCGGCCGCACGACCTGGATCCAGGCCGCCCGGCCGAGCAGACCGACAAAGCCCAGGCCGACGAGCGCGACGACGAAGCGGCTGCGCCACGCCGGCGTGGGCGAGGCCAGCAGCGGGCTCTGCGCGTAGTTGACGCCGCGCACGCTGCCGGCGGCACGGGCCTGGCGACGGTCGTTCATCGGGCCGACTCCTGACGACGGATCTGCGGCGCCGAAGCCGGCATCGGCGCACTGGCCGGCGCGCCGTCCTCGAACATCATCACGGCCGGGGTCATCGGCCGCATCTGCAGCTTCTGGCGCGCGGTGCGGTCGACCTGCACGCTGGTGGCCTGGACCTGGCGCTCGGCTTCGAGCCGGGCCTGCTCCAGGCCCAGCTGACGGTGCTGGGTCTGGGCGCGGTAGAGCTCGGCGAACAGGCGGCGCTCCTCGTAGGCGGTGCGCACCAGCGCCATCGCGCTGAGCATCACCGCCAGCAGCAGCACGGCGTTCAGACGCGTCATGCCGACGCCTCCGTGCGCTCGGCCACGCGCAGCATCGCCGAACGCGAACGCGGATTGGCCGACACCTCGGCGGCCGACGGCTTCTGGCGGCCGAGCGCCCGCAGCTTGAGCTGCGCCGGTGGCAGCAGGTGGCTGGGCATGCGGCGGTCGACCACCTCCCGGCTGTGGGCGGCGATGAACTGCTTGACGATGCGGTCTTCCAGCGAATGGAAGCTGATCACCGACAGGCGGCCACCGTGCGCCAGCAGATCGAGTCCCGCGCTCAGGGCCTGTTCCAGCTCCTCGAGTTCGGCGTTGACGTGAATCCGAAGAGCCTGAAACGTGCGCGTGGCCGGGTCCTGCCCCGGCTCGCGGGTGCGCACCGTACCAGCCACGAGCCGGGCCAGCTGCGAGGTGCGCTCGATCGGCTGTCCGGCGAGGCGGCCAGCAACAATCGCCTTTGCAATCTGAACAGCAAACCGCTCTTCGCCGTAATCACGTATCACCTCCGCGATCTGGCGCTCGTCGGCACGGGCCAGGAAGTCCGCGGCGGTCTCGCCACGGGTGGTGTCCATGCGCATGTCCAGCGGCGCGTCATGGCGGAAGCTGAAGCCGCGCTCGGGCTGGTCGATCTGCGGCGAGCTGACGCCCAGATCGAGCAGCAGCCCGTCGATGGCCGTCACGCCGCGCGCGGCAAGGGACGGCGCCAGGGTGGCGAAGCCGTCATGGACGATGGAGAAACGGGCATCCTGCGCAGCCAGTGCCTGGCCGGCGGCGATCGCCTGCGGATCCTTGTCGAAGGCGATCAAGCGACCCTGGGGGCCGAGCCGGGCCAGCAGCGCACGGCTGTGGCCGCCACGGCCGAAGGTCCCGTCGACATAGGTGCCGTCCGCGCGCGTGAACACGCCGTCGACGGCCTCGTCGAGCATCACCGTGATGTGGCCGCTGGCGGCAGGAACGGAAGCGGTCAAGGCGTCACGCACAGAATCAGGAGCCACCGGACAGGCGGCGGCGGGCGTCGCGGCTGCGACGGTGGGGGCGGGAGTGCGGCGCGGCATCGGGCGGCCTCAGAACACGAAGTCCTTGATCGCGTCGGGCATCTCGCTGCCCATGACGGCAGCCTCGTGCTGCGCGTAGCGGCCGGCATCCCAGAGCTCCAGGCGCTGGCCCATGCCCATCAACAGCACATCCCGGTCGAGACCGGCCCAGGCGCGCAGCTCGGGCGGCACCAGCACGCGGGCAGCCGAGTCGACATCGACGTCGACCGCACTGCCCAGGAAGATGCGGCGCCAGCCATCGGCCTGCATCGGCAGACCCATCAGCTTGTCGCGGAACTGCTCCCAGGCGCCGCGCGGGAACACCAGCAGGCAGCCGGCGGTGTGCTTGGTCAGCGTCAGCTGGCCCGCGCTCAGCGTGGACAGGACATCACGATGGCGGGCAGGAACGGTGATCCGTCCTTTCCCGTCCAGCGTCAACGCCGACGTCCCCTGAAACACGCTGCCCGACACACTGAGCCCCACCATTTCCCACGAAATGACACTTTACCCCAACTTGTAGGGGGTGACGGCCCGGAGCAGCTTGGAAAATTCAATCAAATCAACTACTTACAAAGCCACCATCAGGACCACCCCGAGGAAAATGGCCTTACAGAAGAACAACTTGCGTCATTTTTTGAAAGCGGGGACTGAGCACCCGGACGGACCGCCGCCGCAGGACATCCACCAGACGGTGGATCCACCCATCCAGCACTCCCTACAGCAACGATCAACAGAGTGTGGCAAGCGTCACCAGGTGTAGCGCGGCCCGAGGCCCCGGCGCGACCCGCACGGACGACGAAAAGCCGCCCGACCGGCGATGCGGTGGGGCGGCGCGAGGAGAGCCGGCGGACCCATGCGGACCTCATGGGTCCGCCGGGCGGGCGCGCGTCAGGGGTTCTGCTTGATCAGACGCCCCGAGGCCTGCTGGACAGGCCGCGCGTTCATCGGATAGAGGCGGCTGAAGATGGCGATCTGCTCCTTGGAGATCGTCACCGGCTGCTGCATGACCAGCCACAGCACGCCTTCGCTGCACGGCGGCGTGGTCAGGCTGCCCATGTAGGTGTAGTAGCGGCGGTCGGCCGGCAGCAGCTGGTTCAGGTCGATCGCACCGGCGGCGGCGACCTCGCTCGACTTCTCCAGCGGCAGGTTGTTCCAGACCGTCTGCACCAGCGGATGGGCGCTGCCCCGGTCCAGCAGCACGGCGATCACCGCCAGCCGGCCTTCCGGATCCTTGTGCACCAGATGCGCGACCATGTCGAACTGGCGGCCGTCGATGCGCTCCTCCGACGGCCGGTGGAAGTGGAACTGCAGCAGGTCGTAGCGCCGGCCCTGGACCTCGATCGCGTTGCCGCCGGCGACGTTGACCTGCACCGTGTGGCCGTTGTCGACGACGCGGAAGGCGCTGGACTGGTAGTCGATGGCGATCGGTTCGAGATCGACCTTGATGCCGCCACGGATGTCGATCGGGCTCTGGCGCTGGCCGCTGCCGCACAACGAGAACTCGGGCCGCAGCCGCCCCCACTGCTCGGGCCCGCCATCGGCGCCATAGCTCCAGTGGGCCGCGTGCCCCCCGGCTGCGGCCGGCCCGTGGCCATCGGTCTTGGCGGCCGCCTTCACGGGCGGCCGCGGTGCCGCCGGCCGGGCCACCTTGCGCGGCGCCGGCGCGGGTGCGGCCGCACCATGGCCGTCATCGTGGGCGTCGCCCGTGGCCTTGGTGGTGACGCGCACGACATAGGGCGACGGCGCCTCGGGCGCCTTGGTCGCACCGAGCTTCTGCGCCAGCCGCTCGCGCAGCTGGTCCATCGGATCGGCGCCCCCGCCACGCGCGGCCGGTGCCGCGGCCACGGCCGGGGCCTCGCCCTTGACCGTGGCATGCAACGGTGGCGGCTGGACGGCCTTGGCGGGTTTGGTCGCGGCCTCCGCCGCATGGCCGTCGGCCGCCCGCGCGGCCAGCGGCCAGAGCGACAGCAGCGCCAGCGTCAAGCAGACACCGAGCACACGGCCGGGGGCGGATCGACACAGCATCGCGACAGGGACGGACATGGCTCGGGCCTCACGGACGGCGGACGGGAACGGTCGGCCGCGCCGACCCCGCCGATGGGTCTCGCAGCACCTGTCCGCAGATATCGGCCCGCCGGTGCGGCCGCTTGAGCCCGATGCGGGCGCCCGATGCCGATCCCGCGGCCCGACTCGGGCCCTCAGCGCGCCACGAGACGCCGCAACAGGACCCAGGCCAGCAGGCCGATGCCCAGCAGCCCCAGCGCCGTCCAGGCCAGCGCCTGGATCGAATGCATGACCAGCGGCGCCAAGACGCCGGCCACCACGCCGTTGGCCGCGCTGCCCACGCACGACTGCAGCGACGACGCCATGCCCCGCCGCGTGGGCACCAGATCGATCACCATCAGCGTGACCACCGGCATCGTCAGCGCCCAGCCATACGCATAGGCGGCCACCGGCGCGATGGCGGCCCAGGCCGGTGCCTGCGGCCAGGCGAGGTTGAGCACGAGATTGGCCACCGCCATCGTGCCCATCACGACGAAGCCCAGCGAGGCCTGGCGGTCGCGCGGCAGCCGTCCGGCCAGGCGGCCGCTGGTCCAGCTGCCGGCCATGATGCCGCTGATGGTGGTCAGGAAGAACCAGAAGAACTGCGTCGGCGCCAGGCCCAGGTGCTCGCCCAGCCAGGCCGGCGCCGACAGCACGTAGAGGAACATGCCGTTGAACGGCACCCCGCTGGCCAGCACCAGCGGCAGAAAGCGCGGATGGACCAGCAGCTGCCGGTAGCCGGCCATCAGCGGCCGCGGCGCGAAGGGCTGGCGCTGGGCCGGCGGCAGGCTCTCGGGCAGCCAGCGCGCATTGGCCGCCAGCAGCAGCAGGCCGACCAGCACCAGGAAGCCGAACACCGCCCGCCAGCCGAAACCGACGAACAGCCAGCCACCGACCACCGGCGCGATGGCCGGCGCGACGCCGAAATAGATCGTGACCTGCGACATCAGGCGCTGGGCCTCGTCGGCCGGACACAGGTCGCGGATGATCGCGCGCGAGATCACCACCCCGGCGCCGGCCGACATGCCCTGCAGCGCCCGGCAGGCCACCAGCATGCCGATGCTGTCGGCCAGCGCGCAACCGGCCGAGGCCAGCGTGAACACCGCCAGCCCGGCCAGCACCACCGGCCGCCGGCCCCAGGCGTCCGACAAGGCGCCGTGGAACAGGTTCATCAGCGCGAAGCCGAACAGATAGGCCGACAGCGTCTGCTGCATCTGCGCCGGGCTGGCCCCCAGCGCCTGGCCGATGCCGGCGAAGGCCGGGATGTAGGTGTCGATCGAGAACGGCCCGATCGTCGCCAGACCGGCCAGCAGCGCGGCCAGGGCCCAGCGGGGATGGCGCCAGAGCGCCGGTGCATCAGCTTGCATGAAGCGCCGCAGTGTGGGCGGCCGGCGGCCGCCGGCCACCGCGGGAAAAGATAGTGTGAAGCGCGCCGATAGGCCGGATTCTGTGCGGCCGCCGGCAGCTTGCGCCGCCGATGGCCGTGACCGCCATTCATCTGGGCCGGGGGTCGCCCACCCGGCTCGGTGCCACCTACCCGCCAGCTCCGCGGGTCACGTCAACGCTGGCCTACTTGGTGTTGCTGCACGCAGAGATTGCCCGTTTCACCCGCCCGCCGGTTGCCCGGCGGACGACTCGTCTCTGTTGCTCTGATCCTCACCTCGCGGTGGAGAGTCGTTAACTCCTGCGCTGCCCTGTGCAGTCCGGACCTTCCTCCAGGGCCACCTTTCGGTGATCGCCCCAGCGGCGGTCTGGCGTGCTTCACGGGCCTATTATCGCCGCATGGGCGGACATGGCCTGCGCGCACCCCGCCCCGGGCCTTCCGGCCCGCTTCCCCGACGCCCCTTCCGGAGCCCCTCATGAAAGCCGACAACGTCCTGGCCACCATCGGCCGCACGCCGCACATCCGCATCCAACGTCTGTTCGCCGGCGTCGGCCCCGGCGCCGAGGTCTGGGTCAAGAGCGAGCGCAGCAACCCCGGCGGCTCGATCAAGGACCGCATCGCGCTGGCCATGGTCGAGGAGGCCGAGACCTCCGGCGCGCTGCAGCCCGGCGGCACCATCATCGAGCCGACCAGCGGCAACACCGGCATCGGCCTGGCGATGGTCGCCGCGGTCAAGGGCTACAAGCTGGTGCTGGTGATGCCCGAGAGCATGAGCATCGAGCGTCGCCGCCTGATGCTGGCCTACGGCGCCAGCTTCGACCTGACGCCGCGCGAGAAGGGCATGAAGGGCGCCATCGAGCGCGCCAAGGAACTGGTGGCCGCCACGCCCGGCGCCTGGATGCCGCAGCAGTTCGAGAACCCGGCCAACATCGCGGTGCACGTGCGCACCACGGCCGAGGAGATCCTCGCCGACTTCCCCGAGGGCCTGGACGCGCTGATCACCGGCGTGGGCACCGGCGGCCACCTCAGCGGCTGCGCCCAGGTGCTCAAGGCGAAGTGGCCGCAGCTCAAGGTCTATGCGGTGGAGCCGGCGGCCAGCCCGGTGATCTCCGGCGGCAGCCCGGCGCCGCACCCGATCCAGGGCATCGGCGCGGGCTTCATCCCGGCCAACCTGAAGACGGGTCTGCTCGACGGCGTGATCCAGGTCGATGCCGAGCCGGCGCGCGAGATGGCACGCCGCTGCGCCCGTGAGGAAGGCCTGCTGGTGGGCATCTCCAGCGGCGCCACGCTGGCGGCCATCGCGCAGAAGCTGCCCGAGCTGCCGGCCGGCGCCCGCGTGCTGGGCTTCAACTACGACACCGGCGAGCGCTACCTGTCGATCGAGGGCTTCCTGCCGACCTGAGCGGACGACGGGCACGGTTCACGCCGTGCCCGGTGCCTGCGGCGGGATCAGGCCGGATCGACCTGGCGCCAGGCCAGCGTCTCGCCGCCGCGCAGTGGCTTGAGCTGCGCATCGCCGAAGGGCACGGCCTCGGGCAGGGCCCAGGCCTCACGGCGCAGCGTGACGGTGCCGGTGTTGCGCGGCAGGCCGTAGAAGTCCGGGCCGTGGAAGCTGGCGAAGGCCTCCAGCTTGTCCAGCGCACCGGCGGCCTCGAAGGCCTCGGCATAGAGCTCGAGCGCCGACAGCGCGGTGTAGCAGCCGGCACCGCAGACGCTGGCCTCCTTCATCACCGAGGCGTGCGGCGCCGAGTCGGTGCCGAGGAAGAAGCGGTCCGAGCCCGAGGTGGCCGCCTCGACCAGCGCCAGGCGGTGGGTCTCGCGCTTGAGCACCGGCAGGCAGTAGTAGTGCGGCCGCAGCCCGCCCTGGAAGATCGCGTTGCGGTTGTAGAGCAGGTGATGGGCGGTCAGCGTGGCCGCGGTGTGGGCGCCGGCCGCGGCCACGTACTGCGCGGCCTCCTTCGTCGTGATGTGCTCGAACACCACCTTCAGCTCGGGGAAGTCCTGGCGCAGCGGCTGCATCACGCGGTCGATGAAGACGGCCTCGCGGTCGAACAGATCGACCGCCGGATCGGTCACCTCACCGTGCACCAGCAGCAGCAGGCCCTCGCGCTGCATCGCCTCCAGCGTGGCGTAGGTCTTGCGGATGTCGGTCACGCCGGCATCGCTGTTGGTGGTGGCGCCGGCCGGGTAGAGCTTGAGCGCGACGACACCCGCATCCTTGGCGCGACGGATCTCGTCGGGCGCGGTGTTGTCGGTCAGGTACAGCGCCATCAGCGGCTGGAAGTCCGCGCCGGGGCCGTCCTTCGGCAGGGCGGCCAGGATGCGTTCGCGGTAGGCGACGGCGGCCGCGGCGGTGGTCACCGGCGGGCGCAGATTGGGCATCACGATGGCGCGGCCGAACTGGCGCGCGGTGGCCGGCAGCACGGCGGCCAGGGCGGCGCCGTCGCGCAGGTGCAGGTGCCAGTCGTCAGGGCGGGTGATCGTGAGCGTGTCCATCGGGAATCTCGGGGCGAAGGTCGGCGAAGAAGGGCCGGGCAGCGCGGTGGCGGCCGCCGCGGCGGCGCGGATTGTCCCACCACGGCGCAGCGCCCCCGGGCTTGTCCGTGCACGCGCACGCTTCTTGCCTGCATACACTGCGCCCGCCCCGACGCCGGGGCCCGCCGCCCCTGAACCGTCCCGCGCCTGGAGCCTGATCCCGATGAATCGACCGACCACCCCCCGCCTGCTGGCCGGCCTGTGCACCGCCGCGGTGCTGGCCGCCTGCGCCCTGCCCGCCCAGGCCGGCAAGACGCTGGACGCGATCAAGGCCCGCGGACAGCTGGTGTGCGGCGTCAACACCGGCCTGGCCGGCTTCGCCGCCGCCGACAGCCAGGGCAACTGGAGCGGCCTGGACGTCGACTACTGCAAGGCGCTGGCCGCCTCGCTGCTGGGCGATGCCGGCAAGATCAAGTACGTGCCGCTGAACGCGCAGCAGCGCTTCACCGCGCTGCAGTCGGGCGAGATCGACGTGCTGTCGCGCAACACCACCTGGACGCTGACGCGCGATGCCTCGCTCGGCCTGAACTTCGTCGGCGTCACCTACTACGACGGCCAGGGCTTCATGGTGCCGGCCAAGACCCGCATCAAGAGCGCCAGGCAGCTCAAGGGTGCCACCGTCTGCGTGCAGTCGGGCACCACGACCGAGAAGAACCTGACCGACTTCGCGCGCACGCACAAGCTGGCGATCAAGCCGGTGGTCTTCGAGAAGCTGGAGGCCGTCAACGGCGCCTACTTCAGCGGCCGCTGCCAGGCCTACACGACCGACGCCTCGGGCCTGGCCTCGATCCGCAACAAGGAGGCCAAGGACCCGGCCGAGCACGTGATCCTGGCCGACCTGATCAGCAAGGAGCCGCTGGGCCCGGTCGTGCGCCGCGGTGACGACGAGTTCTTCGCCATCGCCAAGTGGGTGCTGTTCGCCCTCGTCGAGGCCGAGGAGTACGGCCTGACCCAGGGCAACATCGACCAGCAGAAGACCCGCACCGACGACCCGGCCATCGGCCGCATCACCGGCGCCACCGAGGACACCGGCAAGCTGCTGGGCCTGGACAAGGAATGGGCGGTGCGCGCGATCAAGGCCGTCGGCAACTACGGCGAGGTCTTCGAGCGCAACGTCGGCCCGAACACGCCGCTGAAGCTGCCGCGCGGGCTCAACAACCTGTGGAGCAAGGGCGGCCTGCAGTACGCACCGCCGGTGCGCTGAGCCCGATGGCCGCGCCCGAGGCCGGCATCCCCGCCCGCCCGCCGCCCCGCGGCGCGGCCGCGGACGGCCGCGGGCGGCGCCGGCGTTGGCGCGGCGGGCTGGTCCAGGCCCTGCTGCTGGCGATGGTGGCCGGGGCGCTGGCCTGGCTGGCCCTGCAGACGCTGGACAACATGCGCGCGCGCGGCATCCGCAGCGGCTTCGACTTCCTGGGCGACGCCGCCGGCTTCGACATCGGCGAGACGCCGATCCCCTACGACGCGCTCGACAGCTATGCCCGCGCCTTCGCCGTCGGCATCGCCAACACGCTGCGCGTCGCACTGCCGGGCATCGTGCTGTGCACGCTCATCGGCACGCTGGTGGGCATCGGCCGACGCTCGCCGAACGCGCTGCTGCGCGGCCTGTGCGGCGCCTGGGTCGAGGTGCTGCGCAACGTGCCGGTGCTGCTGCAGCTGCTGATCGGCTACCTGCTGCTGACCGAGTGGCTGCCGGATCCGGACGCGCCGCTGTCGGCCTTCGGCCACGTCTTCCTCAGCAAGGGCGGGCTGGCGCTGCCGGCCCCGCTGTGGGAGAGCGGCCGGCTGGTCTGGGACCTGCCGCGGCCGGGGCCGTTCGCGGTCGAGGGCGGCATGTCGCTGACGCCGGAATACCTGGCGCTGCTGGCCGGCCTGGTGGCCTACACCTCGGCCTTCGTCGCCGAGATCGTGCGCGGCGGCATCGCCGCGGTGCCGCGCGGGCAGACCGAGGCAGCGCTGGCCCTCGGCCTGGGCCGCGGTCTGCTGCTGCGCCGCGTGGTGCTGCCGCAGGCGCTGCGGGTGATCATCCCGCCGCTGGGCAACCAGTACCTGAACCTGACCAAGAACTCCTCGCTGGCGGTGGCCATCGGCTACCCGGACGTGGTGTCGATCGCCAACACCTCGATCAACCAGACCGGCCGCGCCGTCGAATGCATCGCACTGATCATGGCGGTCTATCTGTGCACCTCGCTGGGCACAGCCGCGCTGATGCAGGTCTGGAACCGGCGGGCGGCGATCCGCGAGCGCTGATGGCCGACGCCCCGCGCCCTGACGCCCTGCGGCCGCCGCGCCCGCCACCGCCGGTGCGGCGCGACCTCTGGCCCCGCCTGCGCGCGGCCTGCTTCAGCTCGACCGCCAGCACGCTGGCCACGCTGGCGCTGCTGGCCCTGGCGGCGTGGGCCGCGCCGGGCCTGTGGCGCTGGGGCGTGGCCGAGGCCGTCTGGCGGCCCGATGCCGACGCCTGCCAGGCCGCGCACGGCGTCGGCGCCTGCTGGGGCGTGATCGCCGAGAAGGGGCGGCTGATCCTGTTCGGCCGCTATCCGTTCGACCAGCAGTGGCGGGCGGCGGCCGCCACGGCCGTGCTGATCGGCCTGCTGGGCCTGAGCGGGCTGCGCGCCTGCTGGCGGGCCTGGCTGCCGCTGGCCTGGCTGCTCGGCCTGGGCGCGGGCGCGCTGCTGATGCGCGGCGGCGCCTTCGGTCTGCCCCTGGTCGAGACCGACCGCTGGGGCGGCCTGCCGCTGACGCTGCTGCTGACGGTGCTGTCGGTGGCCAGCGCCTTCCCGCTGGCGCTGGCCGTGGCGCTCGGCCGGCGCAGCGCCCTGCCGCTGGTGCGGGCGCTGTGCGCGACCTATGTCGAGCTGGTGCGCGGGGTGCCGCTGGTCAGCGTGCTGTTCATGGCCAGCTTCCTGTTTCCGCTGTTCATGCCGGCGGGGCTGCAGATCGACGTGCTGCTGCGGGTGCTGGCCGGGATGACGCTGTTCGCCGCGGCCTATGTCGCCGAGGTGATCCGCGGCGGACTCCAGGCGGTGCCGCGCGGCCAGATCGAGGCGGCCGCCGCGCTCGGCCTGGGCGTCTGGCGGACCCAGCTGCGCATCGTGCTGCCGCAGGCGCTGGCCGCCGTGGTGCCGGGCCTGGTCAACCACGTGATCGCGCTGTTCAAGGACACCTCGCTGGTCACCATCGTCAGCCTCTACGAGCTGACCGGCGCGATGAGCCTGGCGCTCAACAGCGACAGCCTGTGGCGCCCGTTCAAGATCGAGGCCTATCTGTTCATCGCCGCGATCTACTTCGCCGGCTGCACCGCCGCCAGCCGCTACGGCGCCTGGGTCGAGCGCCGGCTGCAGCGGACCGCCCCGACCACCGATCCCGCCGCATGACACCCGCCGCAGACCCCGTCATCCGTTTCGAGCGCGTCAACAAGTGGTACGGCGCGGCCCACGTGCTGCGCGACATCGACCTGGACGTCGCCGCCGGCGAGCGGGTCGTGATCTGCGGCCCGTCGGGCTCGGGCAAGAGCACACTGATCCGCTGCATCAACGCGCTCGAGCGCCATCAGGAGGGCCGGCTGACCGTCAACGGCACACGGCTGGACGACGACGATCCGCAGGCCGTCGCCCGCGTGCGGCGCGAGGTCGGCATGGTGTTCCAGCAGTTCAACCTGTTCCCCCACCTGACGGTGCTGGAGAACCTGACGCTGGCGCCGTCGACCGTCGGCGGCCTGAGCCGGGCGCAGGCCGAGGAACGGGCCCTCGCCCAGCTGCAGCGCGTGCGCATCGCCGAACACGCCGCCAAGTACCCGCTGCAGCTGTCGGGCGGCCAGCAGCAGCGGGTGGCCATCGCCCGCGCGCTGTGCCTGCGCCCGCGCGTCATGCTGTTCGACGAGCCGACCTCGGCCCTCGACCCGGAGATGATCCAGGAGGTGCTGCAGGTGATGGAGGAACTCGCTGGCCAGGGCATGACCATGCTGTGCGTGACGCACGAGATGGGCTTCGCCCGTGCGGTGGCCGACCGGGTGGTCTTCATGGACCAGGGCCAGATCGTCGAGCAGGCCGATCCGGCCACCTTCTTCGGCGCGCCGCGCACGGCACGGGCGGCGGATTTCCTGTCGCGCATCCTCGGGCATTGAGGCGCGCCAGCGCCCGGCTCAGCCCGCCTTCAGGAAATCCCACAGCGCCTGGGCCGCGGGCTTGACGTGGCGGGCGACCTCGCGCCGCTCGCGGTACAGGCGCACTTCCATCGTCAGCTCACCGACGCCGGGCGGGGCGGCCGGCACCAGGCGCCGCGCCTGCAGGTCCTTGCGTGCCAGGCTCGACGGCAGGAAGGCGAGACCGTGGCCCTCGACGGCCATCGCCTTCAGTCCCTCGGCCATGTCGGTCTCGTAGAGGGTCTCGAGCACCGGCGGCACCGGCATCTGGCGGATGATCTGCTCGACCATCTGGCCCATGTAGGCACCGCCGGCATAGGCCAGCATCGGCACCGGCGGCCCGCCCGGCTGCAGGCGGAACAGCGGCCGGCCCTCGGCATCGGCCTTGGCATAGGCGGCCAGCGTCTCGTGGCCGAGCGACAGCATCTCGTAGCGCTCGGGGCTGAGCTGCAGCGGCTGCGACGCGTGGTGGTAGGCGATCAGCAGATCACAGCCGCCGTCGGTCAGCCGCAGCACCGCATCGTGGACGTTGGACGCGTTCAGCCGCGTCTTGACGGCGCCGAAGCGGCCACGCAACTCCATCAGCCAGTGCGGGAAGAAGGTGAAGGCCAGCGTGTGCGGGATCGCGAACTCGATGACGTCCTGGCCGCTGGCACGGTGCGACCGCATCAGGTTGCGCGCCGACTGCAGCGCGACCAGGATCTCGAGCGCCTGGGCATGCAGCGTCTCGCCGGCCGGTGTCAACCGCGTCGGGTAGGACGAGCGGTCGACCAGATCGGTGCCCGCCCAGGCCTCGAGCGCCTGGATCCGGCGCGAGAAGGCCGGCTGGGTCACATGGCGCAGCTGGGCCGAGCGCGAGAAGCTGCGCGTCTCGGCCAGGCTGACGAAATCCTCGAGCCATTTGGTTTCCACCGCGCGCAGTGTACGGCGGGCATGCCCCGCGACCCGCCGGACGGCCAAGGGGGCAAACCCGTGACGCCATAGCACGTCAGGACCCACTCACCCCCGTGACCACGCCCTTCCCCCCTCGAACAAAGGGCCTGATAATCTGGGCGTTGCCTCCGGGGCTCGATACAGTCGCCTACAACCCATCTACCTGGCCCACCGAGCAGTCCGGGTCAAGAACAAGGCTCAAGTCATGGCACTCTTCCAACGTCTGATGTTGGCTTCCGCGCTGGCCGCCGGCCTGGTCCCGGCAGCCTCCCACGCAGCAACCATCGATTTCAACAGCGTCGCGTCGAGCATCACCAGCTCGGCCGGTTATGCGCTGACCGGTACCGAATTCGTATCGCAGGGCGTGCGATTCGTGTCGAACAGCAGCAGTCCGCTGGTGCTGTACGCGTTCAGCTCGACGCTGGGCAACGCTGTCGGTTTGGCCGCATCACCCGACAACTCGGTGTTCTTGGTCGGTCTCGACTACTCGATTGAAGTCCTGCCGGGATTCACTTTCGATCTGTTGACCCTTGACCTGATCGGTCAGCAAGGCAACTCGCTGCAAGGCAGCGTGTTTGGCACGACGGGTAGTCAAACGATCAGCTTCGCACGAGGTGGTGCTGACAGTTGGATCAACGACTATCTGGCGGTCACTGCCGCGACCACCATCGGCACCATCACCTCGATCAGCTTCGGCAGCAACGCCTTCGTCGGTCTGGACAATCTGGCGTTGACGCTCAGCAACACCGGCGGTGGCGGCAATAACGGCGGCGGCTCCGTCCCCGAGCCGGCCAGCTTCGCGCTGGCGCTGGCAGCCCTGGCCGGCATCGGCGTCAGCCGCCGTCGTCAGGCCTGATCCCGACCGCCCGAAGGGCCTGCCCATCGGCCACACCTCCGGGGGTGTGGCACGCCGAGGGCAGAAAACGACCGCAAGGGCCGCGTCATCGCGGCCCTTCGTCATTCCGGGGCCAGGGATCAGGTGCCGGTCACGCCTGCCCCGCCTGCTGCAAGCGCCACATGCGCGCATAGCGGCCATCGGCCACCAGCAGCGCGGCATGGGTACCGCGCTCGACCACCCGGCCGGCCTCCAGCACGACGATCTCGTGCGCATCGACCACCGTGGACAGGCGGTGGGCGATGACCAGCGCGGTGCGCCCCTGCGCCGCCGCGCGCAATTCAGCCTGGATGGCCCGTTCATTGGCGGAATCCAGTGCCGACGTCGCCTCGTCGAATATCAGCACCGGGGGATTCTTCAGCAGCGTACGCGCGATCGCCACCCGCTGTTTCTCGCCTCCGGACAGTTTGAGACCGCGCTCACCGACCACGGTTTCATAGCCCTTGGGCGACGCGGCGATGAAATCATGGATATGGGCGGCCCGGGCCGCACGCTCGACGTCCACCGCATCGGCGCCGGGCCGGCCGTAGGCGATGTTGTAGCCCACGGTGTCGTTGAACAGCACCGTGTCCTGCGGCACGATGCCGATGGCACGGCGCAGGCTGTCCTGGCGCACCGCGCGGATGTCCTGGCCGTCGATCGTGATGCGGCCACCGGCCACGTCATAGAAGCGGTAGAGCAGCCGTGCCAGCGTGCTCTTGCCGGCGCCGGACGGACCGACCACGGCCACCGTCTTGCCGGCCGGGATCTCGAAGCTGACGCCCTGCAGGATGGGGCGGTGCTGCTCGCCGCGCTCGTAGGCGAAATGCACGTCCTCGAAGCGCACCGTGCCGCCGGCCACCTGCAGCGACGACGCGTCGGGCGCGTCGGCCACCTCACGCTCGCGGCCCAGCAGCGTGAACATGCGGTCGAGGTCGACCAGGCTCTGCTTGATCTCGCGGTAGAGCACGCCGAGGAAGTTCAGCGGGATGTAGAGCTGGATCATGAAGGCGTTGACCATCACCAGATCGCCCAGCGTCATGCGGCCATCGACCACGCCCGAGGTCGCCCGCCACAGCATGGCCACCAGGCTGGCCGCGATGATCAGCTGCTGGCCGGCGTTGAGCAGCGACAGCGTGCCCTGCGACTTGACCTGGGCGCGGCGGAAGGCCTCCAGCCCCTGCTCGTAGCGGCGGGCCTCGAAGGCCTCGTTGTTGAAGTACTTGACGGTCTCGTAGTTCAGCAGCGCGTCGATGGCATGGGTGTGGGCGCGGTTCTCCAGCTCGTTCATCTCGCGCCGGTAGCGCGTGCGCCACTCGGTGACGGTGACCGTGAAGACGATGTAGACCGCCAGCGCACCGAGCGTGATCCACACATAGCCCATGTCGAAGCGCAGGCCGAGGTAACCCAGCACCAGCGTGACCTCGACCAGCGTCGGCACGATGGTGTAGAGCGAGTACGAGACCAGCGACTGCAGCGCCCGCGTGCCGCGCTCCAGGTCGCGGCTCAGGCCGCCGGTCTGGCGCTCCAGGTGGAAGCGCAGCGACAGCGCGTGCAGGTGCTCGAAGACCTGCAGCGCGATCTGCTTGGACGTGCCGTAGGCGACCTTGGCGAACAGCAGCTCGCGCAGCTCGGTGAAGACGGTCGTCGACAGGCGCAGCAGGCCGTAGGCCAGCAGCAGCCCGGCCGGCACCACCAGCACCGAGCGCGGATCGCCCGCCTTCAGGTCGAGCGCGTCGACGATGTGCTTGAGCAGCACCGGCACCCCGACATTGGCCAGCTTGGCCGCCACCAGGCAGGCCAGCGCGATGGCCACCCGACCGCGCCACTGCCACAGATAGGGCAGCAACTGCCGCAGCACGGCCCAGTCGTTGTCGCGGCGTTCGTCGGCCCGGCGGGGCTCGGACGGGGTCAGGGAAGCGGAGGATCGGCGCATGGCGGCGGCAGCGTCGACGCGGACACCGGCGATCCGCTGCCGCCACGCCGCCCTGCCGGGATGCGACAAGGCGATCCGTGGCCGTCCAGCGGCGGTCCAGGTCGGTCGGAGACAATCGAAGCGGTCGAGTACACCACACAGCCCAGGATCCGCATGATGAGCGTCCCACCGTCGCCGCCCTCCTACCCCCGTGCGACGGCCGCCGTGCCCGAACTGCCGCCGGGCAGCGAGCTGGTGATGCGGGTGATGCCGATGCCGGCCGATCTGAACGGCAACGGCGACGTGTTCGGCGGCTGGCTGATGGCCCAGGTCGATCTGGCCGGCGCGGTGCTGCCGGCACGCGTGGCGCGCGGGCGCATCGCCACGGTGGCGGTCAACCAGTTCGTGTTCAAGCAGCCGGTCTACGTCGGCGACCTGGTGAGCTTCTACGCGCGGGTCGAGCGCGTGGGCACGACCTCGATCACGATCCATGTCGAGGTCTGGGTCGAGCGCGATCCGGCCGACCCGAAGCTGGTCAAGGTGACCGAGGCCAGCCTGACCTATGTCGCCATCGATGCCCGGGGCAAGCCGCGGCCGGTGCCGCTGGACTGAGCGCCCGCGGTCGGGCCGGCACCCGCGACCCGCGGCCCGGCCCGGGGGGCTCAGAAGCGCGAGAAGTCCGGCTTGCGCTTCTCGAAGAAGGCGCGGATCGCCTCCTGCGTCTCCGGGCCGCGCAGCCGGGCGGCGAACAGCGCGTTCTCCTCGGCCATCACCGCGTCCAGCGTCGCGCGCTGCGGCGCGCGCAGCAGGCGCTTGGTCTCGCGCACGGCCGACGGCGGCAGCGCGTTGAAGCGCTCGGCCATGCGCCGGGCATGCGGCAGCACCTCGTCGGGCGGCAGCACCGCGTTGCACAGGCCGAGCTCGACCGCCTCCTGGGCGGTGAAGGGATCGCCCAGCAGCAGCTTCTCGGCCGAGCGCACCGCGCCGATGCGCTGCGGCAGCAGCAGGCTGGCGCCGAACTCCGGCACCAGGCCGAGACCGACGAAGGGCAGCGCCAGCCGCGCCTCGTCGCTGACATAGACCAGGTCGCAGTGCAGCAGCATCGTCGTGCCGATGCCGATGGCCGCGCCGGTGACGGCGGCCACCACCGGCTTCTCGCAGTCGGCCAGCGCGCGCATGAAGCGCCAGACCGGCGCGTCCTCGCCCTGGGGCGGGCGCTGGACGAAGTCCTCCAGGTCGTTGCCCGCGGTGAAGATGCCGGGCTGTCCGGTGATCAGCACCGCGCGCACGGCCGGGTTGGCACCGGCCGCGGCCAGGCCATCGGCCAGCGCCTGGTACATGTCGAGCGTCAGCGCGTTCTTGCGCTCGGGGCGCGCGATCTCGAGGGTGGCGACGCCGTTGAGCAGGCCGCTGCGGATGGTCATGGGGTCAGGCTCCTGGTGTCGGGGTCGGGCAGACGGGCGTCAGAGGTGGTCCCTGCCGGTCAGACGCGCTCGAAGATGCCGGCCGCGCCCTGGCCCGTGCCCACGCACATCGTGACCATGCCGTACTTCAGCTGCCGGCGACGCAGCGCGTGCACCACGGTGGCGGCCCGGATCGCACCGGTGGCCCCCAGCGGGTGGCCGAGCGCGATCGCCCCGCCCATCGGGTTGACCTTGGCCGCATCCAGACCGCAGCTGCGCATGACGGCCAGCGACTGCGCGGCGAAGGCCTCGTTGAGCTCGATCCAGTCCAGGTCGGCCTGCGCGAGGCCGGCCGACTTCAGCGCCGCCGGAATCGCCTCGACCGGGCCGATGCCCATGATCTCGGGCGGCACGCCGCGCGAGGCGTAGCTGACGAAGCGCGCCAGCGGCTGCAGGCCGAAGCGCTGCACGGCCGCCTCGCTGGCCAGGATCAGGCAGCCGGCACCGTCACTGGTCTGCGAGCTGTTGCCGGCCGTCACCGAGCCCATGCCGGTGGCCTGACCGGCCGGATCGAGCGGTGCGGCGAAGGCCGGCCTGAGCTTGCCCAGCGCCTCCAGGCTGGTGTCGGCGCGCGGGCCCTCGTCCAGGCTGACGGTGCGGCGCTGCTCGCGCACACCGCCGCTGGCCAGGTCGGGGCTGCGGCTGACGACCTCCACCGGCACGATCTCGTCGGCGAACTCGCCGGCCTGCTGGGCGGCGATCGCGCGGCGGTGGCTCTCCAGCGCGAAGGCGTCCTGGTCGGCGCGGCTGACGTTCCAGCGCTGGGCCACCTTCTCGGCCGTCAGGCCCATGCCGTAGGCGATGCCCAGGTTGTCGTCGCGCTCGAAGATGGCCGGGTTGAACGAGGGCTTGTGGCCGGTCATCGGCACCAGGCTCATGCTCTCGGCACCGCCGGCGATCATCACCTCGGCCTCGCCGACGCGGATGCGGTCGGCCGCCATCTGGATCGCGCTCAGGCCCGAGGCGCAGAAGCGGTTGACGGTCACGCCGCCGACCGACTTCGGCAGGCCGGCCAGCAGCGCGGCCACGCGGGCCATGTTGAGGCCCTGGGCGCCCTCGGGCATCGCGCAGCCGATGACGGCATCCTCGATGGCGGCCGGGTCCAGCCCCGGGGCCTGGGCCAGCGCGCCCTGGATGGCGGCCACCAGCAGGTCATCGGGCCGCATCGCGCGGAACACACCGCGGTGGCTGCGGCCGATCGGCGTGCGGGCCGCGGCGACGATGTAGGCCTCGGTCAGTTGCTTGCTCATGGAATCAGTCTCCTGAAGTCTGCGGGAAGGTCGGTGGCCGGTGCCCGGCGTCTCAGTTGCGCACCGGCCGGCCGCCGCCCTGCAGCAGGCTCATCACGCGGGCCTGGGTCTTGGGATGTTCGAGCAGCGCGCAGAAGCGCTGGCGTTCCAGCGTCATCAGGTAGCGCTCGCTGACCAGGCTGCCGGCATCGACGTCACCGCCGCACACCACCTGCGCGATCTGCAGGCCCAGGTGCAGATCGTGGGCGGTGATCAGCCCGCCGTCGCGCATGCCCACCAGCTGGGCCTGGATGGTGGCGATGCCCTCACGGCCGGCGACCGGGAATAGGCGCTCGACCGGCGGCCGCCAGTTGGCCTCGGCCATCGCGTGCACCTGCTGCAGCGCGACGTGCAGCAGCTCGTCGCGGTGGGCGATGACCACGTCCTCGGGCAGCAGGTAGCCCAGCTGGCGGGACTCCAGCGCGCTGGTGCCGACCTTGGCCATCGCCGCGGCCAGGAAGCCGTCCTTGAGGAAGGCCAGCCAGTCGGTCGAGCCGGCGGCCAGCGCCTGCTCGGCGGCGCGGCGGGCGATGTAGGTCAGGCCGCCGCCGCCCGGGATCAGGCCGACGCCGACCTCGACCAGACCGACATAGCTTTCCAGGTGAGCGACACGGCGGGCACAGGCCACGGCCAGCTCGCAACCACCGCCCAGCGCCATGCCGCGGATCGCCGCGACCGTCGGCACCTGGGCATGGCGCAGGCGCAGCACCAGCTCCTGCAGGCGACGCACCACCGGCTCGATGCCCTTGGCGCCCTGCTTCATGAACACCGGCAGCAGCGCCTCCAGATTGGCGCCGGCCGAGAACGGCTCGTCGGGCGACCAGATCACGAGCCCGGCGTGGCCGCGCTCGGCCTCGTCCAGGCCGCGCTCCAGCGCGTCGAGCACGCCGTCGCCGATCAGGTGCATCTTGCCGGTCAGCGACAGCACCAGCACCTGACCGTCCGGCGTCCACAGCCGGGCCTCCTCGTTCTTCAGCAGCTCGGTGCCGGCCTTGCGCGGGTCCTCACCGCCCTCGCCGCCCAGGCGCTCGGGGAAGCGCTGGCGGGCATAGACGGGCAGCGTGCTGCGCGGCACGAAGCGGCCCTCGGCGGCGCTCCACGAGCCCTCGGGCGTGTGCACGCCACCGCGCTCGGCCACCGGACCGGCGCTCACCCAGCCGGGCAGCGGCGCGTCGCTCAGCGCCTTGCCGGCGGCGATGTCCTCGGCCACCCACTGCGCGACCTGGGCCCAGCCGGCCTCCTGCCACAGCTCGAACGGGCCCTGCTTCATGCCGAAGCCCCAGCGCATGGCCAGATCCACCTCGCGCGCGCTGTCGGCGATCGACGCCAGATGCACGGCGGCGTAGTGGAAGGCGTTGCGCAGGATGGCCCACAGGAACTGCGCCTGCGGGTGGGAGGACTCACGCAGCAGCTTCAGCCGCTCGGCCGCCGGCTTCTTCAGGATGCGGTCGATGATGGGCTCGGCCTTGGCGCCGGCCGGCACGTACTGCTGGGTCGCCGGATCCAGCCGCAGGATGTCCTTGCCGACCTTCTTGAAGAAGCCGGCCTTGGTCTTCTGGCCCAGCGCGCCGGCGGCGATCAGGCCGGCCAGCACCGGCGGCGTCGCATAACTGGCGTGGAAAGGATCCTCGGTCCTGCCCGGGCCCAACGTCTCCTGCATCGTGCGGATGACGTGGGCCATGGTGTCCAGACCGACGACATCAGCGGTGCGGAAGGTGCCCGAGCTGGCCCGGCCCAGCTTCTTGCCGGTCAGGTCATCGACCAGATCGAAGCCCAGGCCGTAGCGCTGGGCCTCCTGCATCGTCGACAGCATGCCGGCGATGCCGACCCGGTTGGCGATGAAGTTCGGCGTGTCCTTGGCCCGTACCACGCCCTTGCCCAGCGTGCGGGTGGCGAAGGTCTCCAGCGCGTCGAGGATGCCCGCATCGGTGTCGGCCGTCGGGATCAGCTCGACCAGCTGCATGTAGCGCGGCGGGTTGAAGAAGTGGATGCCGCAGAAGCGCGGGCGCAGCGCCTCGGGCAGCGCCTGGGCCAGCGCACCGATCGACAGCCCCGAGGTGTTGCTGGCGACGATGGCATGCGGCGCGATGTGGGCGGCCACCTGCGCGTACAGCGCCTGCTTCCAGTCCATGCGCTCGGCGATGGCCTCGATCACCAGGTCACAGCCGGCCAGCAGGTCCAGGTGCTCGCCGTAGTTGGCCGGCGTGATCAGCGACAGCTCATCGGCCACGCCGATCGGCGAGGGCTTGAGCTTCTTCAGACCCTCCAGCGCCTTGAGCGCCACGCCGTTGGCCGGCCCCTCCTTGGCCGGCAGGTCGAACAGCACGACCGGCACGCGCACGTTGACCAGGTGCGCGGCGATCTGCGCACCCATCACGCCGGCGCCCAGCACGGCCACCTTGCGGACATTGAAGCGGTTCATCTCGTCTCCTCGGGATTCGGGTCAGGTACCGGCACCGGTGCGAAGCCGGGACCGGCGCGGCGCGTTCACTCGACGCGCTGCCAGATCTGGTTGCGGTAGAAGGGGCCCAGGTAGCCGCGCACCTCGAGCCGTGCGCCGCCGTCCAGCGGCTTCAGGCGCAGGCGGTAGACCTTGCCCTTGTTCGGGTCCAGGATGTCGCCGCCCTCCCAGACCTGGCCGTCGGCGGCCTTGGCCTTGCGCAGGATGGTCATGCCCAGGATGGGCTGGTCCTTGCGCTCGTCCTCGCACTTGTCGCAACGCGCGTCGGGCCTGGCCTGCGGATCGAGGATCTTCTCGACCTTGCCGACCAGCGCGCCGTCCGCACCGGCGACGATGCGCACCAGCGACTTCTCGGCCTTGGTCTCGTCGTCGATGGTCTTCCACAGGCCGACCGGGGTGGACTGGGCCTGCACGCCCGCCGCACCCAGCAGCAGCGGCAGCACGGACAGGGTGGCGAGGCGGCGGATGGCGGTACGGGACGCGAAGGACATGGCGGGCTCCGGCAGGATGGATCGGACGGGAAGGCGGCGCACCCGCGACGGACGCACCACCATGACGTTATCGATCATCTCAGAACAGATCGGCCTCCATCGCCATCAGCGAGCCCACGCCGGAGCGCGCACTGCGGATCAGCGCGGCCGTCTCCGGCAGCAGCTTGGCGAAGTAGAAGCGCGCGACATGCAGCTTGGCCCGGTAGTGCGGATCGTCGCTGCCGGCCGCGATGCGCGCCTGCGCGACCTGGGCCGCGCGGGCGAACAGGTAGGCGAAGCACAGATGGCCGACCACGCGCAGGTAGTCGACCGCCGCACCGCCGACCTCGTCGGCATTGCCGAAGGCCTTCATGCCCAGCTCGGTCGACAGCTTGGTCACCTTGTCGCCGAGGTCGGCCAGCGGGTTGACGAACTCCTGCATCGACTCTGTGACGCCGTGCTCCTCGACCCAGTCGGCGATCTCGCGGCCGAACTCCTTGAGCGCCTTGCCGTTGTCGCCCAGCACCTTGCGGCCCAGCAGGTCCAGGCTCTGGATGGTGTTGGTGCCCTCGTAGATCATGTTGATGCGGGCGTCGCGCACGAACTGCTCCATGCCCCACTCGCGGATGTAGCCGTGGCCGCCGTAGACCTGCATGCAGGCGCTGGTCGCCGTCCAGCCGTTGTCGGTCAGGAAGGCCTTGACCACCGGCGTCAGCAGCGCGACCCGGCGCTCGGCGGCGGCCTTCTCGTCGGCATCGTCGCTGGCGAGCGCGGTATCGAGCTGCAGCGCGGTGTAGACCAGCAACGCCCGACCGCCTTCGGCCATCGCGCGGGCGGTCAGCAGCATGCGGCGCACATCGGGGTGGACGATGATCGGATCGGCCGGCTTGTCGGGCGCCTTCGGTCCGGTCAGCGCGCGCATCTGCAGCCGGTCACGGGCATAGGTGACGGCGTTCTGGTAGGCGACCTCGGTCAGGCCCAGGCTCTGGCAGCCGACGCCCAGACGCGCCGCGTTCATCATCACGAACATCGCCGCCAGGCCCTTGTTCGGCTGGCCGACCAGCCAGCCGGTGGCGCCGTCCAGCGTCATCTGGCAGGTGCTGTTGCCGTGGATGCCCATCTTGTGTTCCAGCCCGCTGCAGAACACCGGATTGCGCGCGCCCAGGCCCCCATCGGCCTGCGGGATGAACTTCGGGCAGATGAACAGCGAGATGCCCTTGGAGCCGGCCGGCGCGTCCGGCAGCCGCGCCAGCACCAGGTGCACGATGTTGGCCGCCAGATCGTGCTCGCCGGCCGAGATGAAGATCTTCTGGCCGGTCAGCCGGAAGCTGCCGTCGGCCTGCGGCTCGGCCTTGGTGCGCAGCAGGCCGAGATCGGTGCCGCAGTGCGGCTCGGTCAGGCACATCGAGCCCGTCCACTCGCCGCTGGTCAGCCGCGGCAGGTAGAGCGCCTTCTGCTCGGGCGTGCCGTGGGCGTGCAGACATTCGTAGGCGCCGTGGCTGAGGCCCGGATACATGGTCCAGGCCTGGTTGGCGCTGTTGAGCATCTCGTAGAGGCACTGGTTGAGCGTCAGCGGCAGGCCCTGGCCGCCATGCGCGGGGTCGACGCTGAGCGCCGGCCAGCCGCCGTCCACATAGGCCTGATAGGCCGCCTTGAAGCCCTCGGGCGTGCGCACCGCGTGCGTGTCGCGATCCAGCGTGCAGCCCTGGATGTCGCCGGGCGCGTTCAGCGGCGCGATCACGCCGGCAGCGAACTTGCCGGCCTCCTCCAGCACGGCGTTGACGGTGTCGGCATCGAGCTCGCCGTGCGGCGGCAGCTGCTTCAACGTCCCGACGGCGTCGAACATCTCGTGGAGCACGAACTGCAGGTCACGGATCGGCGGGGTGTAGGTCGGCATGGTCGGCTTCCTCGGTCAGGGTGCGCGGTGCGCACCGGGCGGCGGGTACGGCAGGCGGTGAAACAGGGATCAGGACGGGATGGCGCCGGTTCCGGCGCCGGGCGGACATCAGCCGCGGGGAGACGGCGCTGCGGCCGGCAGCCAGGGTGCGATGACGCGATCGAAGCCGCGCTGTGCACGCTCGACCGCGCCGGGCCGGCGCAGGAAGCGCGCGTCATGGTGCAAGGCCAGCACCAGACCGTGCAGCTCGAACAACAGCTGCTCGACATCGCAATCCGCGCGCAGATGGCCGCTGTCGACGGCCAGGCGCACCGCGCGGGCCAGCGCCTGGCGCCAGGTCTCGACCATGGCCGCCAGCGCGTCGCGCACGGGACCGGGCCGGTCGTCGAACTCGACGGCGCCGCTGATGTAGAGGCAGCCCGAGTCGATCTCGACCGTCACCCGGCGCAGCCAGGCCGCGTAGAGCGCCCGCAGCCGCGGCAGGCCGCGCGGCTCGGCCAGCGCGGGCCGGAAGACCTCGGCATCGAAGCGGGCGTGGTACTGGCCGACGACGGCGATCTGCAGCTCCTCGCGCGAGCCGAAGTGGGCGAAGACGCCGGACTTGCTCATCGTGGTGATCTCGGCGAGCGCACCGATGGACAGGCCCTCCAGCCCGACATGGGCGGCCAGACCGAGCGCCGCATCGAGGATCACCGCGCGGGTGTGCTGGCCCTTGGCCTGCGCCCTGGGCGCCGACGCGAGCGCACGCATCGGCCGCCGCACGGCCGCGCCGGAGGGGCCGCTGGCGGACGAGGCGGGCCCGGTGGCGCCGGGATCAGGAAGTCGGCTCATGGTGAAGGAGGCGCGCTGTGTCACGCAATAAAACGAACGGTCGTTCTATTTTGATGCCGCGCGACCTCACTGAAGACCCGGGACAACCCTGGGATCGGCGACAGCCGTCCCCTCGCATCCCACCAGGCCGACACATCTCGGGCCGGTGCGCGGGCCCATGCGCGGGCGCACTGGGCCCTGTCACGTGTTTGCGCTACGCTAAGCGGATTGGATCGATCCCGCACCGGGGGCTGCCCGAGTCAGGCGGCACGACGGCACGGCGGGTCAGGGCCTGTTGTTCCGGCGTTTCCTGCTCGAGGAGGTGTCCTTGGACGTTCTGCAGCTCGATGTATCCGGCCGCCCGCAGGCCTGGATCAGCGCGCGCGAGGCGGCGGTGCTCTATGCCAGCGATGGCGTGGCCTGGACGCTGGGGCGCGCCTTCCAGGTGCTGCGCGGCGGCATCCAGCGCACCACCGGCCTGCAATCGCGCATCGAGGTCCATCCGATCATCGCGGTGCGCGGGACCATCCCCAGCCGCGCCTGGCGCCAGCAGCCGGCGCTCAGCAATGCCAAGCTGTTCGTGCGCGACCGCCATCTGTGCGCCTACTGCGGCGGCCGCTTCACCTTCGACCAGCTCACGCGCGAGCACATCGTGCCCACCAGCCGTGGCGGCCGTGACGGCTGGATGAACTGCATCACCGCCTGCAAGGCCTGCAACGGCCGCAAGGGCAGCCGGCTGCCCGAGGAGGCCCGCATGAGCCTGCTCTACCTGCCCTACGTGCCCAATCTGCACGAGGACATGATCCTGCGCGGCCGGCGCATCGTGGTCGACCAGATGGAGTTCCTGATGGCGAGCGTGCCGATCAGCAGCCGCCTTCACGGCTGATCCGCGACATGGGGATGACGGTGCGGCAGGGAACCGGCAACAGCTTGCAGGCACCATAGCGGGATCGATATCCTGCGCGGCCCGCGTGCCGCCCACCCCGCCATGCGCCTGATCCGCCTTCCCCTGACCGCCCTGCTGGTCGGCCTGACTGTCCTGTCGGGCTGCAGCACCAGCAGCCCTGACGTCATCGACCGCGCCGACGCGCAACGCCTGTCGACGGTGACCGACGCCGTCGTGCTCAGCGTGCGTCCGGTGGTGATCGATGGCAGCCAGAGCGGCGCGGGCGGTGTCACCGGTGCGGTCGTCGGCGGCATCGCCGGCGCCTCGGTCGGGGGCCGCCGCGAGGCGGCCGCCGTCGGCGTGCTGGCCGCCGTCGCCGGCGCGGTGGCCGGCAACGCGGTCGAGCGGCTGTCGACCCGCGAACAGGCCGTCGAGATCCTGGTGCAGCTCGCCCGCACCGGTGAGCGGCGCGCCATCATCCAGGCCCAGGGCCAGGAACAGCTCCAGGCCGGGGACGCGGTGCTGCTGATCGGCAGCGCCGGCAAGATCCGCGTGATGAAGGCCCCGCCGGTCGGCGCATCGGCCCCCTGAGCGCCCGGAACGGGCCCGCCCCGGCCGCACGGCCCGCCACGTCGAGATGCAAGCCAAGCCCGCTGTCAACCGGAAAATTTTTCGGATGCGTCACGGCACGGCCGCCCGGGGCCCCATGTGGGCAACCCTGTGCAGAAGGCGGGGACTTCGTGGAATAACTCGCGACCGCCGCGCCACACCGCCCCGATCTGTGGACAAGGCTGTGCGCTTCAGGTGCACAGTCCGCAGAGGTCAGCCCGCGCCGCTGCGGGCGGGTCCGGTGTCAATGTCCCACCGGACTTGAAGGATTCTCCGGCCCCCCCTAGGTCACCTAGCATGAGCAGTTCTGTCGTTGCCGCGACCCGGGATCTGGCGCTGAACGCCGCGCCCACCTCCGATGCCCCTCGCGGCCCGTGCACCGGCTCCTCGCCGGATGGTCAGAACCCACCTGTGATCTCCATGGGCGCCCGAGAACCTGTCGACGTCGACCTGAACCAGCCGCTCCACGAGGCGCTGGAACTCCTGGAATCCGACCAGCATGAGGCCGCGCGCCGCAGCGCGGCCGCTCAACTCAAGCAGGGCGAGGAGCGGGGCCATGCGGCCACGCAGGCCGAGGCGCTGACCGCACTCGCGCTGCACGACAACCTGGTCGGCTGCCACCGCCGCGCCCTGCCATCGGCACGCCGTGCGCTCAAGCTGCTGCAGGCCCAGAACGGCGGCCTGGACGCCCCGACCGAAGCGCGCGTGCTGGGCCTGCTGGCCGACGCGGCCAGCGGTTGCGGCCGCCATGAAGAAGCGGTCGAGACCGCCCTGCTCGCCCAGCGCCTGGCTGAACGGCTGCCGGACGCAGCCCTGTCCGTGCGCATCGCCTGCCAGCTCGGCATGGTCTACGCCTGGGCCGGCAGCACCGAGGCCGCCGAAGCCGAATTCACCGCCGCCGCGGCCGATGCGGCGCGCCTGACGGAGCCATCGCTCGCACTCTGGGCGGGAGCCGGCCTGGCCTTCAACGAACTGCTGAGGCTGTTCCGCGAGCGCTACTACGCCGGCCAGATGCCCGACACGGCGCTGCTGCGCGAGCGCCTGCACGCCTGTGCCGCGCTGTGGGATGCGGACGCACCGCCAGCCATGGCCGGCGCACCCGGCATGGGCCGTCGTCTGCAACGGCTCGGACGCTGTGCGCGGGCGCTGTGCCAGATCTGGTCCGGCGAGCTGGAATCGGCCCGGCGACAGGGCGCACGCCCCCTGATGCTTGAAGCCGGCAGCCCGCGCGCCGACGCCTGGACGCGGCTGCTCGGCCACTGGCTGCGCGCCGAGCTGGACTGGTCCGGCCGCTCGATGGGCTCGGCCCAGGGCGCGGCGACCCGGCTGCTCGAAGCGGCCGCGCAGGCCGGATTCGAGCCCATGGAAGGCCTGGCGCGCATGCTGCGCACCCAGATCCACAAGGCGATGGGCCGCTTCGATCTGGCGCTGGATGACGAGCGGCAGATGCGGCGTCGCGAACAGCTGCTGCGCGCGGAATCGCTGGAGAACCGCCAGCGCGTGGTGCAGGCCCAGCTCGACGTGCGCTACACCCGCCGCCATCTGCAGCAGCTGGCTGAACGCTCGCGGGAACTGGAGCGGCTGAGCTTCGAGGACGCGCTGACCGGCATCGCCAACCGCCGCAGCTTCGAGCACCGCCTGCAGCGCCTGCTCGGTCGCGGGGCGGTATTGCCGCAAACGCTGTGCGTGGCGCTGATCGACGTCGACGACTTCAAGGCGATCAACGACCTGCACTCGCACGGTGCGGGCGATGCGGCACTGCGCGGCATCGCCGATGTGCTGCGCCAGTCCGTGCGCGACTATGACGTCGCAGCCCGCCTGGGCGGCGATGAGTTCGTCGTGCTGTTCGCGCACTCGACGCTGGACACGGCACGCCAGGTCTGCGAGCGCATCAGCGAGCGCGTCAGCGCGCTGCGCTGGGACGACTGGCCGGCCCTGCGTGCCAGCATCAGCATCGGCGTGGCCTCGGCGCGTCCGGGCGACACGATGGATGGCCTGATGCAGCGCGCCGACGCGTGCATGTTCCGTGCGAAGGAGCGCAACGACGGCCAGTCGCTGCAGGTCGAATCCGCCTGGTGAAGGCGGACAGCAGAGGTGGTGGTAGGCCGCCCGTGAGTCGAACACGGCACCAACAGATTATGAGTCTGCTGCTCTAACCAAGCATGAGCTAGCGGCCCCCTGCGAGCCGTGGATTCTAGGCCGGCTCAGCGCGGTCCGGACAGTGCGTTGCCCACCAGACGGGCGGTGACATCGACCAGCTGGATCATGCGATCGTAGGCCATGCGGGTCGGACCGATCACGGCCAGCGTGCCCACCAGCTGGCCGTCGACCTCGTAGGGCGAGGACACCACCGACAACTCCTCGTAAGGCACGACGCCGCTCTCACCCCCGATGTAGATGCGCACGCCGTCGGCGCGGCTGGAGTTCTCCAGCAGGCGCATCAGCTCGGTCTTCTGCTCGAACAGATCGAACATCTTGCGCAGCGAGCCCATGTCATGGCCGAAGTCCTGCACGCCCAGCAGGTTGCGCTCGCCGGAGACCACCACCTGCTCGCTGCGCTCGGCCATCTCGGTGCCGGCCTGGACGGCGGCCTGCATCAGCTGCGCGATCTCGCCGCGCAGCGTGTCGATCTCGCCGCGCAGGCGCTCACGCACCTCGTCGAGGCCGAGGCCGCAGTAGTGGGCATTGAGGAAGTTGCTGGTCTCGACCAGCTCCGAGGGGCTGTAGTCGCGCGCGGTGATGATGACGCGGTTCTGCACATCGCCATCGGGCGCCACCAGGATCACCAGCACCCGCTTCTCGCCCAGGCGCAGGAACTCGATGTGGTGGAAGACGCTGGTGCGCTTGGGCGCGGTGACCACGCCGACGAAGTGCGACAGGCTGGACAGCACCTGCGCGGCCTGGGCGATCACCCGCTGCGGTTGGTCGGCGGCCTGCAACTGGTCACGCACGCTGGCCACGTCGGCCGGCGACTGGGACAGATCGGACAGATCCAGCGCCCGGGCCGTCAGCATGGTGTCGACGAACAGGCGGTAGCCCCGCGGGGTCGGCACCCGGCCGGCACTGGTGTGGGGGCTGGCGATCAGACCCAGCTCTTCCAGATCGGCCATCACGTTGCGGATGGTCGCCGGCGACAGCTCCAGGCCGGAGGCCTTGGACAGCGTGCGCGAGCCGACGGGCTGGCCGTCGGCAATGTAGCGCTCGACCAGGGTCTTCAGCAGGGTGCGGGCACGCTCGTCCATCTTGCGCAGGCAGCTCGGGGGGGTCGGCTTTTCGATTGTAAGGATACGCCGCCGGTGCCAGGCCCGCCCAACGGCGGGACCGTACGGACGGTCACAGGTGCTGTGGTGTAATCCGCCGCATGTCGGGCCGCTTCCAACATGCCGCTCTGGTGGGCAAGTACCAGGCCGAGGGCATCCGGCCGCTGCTGGAGGACATCGCGCACGTGCTGGTGCGCCAGGGCCTCGAGGTCTCGATCGAGCGTCAGACCGCGCTGAACACCGGCATCACCGAGTTCGAGTCGCTCGATGCCGAGGGCATCGGCCGCCGCTGCGATCTGGCCGTGGTCGTCGGCGGTGACGGCACCATGCTGGGCATCGCCCGCGAACTCGCCCGTCACGACGTGCCGCTGGTCGGCATCAACCAGGGCCGCCTGGGCTTCATCACCGATGTGCCGCTGAACCAGTGGCGCGAGGCGCTCGGCCCGCTGCTGGCCGGCGACTACGAGGAAGACCCGCGCGCCATGCTCGAAGGCGCGGTCTGGCGCGACGGCGAACGCATCTTCGAGGGCCTGTCGCTCAACGACGTGGTCGTCAGCCGCGGGGCGCTGGCCAGCATGATCGAGATCCGCGTCGACATCGACGACGAGTTCGTCGCCAACATCCGCGCCGACGGTCTGGTGCTGTCCTCGCCCACCGGCTCGACCGCCTATTCGCTGTCGGCCGGCGGGCCGATCCTGCATCCGCGCATCGGTGGCTGGATCCTGGTGCCGATCGCCAGCCACACGATGAGCAACCGGCCGATCGTGCTGCCCGATTCGGCCGAGATCCGCATGACGGTGGTCGCCGGCCGCGACGCCTCGGCCAACTTCGACATGCAGGGGCTGGCCAGCCTGCTGCACGGCGACCAGGTGCGGGTGCAGCGCTCGGCACACAAGGTGCGCTTCCTGCACCCGCGGGGCTGGAGCTATTACGCGACCTTGCGCCGCAAGCTGCGCTGGTACGAAGGGGTGGTGTGATGGCCGTACGGGGTGACCGATGCTGCGACGGCTGACGTTGCGTGATTTCGTTATCGTCCAGACGCTGGAGCTGGACTTCCATGGCGGCTTCTCGGTGCTGACCGGCGAGACCGGTGCAGGCAAATCGATCCTGATCGACGCCCTGCAGCTGGCGCTGGGCAACCGGGGCGATGCCGGCGTGGTGCGCGAGGGCGCGGCACGCGCCGAGATCAGCGCCGAGTTCGACACCCCGGACGCCGTGCGGCCGTGGCTGGAGGAGGCGGGCTTCGACCACACGGAAGCCGCCCTGCTGCTGCGGCGCACCGTCGACGCGCAGGGCAAGAGCCGCGCCTGGATCAACGGCAGCCCGGCCACCGTCGCCCAGCTGCGCGAAGCGGCGGCCTGGCTGGTCGACATCCACGGCCAGCACGCCTGGCAGGGACTGACGCGCCCGGGCGACGTGCGCGCCCTGCTCGACCGCCAGGCCGGTGTCGACGCCGGCCCGATGAACGCCGCCTGGGCAGCCCGGCGCCAGGCCGCCGAGGCGCTGCAGCGCGCCGAACGCCAGCAGGCCGAACTCGCCCGCGAGCGCGAACGCCTGAGCTGGCAGCTGGAGGAAATCGACCGTCTGGCCCCCGCCGAAGGTGAATGGGCCGAGCTGTCGGCCGAGCAGCAACGCCTGGCCCATGCCCAGTCGCTGATCGACGCCGCGCAGCAGTCCCTGCAGTGGCTCAGCGAGACCGAGGAGCACAACGCCGAGGCGCTGCTGGGCCGCGCACTCGACGGCCTGGGCGACGTACTCGCCCATGACAGCGCACACCTCCAGCCGCTGGTCGACACGCTGCAGAGTGCCCAGGCCGCCCTGCGCGATGCGGTCCACGGCCTGTCGGCCTATCTGGCCGATGCCGAGCCCGAACCCGACCGGCTGGCCGAGGTCGACGCCCGGCTCGGCGCCTGGCTGACGCTGGCCCGCCGCTACCGGCGCTCGCCGCCGGATCTGCCGGCGCTGCGGCTGCAGTGGCGCACCGAGCTCGCCGCGCTGGATGCCGCGGCCGACCTGGATGCGCTGCGGGCCACGCTGACGCGCACCGATCAGGCCTGGCGGGAGACCGCACGGGCGGTCAGCGCGCTGCGCCAGCGCGCCGCCGGCCCGCTGGCCACCTCGGTCACCCAGGCCATGCAGCAGCTGGGCATGGCCGGCGGCCGCTTCGAGGTCGCGCTGCTGCCGCTCGACGAACCCTCGCCCCACGGGCTGGAACAGCCCGAGCTGCGCGTGGCCGGCCATGCAGGCAGCACGCCGCGGGCACTCGCCAAGGTCGCCTCGGGCGGCGAGCTGTCGCGGCTGGCGCTGGCGATTGCCGTGACCACCGTCCAGGCCGACCCTGACGGCGCCGCCACCCTGATCTTCGACGAGATCGACGCCGGCATCGGTGGCGCCGTCGGCGACACGGTCGGCGCGCTGATGAAGCAGCTCGGCCGCAACCGTCAGGTGCTGGCGGTCACCCATCTGGCCCAGGTCGCGGCCTGCGCCGACCAGCACTATGTCGTGGCCAAACAGGCCCAGGCCGACGGCCGCACCGCCAGCCACGTGGCGCCGGTGCAGGGCCCGGCCCGCGTGGCCGAGGTCGCCCGCATGCTGGGCGGTGAACGCATGGCCGGCACCAGCCTGGCCCATGCCCAGGCCATGCTGCAACAGACCCGAACCCGCCCCACCGCACCCGACGAGGGCACCCCGGGCATGCCCGCCGCCCGCCGCCGCGCCAGCAAGACATGAGCACGACCCCCGACCACCCGCAGCCCACCGGCGAGACCGCCCCCTCGAGCCCGGCCGCCGCCATCGGCCACCACGGCGTGCGCGAGCTGGTGCTGATCAGCGGCATCTCGGGCTCGGGCAAGTCGGTGGCCCTGCATGCGCTGGAGGACGCCGGCTACTTCTGCGTCGACAACCTGCCGCCGGAACTGCTGCGCCACTACATGGAGCTGCAGCACCCGCGCTACACCGAGCGCGTGGCCATCGCCGTCGACGTGCGCACCGCCAGCTCACTGCCGGTGCTGGTGCCACTGATCGCCGAGCTGCGACAGGAAGGCGTGACGGTCAAGCCGCTGTTCCTCGACGCCAGCACCGACACGCTCGTGCGCCGCTTCTCCGAGACGCGCCGCCCGCACCCGCTCAGCCATGCCGAGGCCGGCGCCGGCCAGCACGCGCTGATCGACGCGATCGAGATCGAACGCCTGATGCTGTCGGGGCTGCGCGAGATGTCGATCGTCGTCGACACCAGCACGCTCAAGCCGGCGGGGCTGCGCCAGCAGGTCGGCGCGCTGGTGGCCCACACCGGCCACCGGCTCACGCTGGTGTTCCAGAGCTTCGCCTTCAAGTACGGCGTGCCGCTGGATGCCGACTACGTGTTCGACGTGCGCATGCTGCCCAACCCGTACTACGTGCGCGAACTGAGGCCGCTGACCGGCCGGGATGCGCCCGTGGCGCAGTTCCTGTCCGAGCAACCCGAGGCGGCCGAACTGCTGGCCCAGATCGAATCGTTCATCCGCCGCTGGCTGCCGACCCTGGCGATGGACCAGCGCGGCTACGTCACCGTGGCGATAGGATGCACGGGCGGCCAGCACCGCTCGGTGTACATGGTCGAACAGCTGGGGCGGCGCTTCGCCGACCACGGCGCCACCCTGATCCGCCACCGCGAGCTCGACAGCCTGTGAGCGCCAGCAGCCAACCGCCCGCCCCGGTGGATCCGGAAGCCGCCGTCGATCCGGCCCTGCCGCTGTTTCCGCTGCAGGCCGTGCTCTTTCCGGGCGGCCTGCTGCACCTGCGGGTGTTCGAGGCGCGCTATCTGGACATGGTCAGCCGTTGCCTGCGCAGCGGTCAGCCCTTCGGCGTGGTCTGCCTGCAGCAGGGCGGCGAGGTGCAGCGCACGTCGAACGACGCCACGCGGCTCGAAACCGTCGGCACGCTGGCCCACATCGATGCCGTCGATGCAGAACAGGCCGGCATCCTGCAGCTGCGCTGCCGTGGCGGCGTGCGCTTCTCGCTGCAGGACCCGCGCCAGGCCAGCGACGGCCTGTGGCTGGCCCATGCCCAGAGCTGGACCAAGGAGGCGATCACGCCGGTCGACGAGGCGCTGCAGCCGGCCCGCGACGCACTGCGACGCGCCGTCGACACCCTGCACACCAAGGGCGAGACGCCCTTCCTGAGCCCTTACCGCTACGACGACGCCGGCTGGATCGCCAACCGCTGGTGCGAACTGCTGTCGATCACGCTGGCCGCCCGGCAGCGCCTGATGGCACTCGACGACCCACGGCTGCGGCTGCAGCTGGTGCAGGACTACCTGATCGAGAAGGGCATCGTCAGCCGGGGCTGAACAGGTCGGCTGGCGCCGGCTGCGGCGGGCTCTCCAGCAGCCGCTGCAGCGGTGCCGGCAGGCCATGCGCGGCCCGTTGATGCGGCAGGACCCGCCGGCAGGCGGCCGGCACGGGCTCCTGCGGACCGAGCCCCCGCAGATGGCGCTCGACGGCCTGCACGTCCACATCAGGAGACAGGCGCAGCAGCACCGGCTGCAGCCACAGATCCTGATGGGTGAGCACATGCTTGAACGGCGCGAGCACCTGCGGACGGACACCCAGCGCGGCGCCCACCGCCCGGGCCTGCGCCAGGTCATCGCACTCGGGCAGGCACCACAAGCCGGCCCAGATGCCCGTCTGCGGCCGCTGGCACAGCCAGACAGCGCCATCGGCCTCCTGCAGCCACAGCCAGACGATGTCGCGGCGACCGCGTTGCAGACGCCGGCTGCGACGCGGGTAGTCGGCCTGGCGCTGCTGGGCCCGGGCCACGCAGGTGTCGCGCCAGGGGCACCGCTCACAGTCCGGCCGGCGCGGGGTGCACAAGGTGGCGCCCAGATCCATCAGCCCCTGGGTGTAGGCCTCGATGTCCTGTGCCGGCAGCAGCGCCTCGGCGATGTCCCACAACCGACGCTGGGCGGCGGCCTGGGCCAGATCCTCGTCGAAACCCAGCACCCGGGACAGCACACGCCGGACGTTGCCATCGCAGATCGCCGTGCGACGGCCGAAGCAGAAGGCGGCGATGGCCGCAGCCGTCGAGCGGCCGATGCCCGGCAGGCTCTCCAGATCGGCCGGATCGGACGGGAAGGCGCCGCCGAAACGGCCCACCACGTCCTGTGCACAGCGGTGCAGATTGCGCGCCCGGCTGTAGTAGCCGAGCCCGGCCCACTGGGCCAGCACCGCGTCCTGCGGTGCAGCGGCCAGCGCGGCGACATCCGGAAAGTGCTGCAGGAAACGCTCGTAGTAGCCAAGCACCGTGGTGACCTGGGTCTGCTGCAGCATGATTTCGGACAGCCAGACGCGGTACGGGTCCCGCGTGCCCTGCCAGGGCAGCGCATGGCGGCCATGCTGCCGCTGCCAGGCGATCAGTTGTGCGGACAGGCCTGAGGCCGGGGCCTCGGTCGCGGACCAGACCGCCACACGGTCGGGGGCGACAGGCACGACACCGGCGGGTACGGCAGGACCGGCACCGGCAGGCACCGGCGCATCAAGGGCAGGAAGGGCTCGGCGGGAAGGCATCGCGCCGATGGTAGCGGGCCGGCGCACCGCACGGCGCCGACCGGGTCGGCGGCAGGCCGGACCGTCAGGCGGCCGCGCCGGCGGTGCTGGCCACGCGCTGCACGCGTTGCTCGATGGCCTCGACGACGATGGGCTCGTCGCCTGCCGGCAGGCCGTGCGGCCCGGCCTCGACCTGCTCGATCAGCAGACCGACCTGCTGGCCGACCCGCTCCGCCAGGCGCTGGGCCTCGCGCAAACGGGCCTGCAGCTCCTCGATGCTCTGTTCGAGATCGGTCTCGGCACCCTGGATGCGGCCGTAGGCCTCGCGGCGCTGCGCCAGCGAGCGGCGCCGCTCGCGCAGCTGGTCATCGATCTGGCTGCTGGCGGCCTTGGCCCAGAGCTCGATCTCGACGGCCACCGCCTCGAACAGGCTGCGCAACTTGACGGCCAGCATGCGCGAGAACTGATCCATGAAGCCGGGCTGGGCCTGACGCCAGAGCTGGGTCAGTCCGAGATAGCGGGCATGGACCTGCTCGATGGCGGACAGCTCGTCGATGAAGCTACTGAGCGCCGGACGCGAATTGACGGCCAGCGAAAAGCCGAACTCCGTGTTGAGCTGGCGCTGGCTGGCCGCGAGCATGTCCTCCATCTCGGCGCAACGGCGCTCGACGTCGGACAGGGTCTGGCGCAGCGATTGCCCCATCTCGTTGAAGGCCCGGCTGGCGCCCAGGCGCAGCAGGCTGGACTGGCTCTCGCGACGCATGCGGCGCACCGCATCACGCACCCGGTCGGCCGAGAGCATCGCCAGCACGTCCGCCAGCTGCCGGCCCAGCACGCCACGCAGCGCACCCAGCTTGGGCACGCAGGATTCGAACTCGGCGGCTTCCTTCTCGACCCGGCTGTTCATCAGCGCCAGGCGTGCGGCGCTCTTGCCGCGCAGCGACTGCAGCTCGGCCAGCTGGTCATGCACGGTGCGGGTGCGCTCGTCGATGCGGCGCAAGGCCGTGCGCTGCAGATTGCGCGTCCCGTCACCGACCAGACGGCCGAGAACCTGCGACTGCCGTGGCAGCAGCTCGTCATGCAGCGCCGACTCCAGTGCCGGCAGACCGCTGGCCTCCAGCGCGTGGGCATCGCCGCAGATGCGGGCGTTGAGCGCCCGGCGGGCCGACATCGGGAACAGACGCCGTGCCGGCAGCTTCAGCGTGCGCATCACGTCGTGGCACTGGGTCTCGAGCTGGCCCTGGACCTGCTGCAAGGTCAGCAGCGGGTCCTCCAGCATGTCGATCTTGTTGAGCACGACGTAACGGTCACAGCCCTGCTCACCCAGATGGTTGCGCCAGACCGCCAGATCGGAGCGGGTGACGCCGGTGTCGGCCGCCAGCAGGAAGACCACGGCGTGGGCGGTGGGCAGCAGGCCCAGCGTCAATTCGGGCTCGGCACCGATCGCGTTCAGACCCGGCGTGTCGATGACGACCAGGCCCCGCTCGAGCATCGGATGCGGGTAGTTGATCAGCGCGTGACGCCAGGCCGGCACCTCGACGAGACCGCGCTCGTCCTGCGGCGGGTTGTCGTCGGGTTGGCTGTCATCCCAGAAGCCCAGCACCCGGGCCTCGTCGATGCTGACGTGGCGCGAGCGACGCAGTTCCTCGAAGGCCTTGGCCAGCGAAGCCGGGTCATCGAGCGGCAGCGTGCGACGCACCCACTGCTGCTCGGCATCGCGCAGCGCGCTGACGGTCTGGCCGAGACGGCGGGTGTCGATGTCGAGCAGGGCCAGACTGGGCGGCTGGGCAGGCTCCCAGGCCAGCTCGACCGGGCACATCGTGGTGCGGCCGGGGGTGGCCGGCAGGATGCGGCAGCCGGTGTCGCCGAAGAACAGGGCGTTGATCAGCTCGGACTTGCCGCGCGAGAACTCGGCGACGAAAGCCACGACCAGGCGGTCACTGGCCAGGCGCTGGCGCAGGCTGGCGGCGAGCGCCTGCGCGCTGTCATCGAGCAGGTCCTCGTCGGCCAGCAGGGTGTTGAGCTGGCCGAGTGCCCGGTCCAGCGAGCGGCGCCAGACCGTCAAGGCGTCGAGACCAGTGTGGAGCGCAGGCGTCATGGGCGGGCGTAGCTATCGGCCTGCATGCTAGCGCAGGCCCTGTGCGGCGTGTGACCGGGCGTACAAGTTTTGACGGCCCCGTGCACATTGCCACGAAAGCACGCCCCCCTCGTGGCAGACCTCGGTCTTGACAAGACGGGACAACGCACAGCATCAGCGGACAGCGGCCCGACGCCGACTCAGCGGCGCTGGCAGCCGGCGCAGAAGAAGGTGCTGCGCTGGCCCTGGACGATGCGCCGCACGGTGGCGCCGCAACGCCGACAGGCCTCGCCCTCGCGGGCGTAGACGAGGGCCTGCTGCTGGAAGGCGCCGGCCATCCCGTGCACGTCACGGAAGTCGCGCAGGGTGCTGCCACCGAGTGCGATGGCCTGGCCCAGCGTCTCGCGCAAGGCCGCCAGCAGGGCCGCCGCGCGCGGCCGGCTGATGCGATCGGCGCGGGCACGCGGATCGATGCCGGCGCGGTGCAGGGCCTCGCTGACGTAAATATTGCCGGCGCCCACCACGATGTCACCGGCCAGCAGGGCCAGCTTGATCGCGCAGCGCCGGCGCTGCAGCCGGGCGTGGAACCGCTCAGGCGTCAGTGACGGATCGAAGGGTTCGTCGCCCAGACGCGCCAGCAGGGTGGCCGCCGGCGCCTGGTCAGGTGCCGCCGACCAGACCGCGGCGCCGAAACGGCGCGGGTCATGCAGACCGAGCAGGCCCTGGTCGGTCCCCAGCTGCAGATGGACGTGAGGGGGCAGTGGCGGCAGATCCGGCGCAGCGCCTGCGGCCGACCAGGGCCACCGCAGGGTCGCATCGAACTGCAGCGCGCCGGACATGCCCAGATGCAGCAGCAGACCCGGTCCGCCGTGCAGACCCGGGGCCAGGTTCGGGGCAGGCTCCTCCGGCACCGTCACGTGCGGCCCGTCGGCCGGCAGCAGCGGCAGCCACAGGTACTTGCCGCGCCGCTGCATCGCTCCCAGCCGGGCCCCGTGCAGGGTCTGCGGCGCGATACCGAGCGGCCAGCGCAGGGGCTTGCCCAGACGCACCCAGACCAGGCGCGCACCCAGCAGACGATCGGCCAGACTGAGCCGCGTGACTTCAACCTCGGGCAACTCCGGCATGTGGAACATTATGCGGGGCGCACCGCTCCCTAGAATGGCCTGCACCTGCAGCGCCGCCCGTGCGCGGCCGGGCCCCGCGGCGGACTGCCGGCGCAGCCCCGACCGCGCCTCGCCGGACGTGCCGCGCAGACACCTCTACGCCCAGGGAGTCCCCATGTCCGGCCCGTCCGCAGTCCCGCTCCGCCCCGGCCGCGCCCGTCGCTGCCCAGCGGTCCTGTCCGCCCTGTCCGCCTTGCTGGCGGGGCTGCTGGCGACGCCGGCCGCCCTGGCGGCGACCGATGCCGCACCGCCGGCCCCCGTGCCGCAACGCTCGGCGATGGATGCGCCCTTGTTCTACCAGCTGCTGATCGGCGAGATCGAGCTGCGCCAGGGCCATGCCGGCAATGCCTACGAGGTGATCTTCGACGCGGCACGGCGCCAGAACGACGACCAGCTCTACGAGCGCGCGGTACAGATCGCGCTGGAAGCCCGCGCCGGCGAACAGGCCCTGAGCGCCGTCCAGGCCTGGCGCCGGGCCCGGCCGCGCGCGGTCGAACCATTGCGCTACCAGGCCCAGCTGCTGCTGGCGATGAACCGTGCGGGCGAACTGGTCGAGCCGCTGTCGAGCTGGCTGAAGCTGGCCCGTGACGACGAACGCCTGGGCGTGCTCGCCAACGTGCCACGCCTGCTGGGCCGCATCGAGGACCGCGCCCAGGCGCTCCAGCTCGGCGAACAGGTGCTCGAACCCTGGCGCGAACCACCCGCCACCCGCATGGCGGCCGGCATGGCCCGTGCCCAGCTGCTGCTGGCCGCCGGCCGTCAGACCGAGGCCCTGGCCCTGGCCGGCGCCCTGCAGCAGGCCCAGCCCGACGCCCCCGGCCCGGCCTTGCTCGCACTCGACCAGGCCGCGCGCCAACCCGAGGCCGAGGCCCTGGTGCTGCGCTACCTGGCGCAGCCCGGCGCGCTGCCGGCCGTGCGCCTGGCCTGGGTGCGCCAGCTGGCCCTGCAACAACGCTACGGCGATGCCCTGGCCCAGCTCGACCGCGTCACGCGCGAGCAACCCCGCCTGCCGGAACCCTGGCTGACGCTGGGGGCGATGCAACTGGAACTGCGTCAGCCCCAGGCGGCCGAACAGGCGCTGCAGACCTATCTGCAGCGCCTGGACGAGGCCGCAGCCGACGACGCCCGCCAGCAAGCCGAACGTGCCGCACGGCAGGCCGGCAGCCCGGGCGGTGACGAGGTCGAAGCCGACGCCGACGAGACCGACGACGCCCCGGCCACCGACCGCGAGGAAGGCCGCACCCAGGCCTGGCTGCTGCTGGCCCAGGCCGCCGAGCAACGCGGCGATCTGCCTGCCGCCGACGCCTGGCTGGCGCGCATCGACAACCCACAGCGGGCACTCGAGGTGCAGGGCCGACGGGCCGCCCTGCTGCTGCGCCGCGGCGGCACGCTGGATCAGGCCCGCGCACTGATTCGGGCCGCCCCCGAGCGCACCGGCGAGGACGCCCGCGCGAAAGTGGTCACCGAGGTGCAGCTGCTGCGCGAGGCCAAGGCGTGGCGCGAAGCCGGCGCCCTGCTGGAACAGGCCGTCGTCCAACGCCCTGAAGACACCGACCTGATCTACGAACACGCGATGGTCGAGGAAAAGCTCGATCGGCTCGACCGCATGGAGGCCCTGCTGCGCCGCGTGATCGCGCTGAAGCCGGACCATGCCCACGCGTACAACGCGCTGGGTTACTCGCTGGCCGATCGCGGCCTGCGCCTGGACGAGGCGCGCGACCTGATCCGCCGCGCGCTGGAACTGACCCCGGGGGACCCCTTCATCACCGACAGCCTGGGCTGGGTCGAGTTCCGGCTCGGCCGGACTGACGAGGCGCTGCGCCTGCTGCGCCAGGCCTATGCGGCACGGCCGGATCCGGAGATCGCCGTCCACCTGGGCGAGGTGCTGTGGAGCGTCGGCCAGCAGGACGACGCGCGCCGGCTGTGGCGAGAGGCCCGCGAGCGCGACGCCGACAACGCGGTGCTGCGCGAGACCCTGCAGCGGCTGCGGGTGACGCCGTGAGCGCAGCGGCTCCGACGCGTCGGCAGGCCTTGCAGGCCCTGATGTCCGCCGCGATGCCCCGGGTCACGGCCGTCCTGTGGCCGGCACCCGCCGCCCTGGCGCTGCTCGGTGGCTGCGCCAGCCCCGGCCAACCGGCACGACCGCGCCATGCCGGACGGCTGGCCCTGCGCACCGAAGGGGAGGACAGCCGCAGCTTCACCTCCGCCTTCGAGCTCTATGGCAGCGCGCGCGAAGGCCGACTGATGCTGAACTCGCCGCTGGGCACCACGGCGGCCCAGGCCAGCTGGAGCCCGCGCGGCGCCAGCCTGCAGCAGGGCGCCAGCCAGCAGGACTACCCCGATCTGGACCGCCTGTCCCAGGACCTGCTGGGCGAAACCCTGCCGCTGGCGGCCCTGTTCGACTGGCTGGATGGCCGCCCCTGGGACGGCGCGGCCGCACGCGCCACGGCCGACGGGTTCACCCAACTGGGCTGGCGGATCGACACCCGCGGCCTGAACGACGGCCTGCTGGACATGCGTCGCGCAGAGCCCGGCCCACCCCTGAGCCTGCGTGTACGGCTGGAACGCGATCCCAGCTGACCCGCGGACGGCCTGCACGATCACCCAGGCCGCCCTCCTTTTCCTCTCGACCGCCCTGTCTTCGATACCGTGAGCCTGACCGCCCTGCTCGACGTGCCCGCACCGGCCAAGATCAACCTGTTCCTGCACATCATCGGACGGCGCGATGACGGCTACCACCTGCTGCAATCGGTGTTCGCGCTGATCGACTGGGCCGACACGCTGCACTTCGAGCGCCGCAGCGACGGCCGTCTGCAACGCCACGACCTGGGCCCGGCCCTGCCCGCGGACGACCTGTGCCTGCGGGCCGCACGCGCGCTGCAACAGGCCTCGGGCTGCAGCGCAGGCGCCGACATCTCGATCGACAAGCAGGTGCCCTGGGGGGCCGGTCTGGGCGGCGGCAGTTCGGATGCGGCCAGCACGCTGCTGGCGCTCAACCGCCTGTGGGGCCTGCACTGGCCCCGCGAACGGCTGGCCGCGCTGGCGGTGACGCTGGGCGCGGACGTGCCCTTCTTCATCGGCGGCCACAACGCCTTCGTCGAAGGCATCGGTGAACGGCTGACGCCCATCGAACTGCCGGAATCGACCTACGTGGTCGTCAAACCGGCGGCCTCGATCGCGACCTCCAAAATTTTTTCGTCGCCCCTCTTGCGCAGGTCCACAAAGCCATCTATAGTCATGGACTTCCTAGCGCACAACGCGAAACGCAACGAAGCAGACGCAGCGACGCAGAACGGATCAGCAACCTGCACAACAGGTTACGGATACAACGATCTGCAAGCCGCCGCCGAAGCCGAATGCCCCGAAGTCACGCAAGTGGCCCGGTGGCTGGAAACCCGATACGGCAACAGTCGTATGTCAGGCTCCGGCAGCGCAGTGTTCGCCAGGATCGACATGCAACAGCCGCCCAAGGCGACAGCGCAGCAGGATGACCATCCCGCTGCATGGGCGGCAAGAACATGTCGCAGCTTGTCCCGCCACCCTCTGGTGGACTGGGTCAGCTGAAGGTTTGAAGGGTCTGACGAAAGTCAGGTCCTGTGTAGGGGAGTCGCCAAGTTGGTCAAGGCATCGGATTTTGATTCCGACATGCGAGGGTTCGAGTCCTTCCTCCCCTGCCAAACATCTTTCTGAACGGTTCCGTTCAAATCCCCCCGTATTGATCGCAGTCCTGCCGGCGCCGTGTGGCGCTGGCACATACACGGAGCGCGCCGTGCTGTTCAACACCGTGCTGTTCACGGGCAATGCCAATCCGGCACTCGCCCAGGAAATCGCCCGCAATCTCGGCGCCGAACTCGGCAAGTGCCACGTCGGCAAGTTCTCCGACGGAGAAGTCACGGTCGAGATCCAGCAGAACGTCCGTGCCCGTGACGTCTTCGTCGTGCAGTCCACCTGCTCGCCGACGAACGACAACCTCATGGAACTGCTGATCATGGTCGATGCGTTGAAGCGCGCCAGCGCGCGCCGCATCACCGCCGTGATCCCCTACTTCGGCTATGCCCGCCAGGATCGCCGCCCGCGCTCGATGCGCGTGCCGATCTCGGCCAAGGTCGTCGCCAACCTGCTGGAGACCGTGGGCGTCGAGCGCGTGCTGACGATGGACCTGCACGCCGACCAGATCCAGGGTTTCTTCGACATTCCGGTCGACAACATCTACGCCTCGCCGGTGCTGCTGTCCGATCTGCAGAGCAAGGCCTACCCCGATCTGGTGGTGGTCTCGCCGGACGTCGGCGGCGTGGTCCGTGCCCGTGCGCTGGCCAAGCAGCTGGGCACCGATCTGGCCATCATCGACAAGCGCCGCCCGAAGGCCAACGTCTCGGAAGTGATGCACGTCATCGGCGAGATCGAAGGCCGCAACTGCGTGATCATGGACGACATGATCGACACCGCCGGTACGCTGGTGAAGGCCGCCGAGGTGCTGAAGGACCGTGGCGCCAAGCGCGTCTTCGCCTACTGCACGCACCCGATCCTGTCGGGCCCGGCCGTCGACCGCATCGCCAACAGCCAGCTCGACGAGGTGGTGATCAGCAACACGATCCCGCTGTCGGACGCCGCGGCCGCCTGCAAGAAGATCCGCCAGCTGTCGGTGGCCTTCCTGTTCGCCGAGACCATCCGCCGCATCTCGGACGGCGAATCGGTCACCTCGCTGTTCTCGGAACAGAACAACAACTTCTGATCCGCGGAGACACCGCATCCCGCCGCAAGGGCGCCGCAGTCGTGGCGCCCTTGTCGCATTTTCGAGACCCTGACGTGCGAACCGAGGGGTCTGTTCAACCGGGCAGCCTGGTCGCGGGCTGCCCACACATGGAGCACACCATGCAATTCACCGCCTTCGCGCGCACCCTGCAGGGGACCGGAGCGAGCCGCCGCCTGCGCATCTCGGGCAAGGTCCCGGGCATCGTCTTCGGCGCCGGCGAGCCGGCCACCATCGAGCTGGACCACAACGCCCTGTTCCACGCGCTGAAGAAGGAAGCTTTCCACAGCGCCGTCCTCGAGATGACCCTGGGCGACAAGGTCGAGAAGGTCGTCCTGCGCGACTACCAGCTGCACGCCTACAAGCAGCAGGTCCTGCACATCGACTTCCAGCGCGTGGACGCCACCACCCGCCTGCGCAAGAAGGTGCCGCTGCACTTCACCGGTGAGGCCGACTCCGTCGCCGTCAAGACCGACAAGTGCACCGTCTCGCACATCACGACCGAAGTCGAGATCGAGTGCCTGGCGCTGCAACTGCCGGAATTCATCGCCGTCGACCTGTCGGGTCTGACGCTGGGCCAGTCGGTCCACGCCAGCGACCTGAAGCTGCCGGAAGGCGCCAAGCTGGTGCGTCATGGCAATGCCAACGCCACCCTGGCCACGGCCGTCGCACCGAAGGTCGAGGAAATCGTGGTCGCCGCCGCGCCGGCCGCTCCCGCCAAGAAGGGCAAGAAGAAGTAAGCACACCGCGTGTGTGCCCGGTGCCGGACGCCCTCGGCGATCCGCACCGGCTTCTCCTCAGGAAACCCGCCATCCAGCGGGTTTTTTTTCGCCTGCACCACCACACAATCAGCGGGCATGAACCCCTACGACCCCGCCGCCCTCGAATGCCTGGCTGCACTGGCCGACGCGGGCAGCTTCGAGCGCGCCGCCCAGCGCCTGTCGATCACGCAATCGGCCGTCTCACAGCGCTTGCGCGCGCTCGAGACCAGCCTCGGGCGGCTGCTGGTCGTCCGCTCGCGCCCCCTGCGGCTGACGGAGCCGGGCAAGGTGCTGCTGCGCTATGCCCGCCAGATGCAGGCCATGCGGGCCGACATCGCCCGCGAACTGGGTGCGGCCACCGGGCAGGACGAGCGGCTGCCGATCGCCGTCAACGCCGACAGCCTCGCCACCTGGGTGCTGCCGGCCCTCGATGCACTGGTGCACGAAGGCCAGCGCGACGGCTTCGGCCTGGAGCTGATCGTCGATGACCAGGACTTCACCCACGACTGGCTGCGCGAGGGTGCGGTGCTGGGCTGCGTCAGCACCGTGGCCGACGCGCTGCGCGGCTGCCAGGTCTCGACGCTGGGCGTGATGCGCTACATCGCGGTGGCCAGCCCGGACTTCATCGCCCGCCACCTGCCGGACGGGCTGCACGGCGGCAACTTCGCGCGCGTGCCCTGGCTGGTGTTCAACCGCAAGGATGACAACCACGCGATCTGGGTCGCCCAGGCCTTCGGCATCCAGGGCCCGCGGCTGGTCGAGCGCCATGTGCCCTCGACGGAAGCCCATCTGCGCGCTGCGCTGATGGGCTGGGGCATCGGCGTGATGCCCGAGCAGATGGCACGCGAGGCGCTGGCCGCCGGCCGCCTGCAGGCCCTGCACCCGCAGGCCTGCGTCGACGTGGTGCTGCACTGGCACCAGTGGAAACTGCAGGGCGAGAGCCTGCCGGCCCAGGCCAGCGCGGCCGATCACCTGCTGCGCGCCGGTGTGCTCGAACGCATCGGCCTGGCCCTGGCCGAGGGTGCGCGGCAGGCGCTGCGGCCCGTGGGCGACTGAAGCTCCCCCGAAGGAGCGCCCCCGCCGCGCCGCGTCCAGGCCCCCCGCCGGAGTGCGCCGGACGGCACGGCGCCGCCGCCGATAATCCGCCCCATGATTCGACTGATCGTCGGCCTGGGCAACCCCGGGCCCGAATATGAGGACACCCGCCACAACGCCGGCTTCTGGTGGGTCGATGCGGCCGCGCGCCAGCTCGGCGTCACGCTGTCCCATGACAAGGCCTACCACGGCCTGGTGGGCCGGGCCAATCTGCCGGGCGGCCCGCTCTGGCTGCTCAAGCCGCTGACCTTCATGAACCTGTCGGGCAAGGCGGTCTCACCGCTGGCCCGCTTCTTCAAGATCGAGCCGTCGCAGCTGCTGGTCGTCCATGACGAGCTGGACCTGCTGCCCGGCCAGATGAAGCTCAAGCAGGGCGGCAGCCCGGCCGGCCACAACGGCCTGAAGGACATCCACGCCCAGCTCGGCAGCCCCGACTACTGGCGGCTGCGCCTGGGCATCGGCCACCCGGGCCACCGTGCCGAGGTCGCCGCCTACGTGCTGCGCAAGCCACCGGCAGCCGAGCGCGAGGCCATCGAGGCCAACGTCGAGACCTCGCTGAAGGCCCTGCCGCTGATGCTCGACGGTGCAATGGACCGCGCGCTGCAGCAGGTGCATGCCAAGCCGGCGCGGCCGAACAAGCCGCGGCCCGTCGCCACGCCCCCCGCGCCGGACGACCCCGGCGAACCCTGAGGAGACCCCCGCCATGACCCGTCCCCGTTCCGGCCCGCTTCATGCGTCCCTGTTCAGGAGCCTGGTCCTGGCATCGCCGGTGCTGGCGGTCATCCTGCTGGCCGCACCGGCCCGCGCGGGCGACGCGGTGCCGCGCACCATCTGGCGCTGCGGCGACAGCTACAGCCATCAGCCCTGCCCGACCGACGCCGCCGCACGCCCGGCGGCCGGCGCGCGCAGCCTGGCCGTCACCGATGCGCTGACCCCGGAGCGTCAGCGCGAGGCCCGGGCGGTGGCCACGCGCGAGCAGGCGCTGGTCGCCCGGTGGGCCCGCGAACGTGCACAGGCCTGGCGCGAGGCCGGCAGCGGCCTGTCGGGCATGGGGCCCGCGCCCGCGCCGGATCTCAAGCGCCCGAAGGCGTCACGTCCGGTGGAGAAAAAGGCATCGGCGGCACCGCGGCCGGGGAGCCGGTCAGCGTCGTCACCGCCGCGGCGCGCATCAGATGCTCGTACTTCGCCATCAGCTGCTGGGGCGTCTCCACGTGCTCAGGATTGAGCGGGATGCACTCGACCGGACAGACCTGCACGCACTGCGGCTCGCCGTGGTGACCGACGCACTCGGTGCAGCGCGCCGGATCGATGACGTAGAAGGTCTCGCCCATCGAGATGGCCTGGTTCGGGCACTCGGGTTCGCAGACGTCGCAGTTGATGCACTCCGACGTGATCATCAGGGCCATGGCGGATCCGGTACAGGCTGAGGCGGGTGGAGGGGGCCGGCGCGCGCTCAGGCGGCGGACGGCTCGGACGGCGGCTGGGTCACGCGGTCCTTGAGGCGGCGCAGCACGCCCGGCGCGACGAACTTGGAGACATCGCCGCCCAGGGTGGCGATCTCGCGCACGAAGGTGCCGCTGACGAACTGGTACTGGTCGCTCGGCGTCAGGAACAGCGTCTCGACCTCGGGCATCAGCTGGCGGTTCATGCCCGCCATCTGGAACTCGTACTCGAAGTCGCTGACCGCGCGCAGGCCGCGCACCACCACATGGCCGCCATTGGCCACGACGAAATCGCGCAGCAGGCCGCGGAAGGCCACCACCTCGACGTTCGGATACGGCGCGGCGATCTCCTGCGCGATCTCCAGCCGCTCGGCGATGGTGAACATCGTGCGCTTGTGGTGGCCGGCGGCCACCGCCAGGATCAGGCGGTCGAACAGGCGCGAGGCCCGGCGCATCAGGTCCTCGTGGCCGAGCGTCATCGGATCGAAGGTGCCGGGATAGACGGCGACGCGGGCGGCGGGCACGGGATGGCTCATCGCGGGGACTCCGGGGACACCGCCGTCGCGGGCAGCCGCTGCAGCAGATGGAAATGCACGGCACCGGCACGCCCCTGGCGCCAGACGGACCAGCCCGCGGGCACGTCGGCCGCGGCGAGCGGGGCCGGCGACTCCAGATAGATCAGCCCGCCCTCGGCCACCAGCGGGGCGGCGGCAACGAGCGCGGGCGCCTGCAGACCGGCGTCGAACGGCGGATCGAGCAGCACCAGCTCGAAGGAGGCCGGCGCACAACCGCGCATCCACGACAGGGCCTCGACGGCATCGATCTGCAGCGCCTCGGCCTTCAGCCGGGTGCGGCTGTCGCGCAGGCTGCGCACCAGCGCGGGGTCGCGTTCGAGCAGACGGACCTGGGCGGCCCCGCGCGAGGCCGCCTCGAAGCCGAGCGCCCCGCTGCCGGCGAAGGCGTCGAGCACGCGCCAGCCGGCCAGGTCCTGGCCCAGCCAGTTGAACAGGGTCTCGCGCACGCGGTCAGGCGTGGGCCGCAGGCCGGGCCGTTCGGCCACCGGCAGCAGGCTGCGCCGCCACTGGCCACCGACGATGCGCACCTGGTGCGCACCCATCACTGGCGCACCGGAATGCCGCGCGACGCCATCATGGCCTTGGCCTGCGCGACGCTGAAGGTGCCGAAGTGGAAGATGCTGGCGGCCAGCACGGCGTCCGCGCCGCCGATCTGCACGCCATCGGCCAGATGCTCGAGTGCGCCGACGCCGCCCGAGGCGATCACCGGCACCGGCACCGCGTCGCTGACGGCCCGCGTCAGCTCCAGGTCGAAGCCGATCTTGGTGCCGTCGCGGTCCATGCTGGTCAGCAGGATCTCGCCGGCGCCGTGCTCGGCCATCTGCCGGGCCCAGGCCACGGCGTCGATGTGCATGTTCTTGCGGCCGCCGTGGGTGTAGACGTCCCAGCCCGGGCCCTTGGCGGCCAGATCGTCACCGACACGCTTCTTGGCGTCGATGGCCACGACGATGGCCTGCGAGCCGTACTTGTCGCTGGCCTCGCGGATCACCTCGGGGTTGGCCACCGCGGCCGAGTTGAAGCTGACCTTGTCGGCGCCCGCGTTCAGCAGACGGCGCACATCGGCCACCGTGCGCACGCCGCCGCCCACCGTCAACGGGATGAAGACCTGCGAGGCCACGGCCTCGATGATGTGCAGGATCAGGTCTCGGCCGTCGCTGGTGGCGGTGATGTCGAGGAAGGTCAGCTCGTCGGCACCCTGCTCGTTGTAGCGGGCGGCGATCTCGACCGGGTCGCCCGCATCGCGCAGCTCGACGAAGTTGACGCCCTTGACGACGCGGCCGCCGGTGACGTCCAGGCAGGGAATGATGCGTTTGGCGAGCATGGGGTGCGCGGGGAGCGGCTTCAGTCGCCGCGGCCGTTGAGTGCGTCCGCCCGGGCCTGCCCTGCGGCGAAGTCCAGCGAACCGGTGTAGATCGAGCGGCCGCAGATCACGCCCTCGACGCCTTCCTTCTCGACCGCGCACAGCGCCTCGATGTCGGCGATGTTGCTCAGGCCGCCGGAGGCGATGACGGGGATCGTCAGCGCCTGGGCCAGCTTGACCGTGGCCTCGATGTTGATGCCGGTGAGCATGCCGTCGCGGCCGATGTCGGTGTAGATCACGCTCTCGACGCCGTAGTCCTGGAACTTGCGGGCCAGATCGACCACCTCGTGGCCGGTCAGCTTGCTCCAGCCGTCGGTGGCGACCTTGCCGTCCTTGGCGTCCAGGCCGACGATGATGTGGCCGGGGAAGGCGCTGCAGGCGTCCTTCAGGAAGCCCGGGTTCTTCACCGCGGCGGTGCCGATGATGACGTAGCCGATGCCGTCGTCCAGGTAGCGCTCGATGGTGTCGAGGTCGCGGATGCCGCCACCCAGCTGCACCGGGATGTCGTCACCGACGGCGCTCAGGATGGCCTTGATCGCCGGCTCGTTGACCGGCTTGCCGGCGAACGCCCCGTTGAGGTCGACCAGATGCAGGCGGCGGGCGCCGGCATCGACCCACTTGCGCGCCATCGCGGCAGGGTCCTCACCGAAGGTGGTCGACGCGTTCATGTCGCCCTGTTGCAGGCGCACGCAGTGGCCGTCCTTGAGGTCGATGGCGGGAATCAGCAGCATGGCTGGTCAGTCAGGGCGAGTGGAGGGAGGAAGGGCGTGGCGCAGACACGGGGCAGAACCGGCGTGCCCCTGTCACAGGGCCGCACACCGGCGCCACAGCGGCGCACACGCGAGGCGAGGAATCGGTTCAAGGCTTCCAGGCGAGGAAGTTGCGGTAGAGCATCAGGCCGTGCTCCGCGCTTTTCTCGGGATGGAACTGGGTGGCAAAAATGTTATCCCGCGCCACCGCACAGGTAAAGGCGTCGCCGTAGTCGGTCAGGCCCGCCGCGTGGCGCGGGTCATCGGGCTGCGCCCAGTAGCTGTGGACGAAGTAGAACCAGGCGTCATCGGGCACGCCGGCCCACACCGGGTGCACGGCGCCGTCGTGGGCCTGCTGGCGCACGCGGTTCCAACCCATCTGCGGCACCTTGTAGCGGCTGCCGTCGGGCTGGGTGCGGCCGGCCAGCTGGAAGCGGCGCACGCGGCCCGGGATCAGGCCCAGGCCCGGCGTGTCGCCCTCCTCGCTGTGGTCGAGCAGCATCTGCATGCCCACGCACACGCCCATCAGCGGCCTGGTGGCGGCGGCCTCCAGCACGGCATCCTGCAGGCCGCTGTCGGCCAGCTCGCGCATGCAGTCGCGCATCGCGCCCTGGCCGGGCAGCACCACGCGCTCGGCCGCGCGCACGTCCTCCGGACGCTGGGTGACGAGGACGGTGTGGCCGGACGCGGCGGCCACGTGCATCACGGCCTGGGACACCGAGCGCAGGTTGCCCATACCGTAGTCGACGACGGCGACGGTCTTGCTCATGGGATTACAGCGAGCCTTTGGTGGAAGGGATGACGCCGGCCGAACGCGGGTCCAGCGTCAGCGCCATGCGCAGCGCGCGGCCGAAGGCCTTGAAGGCCGTCTCGCACTGGTGGTGCGCGTTGACGCCCTTGAGGTTGTCCACGTGCAGCGAGACCAGCGCGTGGTTGACGAAGCCCTGGAAGAACTCGTAGACCAGCTGCGTGTCGAGCTGGCCGATCATGCCCGCGGTGAAGGGGATGTGCATCTGCAGGCCCGGACGGCCCGAGAAATCCACCACCACGCGCGACAGCGCCTCGTCCAGCGGCACGTAGCTGTGGCCGTAGCGGGTGAGGCCCTTCTTGTCGCCGACGGCCTGGGCGATGGCCTGGCCGAGCGTGATGCCGACGTCCTCGACGGTGTGGTGGCCATCGATGTGCAGATCGCCCTCGCAGTGGATCTCGAGGTCGATCAGGCCGTGGCGCGCCACCTGGTCGAGCATGTGGTCGAAGAAGCCGATGCCGGTGTCGAGCACCGCGTGGCCGGTGCCGTCGAGGTTGACGCGCACCCGGATCTTGGTCTCGTTGGTGTTGCGGGTGACTTCGGCGATGCGCATGGGGCGATCCTGGTGCGAGGAAAAAGAGCGGCTCAGCGGGCCAGCAGGGTGTCGAGGGCGGCGATCAGCACGTCGGTCTGCGCCTCGGTGCCCACGGTGATGCGCAGGAAGTCGGCGATGCGCGCCGGCTTGCTGAACTGGCGCACCAGCACGCGCTGGGCGCGCAGGCCGGCGGCCAGCTCGGCGCCGGCATGGCCGGGCAGGCGCGCGAAGACGAAGTTCGCGGCCGAGGGCAGCACCTCGAAGCCGCGGGCCTGCAGCGCGGCCGTCATGCGCTCGCGGGTGGCCACGATGCGCGCGCAGGTGGCATCGAACCAGGCCACGTCGTCCATCGCGGCGACGGCGCCGGCGATGGCCGCACGGTCCAGCGGGTAGGAGTTGAAGCTGTCCTTGACGCGGGTGAGCGCCTCGATCAGGTCGGGATGACCGATCGCGTAGCCCACGCGCAGGCCGGCGAGCGCACGCGACTTCGACAGCGTGCGCACCACCAGCAGTTGCGGATGGCGGTCGATCAGCGTGGCGGCGGTCTGCGCGCCGAAGTCCACGTAGGCCTCGTCGATCACCACCACCGAATCCGGATTGCCCTGCAGCAGGCGCTCGATGTCGGCCAGCGGGATCGCGCGACCGGTGGGCGCGTTCGGGTTCGGGAAGATGATGCCGCCGTTGGGGCCGGCGGCCAGGTAGTCATCGACCTGGATGCCGAACTGCGCGTCCAGCGGCAGCTCGCGCGTGGTCACGCCATAGAGCCTGGCGTAGACCGGGTAGAAGCTGTAGGAGATGTCCGGGTGCAGCAGCGGCGCCTCGTGGCGCAGCAGGGCCATGAAGACATGGGCCAGGACCTCGTCCGAGCCGTTGCCGACGAAGACCTGGTCGGCGCGCAGGCCGTGGTGGCGGGCCACCGCATCCTTCAGGCTGCCGGCCTGCGGATCGGGGTAGAGGCGCAGCGCCTCGGTGGTCTGGCCGGCCATCGCGTCCAGCACGGCCTGGCTCGGGCCATACGGGCACTCGTTGGTGTTGAGCTTGACGAGGCCCTCGATCTTCGGCTGCTCGCCCGGCACATAGGGCGTCAGCGTGTGGACGATCTCGCTCCAGTAACGGCTCATGTCAGGTGTCCTTCAGATCGGTCAGATCGGCTTGCGCAGGCGGAACTCGGCGGCCTGGGCATGGGCCTGCAGGCCCTCGCCGTAGGCCAGGATGGCGGCGGTCGGGCCCAGGATCTGCGCCCCGGCCTCGCTCACCTGGATCAGGCTGCTGCGCTTCTGGAAGTCATAGACGCCCAGCGGCGAGGAAAACCGCGCGGTGCCGCTGGTCGGCAGCACGTGGTTGGGTCCGGCGCAGTAGTCGCCCAGGCTCTCGCTGGTGTAGGCGCCGAGGAAGATGGCGCCCGCGTGCCTGAGCAGCGGCTCCCAGCGGTTCGGCTCGGCGCTGGAGACTTCCAGGTGCTCGGGCGCGATGCGGTTGCTGATCGCGCAGGCCTCTTCCATGTCGCGCGTCAGGATCAGCGCGCCACGGCCTTCCAGGCTGGCGCGGATCACGTCCTTGCGCGGCATGCCGTCGATCAGGCGCTCGATGGCGGCCTGCACCTGGGCGATGTAGCCGGCGTCGGGGCACAGCAGGATGGATTGCGCCAGCTCGTCGTGCTCGGCCTGGCTGAAGAGGTCCATCGCCACCCAGTCCGGCGGCGTCGTGCCGTCGGCCAGCACCAGGATCTCGGACGGGCCGGCGATCATGTCGATGCCCACCAGGCCGAAGACGCGGCGCTTGGCGGCGGCCACGTAGGCATTGCCCGGGCCGGTGATCTTGTCGACCTTGGGCACGGTGGCCGTGCCGTGGGCCAGCGCGCCGACGGCCTGCGCGCCGCCGATGCAGAAGGCGCGGCTGACGCCGGCGACATAGGCGGCGGCCAGCACCAGCGGGTTCTTCTCGCCTCTGGGCGTGGGCACCACCATGATGATCTCGCCGACACCGGCCACATGGGCCGGGATCGCGTTCATCAGCACGCTCGACGGATAGGCCGCCTTGCCACCGGGCACGTAGATGCCCACGCGGTCCAGCGGCGTCACCTTCTGGCCCAGCACCGTGCCGTCGGCGTCGGTGTACTGCCAGCTCAGGCCGCAGGCCTGCAGCTGCCTCTCGTGATAACTGCGGACCCGGGCGGCGGCCGATTCGAGCGCGGCGCGCTGCTCGGGCGTGATCGCGTCGAAGGCGGCCTTGAGCTCCTCGCGCGTCAGCTCCAGCGCGGCGACGCTCGCGGCCTGCACGCCATCGAAGCGGGCGGTGAACTCCAGCACCGCCGCATCGCCCTGCGTACGCACCGCGGCCAGGATCTCGGCCACGCGCTGCTCGATCGCGTCATCGGTCTCGGCGCTCCAGTGCAGCACCTTCTGGAACGCGGCCTCGAAGTCGGGCTGCGCCGTGCTCAGACGGGTGACGGCGACGGGGGTGGATGCTTGGGCAGACATGGGTGCTTGGCAGTGGGCCCCGGCGCGGACGCTGGCGCGGAGCGGTTCAGGAAGGGTTGCGGGCGTCGATGGCGGCGGAGAAGGCGTCGATCACGCGGCGGATGCGCTCGCGCTTCAACTTCAGCGCCGCCTGGTTGACCACCAGCCGCGAGCTGATGTCCATGATGTGCTCGACCTCGACCAGGTGGTTGGCCTTGAGCGTCGAGCCGGTGGACACCAGATCGACGATGGCGTCGGCCAGCCCGGTCAGTGGCGCCAGCTCCATCGAGCCGTAGAGCTTGATCAGGTCGACATGCACGCCCTTGTCGGCGAAGTGCTGGCGGGCGATCGACGTGTACTTGGTGGCCACGCGCAGGCGCGAGCCCTGCTTGACCGCGCCGGCATAGTCGAAGTCGGCCCGCGTGGCCACGCTCATGCGGCAGCGGGCGATCCTCAGGTCCAGCGGCAGGTACAGGCCCGGCTCCTCGCTTTCCAGCAGCGTGTCGAGGCCGGCCACGCCGATGTCGGCGCCGCCGTGGGCGACGTAGGTCGGCACGTCGGTGGCCCGCACCAGCACCACGCGCACGTCGGGCTGGTTGGTCGGCAGGATCAGCTTGCGGCTCTTGTCCGGGTCCTCGGTGACCTCGATGCCGGCGGCGGCCAGCAGCGGCAGGGTCTCCTCGAAGATGCGGCCCTTGGACAGGGCGAGCGTCAGCATGTCGGCGGGAGCGGTCATCGCATCAGCCCTTCACGCGCTCGATGTCGGCGCCCAGGCCACGCAGCTTGGCTTCCATGCGGTCGTAGCCCCGGTCCAGGTGGTAGATGCGGTCGACGACGGTCTCGCCCTCGGCCACCAGGCCGGCGATGACCAGGCTGGCCGAGGCGCGCAGGTCGGTGGCCATCACGGTGGCGCCCGACAGCGTGGGGATGCCCTCGACGATGGCGGTGTGGCCGTCCACGGCGATGTGCGCGCCCAGGCGCACCAGCTCGTTGACGTGCATGTAGCGGTTCTCGAAGATCGTCTCGGTGATGCGCGAGACGCCCTCGGCCACCACGTTGACGGTCATGAACTGCGCCTGCATGTCGGTCGGGAAGGCCGGGTACTCGCGGGTGCGGAAGCTCACCGCCTTCGGCCGGCCGTTGCTGCGCACGGTGATCGTGTCCGCACCCGGCTCGACGGTGACGCCGGCCTCGCGCAGCTTCTCGATCACGGCATCCAGATGGTCGGCCCGCACGTCGGTCAACGTGGCCTCGCCGCCGGCGGCGGCCACCGCGCACAGGAAGGTGCCGGCCTCGATGCGGTCGGGGATGATGCGGTGCGGCTGCGCCGGGGTGTGCAGGCGATCGACGCCCTGGATGCGGATGCGGTGCGTGCCGTGGCCCTCGATCTTGGCGCCCATGCTGATCAGCAGCTCGGCCAGATCGGTGATCTCCGGCTCCTCGGCGGCGTTCTCCAGGATGGTCTCGCCCTCGGCCAGCGCGGCGGCCATCAGCAGGTTCTCGGTGCCGGTGACGGTCACCATGTCGGTGGTGATGCGCGCGCCCTTCAGGCGGGTGCAGCGGGCGTTGATGTAGCCCTGCTCGACGGTGATCTCGGCGCCCATGGCCTGCAGGCCCTTGATGTGCTGGTCCACCGGCCGCGAGCCGATCGCGCAGCCGCCGGGCAGCGAGACCCGGGCCTGGCCGAAGCGCGCCAGCAGCGGGCCGAGGGCCAGGATGCTGGCACGCATGGTCTTGACCAGATCGTAGGCCGCTTCGGGCTTGTCGATCTGGGCGGCGTCCAGGCGGACGATGTCGGGGCGCTCGGCGTCGCGCTCGGCCCGCACGCCCATGCTGCGCAGCAGCTTGAGCATGGTGGCCACGTCCTGCAGCTGAGGCACGTTGTGCAGCTCGACCGGGCCGGGCACCAGCAGGGCCGCGCACAGCTCGGGCAGGGCGGCGTTCTTGGCGCCGGAGATCTGCACGCTGCCGTGCAGCGGGCGACCGCCGCGGATGAGGAGTTTGTCCATGTTCAGGCCAGGTGGCGGCCGAGCAGGACAGCGGGCTGCGGGGCCACTTCAACGGGTGGCCGCGCCACCCGCTGCACGTGCCGCCGCGGGTGGGTCAGGAGGGGTGGTGTGCGGCCGGGGCAGCAGCGTGCTCGGCCGGGGTCAGCGTCTTCATCGACAGCGCGTGGATTTCGGCGCGCATTCTATCGCCCAGCGCCGCATAGACCACCTGATGGCGCCGCACGCGCGACAGGCCTTCGAAGGACGGCGAGACGATGGTGGCGAAGAAGTGCTGCCCGTCGCCTTCCACCTCGAGGTGGTCACAGGGCAGGCCGGCGGCGATGTAGCCGCGCACGTCATCAGCGGTAGGGAGTGCCATGGCGCCGATTATCGGCGCGTCGCCTTGCCCCAGCGCAGGGGCCGGGCAAACCGGTGCCGACCGGTCCCTATCATCGGGCCCCTGCGCCTTCAGCCCATGACCGAGATCCTCACCCCCTCGCCACACGACGCGGCCGACGAAGCGGCGCCCGTGCAGCCCTACGTCCAGCGGACGCTGACCCACAAGGCGCTGCATTTCTCGATCCACGAGATCCAGAGCAGCATGGACGTGCGCGCACCGCACGCCCTCGACCTGGACTACACCCGCACGATGATGGCCTTCCTGCTGTTCCTGCAGCAGCCCCGCCACATCCTGATGATCGGCCTGGGCGGGGGCTCGCTGGCCAAGTTCTGCCACCACCACCTGCCGCGCACGGTGATCACGGCCGTCGAGATCAACCCCCATGTCGTCGCCCTGCGCGACGAGTTCCTGATCCCGCCCGACGGCTCGCGCTTCAAGGTCATCGTCGGCGACGGGGCCCGGCACCTGCGCGACGACCCCGAGGTCTGCGACGTGCTGATGGTCGACGGCTTCGACGACCAGGGGCAGCCCGAGGCCCTGTGCACCCAGGCCTTCTACGACCTGGCCCGCGAGCGCCTGCGCCCGGGCGGGATGCTGGTGGTCAACCTGCACTACGGCCACCCCGAGCACCGGCGGCATGTCGCGCGCATCCGCCGGGCCTTCGGCGGCCAGGCCCTGGTGGTCGATGACGCCGAGTGCTGCAACACGGTGGTCTTCGCCTGCAAGGGCGAGCGCCTCACCGGCGTCCGGCGGGATGATCTGCGTCCGGCCCGCAGCCTGCGCCGCGACGCCCGCGGCCAGCTGGCCGAGGCCTTCGCCCTCGTCACCGACGCCTGGACGCAGCAGATCGGCAGCGCGCCAGCGACACCCTGAGCCGGGCACCGATCCGCAGGTCCCGCCAGACGGGCGGCAGGGCCACGATGGCCAGCACGACGGCCACCGGCACCGTGGCCACGAAGCCCAGGTGCTTGAAGGCCAGCGCCCCGCAGACCCCCCCGACGAAGAAGGTGCCGATGAGCGTGGCGTGGATGACCATGCGGTCACGGTCCGCCCGCACCTGCTGCTCCGGCGGACCGGGCCGGCGGTTCCAGTACATCAGCCGCCCGAGCTCGATGCCCAGATCGGTCAGCAGGCCGGTCAGATGGGTGGTGCGGATCTGCGCGCGCGAGATCTTGGTGATCACCGCGTTCTGCAGGCCCATGATGAAACACAGCAGCAAGACGGTGGCCGGCACGATGAGGTCGATGGCCACGTGCAGGCTGGCACCCAGCAGACCGAAGATCAGCAAGGCGAGCGCCTCGACCATCAACGGCATCGCGTACACGCCCGACAGCCGCTGCCGCCGGCCCCAGTTGATGAGCAGCGCCGTGCAGGCCGATCCCCCCACGAAAGCGCTGACGGCCACCACGCCGGCGCCGGCCAGCCACCATTGACCGAGCGCCAGATCGTCCGCCACGCCCGAGACGATGCCCGTCATGTGCGAGGTGTAGCGGCTGACCGCGAGGAACCCGCCCGCGTTGACGGCCCCGGCCACGAAGGCCAGCAGCACGCCCAGATGCCGGTTGCCCAGCGCCGAACGCCGCGCACCGCTGAGCACATCGAGATAGGCCACCGGCATCGGCGTCTAGCCTCCAGGCCGCACCGCCCCGCCCGCCGGGCAGCAGGCAGGCCTTCGTCTCGGCAGCATCGCTTCAGGCAGCAGGATCATGTCGACCGGGGTGACCAGCAAACGATTCTCGCCGCAGAAGCCCGGCCGGGGATCCCCGCGGAAGAACGATTGCACGCCACAGCACGCCGCAGCACGCCGCAGGCCTGCGCCCCCCTGCACTCAGGGTTCCCCACGCCGATAAGAGCCAGGAAGTTGGCAGTACGGCACCGACCGGACGCGTCATGGCGTGGCCGGCGGATTCGACACGTCGCAGAGGAAGCGACAAAGAAGGGCTAGCTCGTGAACGGGTTGAACCATTGGAAGATCGGGGCCCGGCTGGGCGCGGGATTCGGCCTCGTGCTGACCCTGCTGCTGGCCATGGTGGTCGCCGCCAGCGTGTATCTGGGCCTGATCGGCGACGCATCGCGTCAGCTCTCGTCCACGGACATGGTCAAGGCCGAGGCCGCGGAGACGGTCGACATCTACACCCGCGCCAACGCGCGGCGGACCATGGAGATGTTCTTCGTCACCGATGAGCCGGAGCGCCAGCGCATCCAGGGCTTCATGGACGGCAACAAGCAGAAGATCACCGACGCGCTGGCCGTGCTCGATCGCCTGGTGGTGCTCGACGAGGGCAAGGCCATCCTGGCGCGCATCAAGCCGCTGCGGGCCGACTACGTCGCCAGCTTCACCAAGACCCTGGGTCTGCTGCAGGCCGGCGACCGCAGCGGCGCCGAGGCCCACCTGCGCAGCGCCACGCTGCCCGCGCTCGACCGCCTGCAGGCCGAGGTCAGCCACATGGGCCACTTCCAGGCCGAACTGGCGACCACGCGGAGCCGGCAGATCAGCCAGGACGCGAGCACCGCGCGCACCACCCTGTGGATCGTGGGCGCCCTGGCCCTGCTGTCCGGCACGCTGGCCGCGTGGTGGCTGACGCGGTCCATCACCACGCCGATCGAGCAGGCGGTGCAGATCGCGCGCACGGTCGCCCAGGGCGATCTGACGGCCTCGGTCCCCGTCGTCACCCGCAGCGCCGGTGACGAGACCGGCCAGCTGCTGCAGGCCCTGCACGAGATGACCGGCAACCTGGTGCAGATCGTGGGTCAGGTGCGGCAGAGCAGCGAGTCGATCGCGACCGGCTCCTCGCAGATCGCCATGGGCAATGCCGACCTGTCGCAGCGCACCGAATCCCAGGCCAGCAGCCTGGAGGAGACGGCCGCGTCGATGGAGCAGCTCACCCACACGGTGCGCAGCAACACCGAGACGGCCCAGGAGGCCAGCCGCCTCGCGCTGAGTGCCAGCGACTCGGTGGCCGAAGGCAGCCAGGCGGTGGACAGCGCCGTGCAGACCATGGACGCCATCGCCGACGCCAGCCGGCGAATCGCCGAGATCACCGGGGTGATCGACGGCATCGCCTTCCAGACCAACATCCTGGCGCTGAACGCGGCGGTGGAGGCCGCGCGCGCCGGCGAGCAGGGCCGCGGCTTCGCGGTGGTGGCCACCGAGGTGCGCACGCTGGCCCAGCGCAGCGCCGATGCCGCCCGCGAGATCAAGTCGCTGATCGCCACCAGCACGCAACGGGTGGAGACCGGCTCCCGCCAGGTGCAGGATGCGGGCCGCACCATGGGCCAGATCGTGACCCAGGTGAAGAAGGTGGCCTCGCTGGTGGCCGACATCTCGCAGGCCAGCACCCAGCAGTCGGCCGGCATCGGCCAGGTGGGCGAGGCGGTCAGCCTGCTGGACCAGGTCACGCAGCAGAACGCGGCCCTGGTCGAGGAAGGCGCGGCGGCGGCCGAGAGCCTGAAGAACCAGGCCGAGAACCTGGCCAGCGTGGTGCGCGCGTTCCGCCTGGCCTGAGCCCGGCGCGCGCGCTCAGCCGCGGATCTTGTAGCCGCGGCGCAGCAGCTCCAGCGCCAGCGCGGAGACGCCCACCGTGGCCGCGCCCACCACGCCCAGGCTGAACCACGGCGAGACATCGCTGTGGCCGAAGAAGCCCGCGCGGAAACCGTCGATCATGTAGAAGAACGGGTTGACGTGGCTGAGCGCCTGCCACACGCCGGGCAGCGAGTGCACCGAGTAGAAGACGCCCGAGAGGAACGTCATCGGCATGATGATGAAGTTCTGGAAGGCGGCCATCTGGTCGAACTTCTCCGCCCACAGCCCGGCGATCAGGCCCATCGCGCCCAGCATGGCCGAGCCCAGCAGCGCGAAGACCAGCACCCACAGCGGCTGCACCAGCCCCGGCGGCGCCAGCCAGGCGGTGACCAGGAACACCCCGGCACCCACCACCAGCCCGCGCACCATGCTGGCGCCCACATAGGCCACGAACCAGGCCCAGTGCGACAGCGGCGAGACCAGCAGGAACACCAGGTTGCCGGTGATCTTGCTCTGGATGAGGCTGGACGAGGCGTTGGCGAAGGCGTTCTGCAGCACGCTCATCATCACCAGGCCGGGGATGAGAAAGCGCGTGTAGGCCACGCCGTCGAAGACCTCGACCCGGTCCTCCAGCACGTGGCCGAAGATCAGCAGGTACATCACGGCCGTGAGCACGGGCGCGGCCACGGTCTGGAACGCCACCTTCCAGAAGCGCAGCACTTCCTTGCGGAACAGGGTGCCGGCACCGGCCAGCCGCGGGGCGCCGCTCATCGCTGGGCTCCGTTCATGATGTCCACGAACACGTCCTCCAGATCGGGCCGGCCGATCTCCAGATCCTCGATCCTCACGCCGGCGGTGCGCAGCGCGGCCAGCGCCTGCTCGACCCCGGCGGCATCCGACACGCGCAGCTGCACGATGCGGCCGGTCACCCGGGCCTGGGCGGCCAGCGCGGCGGGCAGCGCCTGATCGGTCTTGAAGCGCAGCATGGTGGCGGCGGCGGCCTGCAGCAGCGTGGCCGTGCGGTCCAGCGCCACCAGCTGGCCCTGCTTGAGCATGCCGATGCGGTGGCACAGCGCCTCGGCCTCTTCCAGGTAGTGGGTGGTCAGCAGCACGGTCGAGCCCTGACGGTTCAGGCGGCCGATGAAGGACCACAGCGTGCTGCGCAGCTCCACGTCCACGCCGGCCGTGGGCTCGTCGAGCACGATGACCGGCGGCTTGTGCACGAGCGCCTGGGCCACCAGCACGCGCCGCTTCATGCCGCCCGAGAGCTGGCGCATGTTGGCGTCGGCCTTGTCGGCCAGGCCGAGCTCGGCCAGCAGCTCGTCGATCCAGGCCTCGTTGCCGCGCACGCCGAAGTAGCCGCTCTGGATGCGCAGCGCCTCGCGCACGCTGAAGAACGGGTCGAAGACCAGCTCCTGCGGCACGATGCCGAGCGCCTTGCGGGCCGCGGCGGCATCCGCGCGCACGTCGTGGCCCATCACCGTCACGCGGCCGGCCGTGGCGCGGCTGAGGCCGGCCAGGATCGAGATCAGCGTGGTCTTGCCCGCGCCGTTGGGCCCGAGCAGGCCGAAGAACTCGCCCTGGGCGATGTCGAAGGACACGCCCCGCAGGGCCTGGAAGGTGCCTCGGGCACCGGTGTAGGTCTTCTCGACCGAATCGAATCTCACCGCTGGCATAGGCGGCGGATTCTAGGCACGCGGACCCGGGGCGGCCGCGCACCCGGCCGGCCGGCCCCTCACTCGATCAGGCCATGCTTGATCGCGTAGTAGGTCAGCTCGCTGTTGGTCTGCAGGCCGAGCTTGCGCAGCGCGCGTCCGCGGTAGGTGCTGACGGTCTTGACGCTCAGGCACATCAGCCGGGACACGGCGGTCAGCGTGTTGCCGCGGGCCAGCGACAGGAAGACCAGCAGCTCGCGCGGCGACAGGCCGTCGTGTGGCGTCTGCTGGCTGCGCCCGGTCCACTCGTCGGCCAGCAGATCGGCCACACGGGCGCTGATGTAGCGCCGACCGGTGGACACCCGCCGGATCGCGTCGAGCAGCTCCTCAGGTCGGGCGTCTCGTTCGATGTAGCCGGCCGCGCCGTTGCGCAGGAGCATGGTCGCGTAGCGCTCCTCGGGAAAGGCCCCGAAGACCAGCACGGGCAGCTCCGGATGCCGGGTCCGCAGCTTCACCAGGGCATCGACCGCCTGGGCGCTGTCGATGGACTGTTCGAGCAGCAGCACGTCCGGCGGCTGCAGCCGCACCATGTCCAGCGCCTGCTGCCCGTTGTCGACCTCGCAGACCAGTTCGATGTCCTGCTGCCCTGCCACCACCTGCCGAATCCCGATGCGCGCCACCATCTGCTGATCAACCACTGCCAACCGGATCATGGATTTCGCCTTCCCTGTCTTCTGTCTGCCATCTGTGATGACTGGATTCTGGAAAGTGCCTGCGGGGCAAGTCCTTTAAAGCTCTTCGCCGACAGCTTGCCGGCGGACAGAGACATCACGGACAGAGCCCGTTTCTGACATGCACCGGAGCACTGCGCCGGCAGCGGACGCGGCACGAGGACCGCAGCATCGCGTCCGGACAGCCGGGCATCGCGACCTGCGCCGTACCGCCATCCCGCCCGCAGCAGGAGATCCCCATGCCCACGCCCCCCATCTGCGGCCACCCCTGCGAGGCCGACACGCCACGCATGCCCACCCCGCCCGCCACGGACCGCGCGTCCTGCACCGCCCACGGCACGTTCGAGTGCCTGATCGACGGCCACGGCCTGAGCCACGCGGAGGTCCTGTCCCGTCGCGGGCAGCAGACCCCGGTGTCGGCCCGCTTCACGCGGGTCATCGATCGCGCAGGCCGGGCCGACACGGTGCCGGATGCGCGCAGCTTCAGCGTGCGCTTCCACGGCAGCGAAGAAACGTTCGACCTGAACGGCTGCAGCCTGCCGGTGGGGCTGGCGCGCGACGGCCCGCCCCTGACCTGGCCCGGCATGCCGACCGCCGAGGAGGACCCCGAGTCGCGCCCGCTCCCGGTCCGCGAGCGCTTCTGGAGCGCCGTCGCGGACGCGCCCGGTCGCCTGCACATGGCCCTCTGGGCGATGAGCGACCGGGGTCTGCCGCGGTCACTGCGCTGGATGGACGGCTACGGCCTGCAGACCTTCCGCCTGGACGACAGCCCGCAGGGCTGGCGCTGGGGCCGGTTCCAGTGGCGCTCGACCCTGGGCATCAGCAGCCTGAGCGGCGCTGAAGGCCGTCAACTCGCCTGCGCCAGCCCGGACCACCACCACCGCGATCTGCACGACGCCATCGCGCGCCAGGAGCCCCCGAGCTGGGATCTGTGCGTGCAGATCTTCGACCAGCACGACGGCGAGGGCTGGCCCTTCGACCTGCGGGATCCGACCACGCTGGTCCCGGAGGAGGTCGCCCCGCTGATGGTCATCGGCCGCATGACCCTGGACCGATCCTGGCCCGAGCGCGCACACCTCCGCCACACGGCGCGGCCCGCATCCGCCCGCATGCCCGGTCCGGCCCGACGCTGGCCACCGGCACAGCCCCCGGATCCGTCGCCCGCGCGCGCCACGGAGGGCCCGTACCGCCAGAGCCAGCAGTTCGTCCAGGCGCTCGATGCGATCGAACGCGAGCAGCTCATCGACACCCTGTCGCGCGAGCTCGGCCCCTTGTCGCGCCCGTCCGTCCGCCTGCAACTGCTCGGGCACCTGCGCGTGATCGACGAGGCCCTCAGCGTCGAACTGGCCCAGCGCCTGGCGATCGACGAGCGCCGGGTGCGCCCCGCCCGCGCGCCGCTGCCACCGGCGGCCCAGGCGCCCTACCCGTCGCTGAGCGCGGCGCGGTCCAGACCGGGCACCCTGCGCGGGCGCCACGTCGGTGCCCTCGTCAGCGCCGGAGCGGACGCCGCCATCCTGCGGATCCTGGCCGCCCAGCTGAACCGGGCCGGTGCGCGCCTGAGCGTGATCGGCATGCGACCCGGCTGCGTGAGCCTGTCCGACGGCTGTCACCTCATCCCGGACGTCACGCTCGGGCAGGCCCCTGCCGCGTGCTTCGATGCCGTGGCGATCCTCGGCGCGCCCTACAGCATGGCCGGGCTGCAAGGCGATCCCGGTGCGCTGGACTGGGTCCGCGACGCCTGGCGCCACGGCAAACCGATGGCGCTGGTGTGCGCCTCAGTTCCGTTGTGTGTGCTCATCGGCGCAGGCTGCGACGAGGGCATGTTCGTGCTCGACGGGCAGGAGGACCCTCGACTGGCCGGTCTGGACCTGGGCGGCCGGCTGCAGATCTTCTGTGCGCTGGTGGCGCGGGGACGGTGGCGCGGCCGCCGGCCGGCAGGCCGATGCTGAGCCGCCGATGCCCGCACGCCATGCCCCGGTCAACGCCCTTGCCACCGCAGCCTGGCCGCCGCGACGGACGGCGGAGGCGACAGCACCGCCCCTGCCGGCATGGCCATGGGCATCGGCATGGGCATCGGCTCGCGCAAGGGCACCACCCGCTCGCCGGGCCAGGCCTGGGCCTCGCTCAGGTGCACCGCGCTGTGCACCAGCAATCGAAACGGCCGGCCCGGCCCCCGATCACCGCCGCCATCGGCACCGGCCTGGGCGAGCAGCTGCTGGCGGATCTGCGGCTGCAGCGCGAGGCGGGTCCGCTCCGCCGGCCCCACATCGTGCAGGCACACCACCGCGCCACGCTCGCACAGACGGCCCAGACGGGGCAGCACCTGGGACCAGTCCTGCACATGCCAGGCCATCACGTCGGCAGCCCGGGCAAAGCGCAAGGCCGTCTCGCGGAGCCACCAGTCGCGCAGGGCCGGCGTGCCGGCACAGATCGTGATCCACGGGTGATGCCAGAGGCTGCGGGCCAGCATGGCCGGACCGTTCGTGGCCAGGGCATCGTGCTGCGATGGCGAGGCCGGACGATCGCCATCGTCGGGCGCCGCCCGCGCATCGGGCTCACCGGGCGCGTCCGGATGCCCCGGCACCAGCAGATAGCCACGGCGAGGCACCGTCTTCAGCCAATCGGCCCCCAGCAGCCGCCGCAAGGTCCAGACCTGAACGGACAGGTTGTTGGGCTCGACGGCCAGGCCGGGCCAGATCCGCTCGTACAGCTCCTCCTTGCTGACCAGGCGCCCACGCCGCTCCAGCAGGACCAGCAGCAACTCGAAGGCTCGACCGCCGACGGCCAAGGGCACACCATCGCGCAGCAACTGCCGGGAATGAGGCAATACGACGCAGCGACCGATCTTGTAGGTGGGCAACATGATCCGGACTTTCCCGTGCGGGCGTGCGCTCTTGCACACCTGAAAACCCTAGCTGCGGGTAGCTTCCATGACAGCCACAGGCTCCTCAGATCAAGAATGAATCCGTCCTTGCAACGAAATGCCAACTACATGAAGGACACGTACCTGCAGTTTCAGGACTCGCTCGAAGATGCGATCCAACACGCTCGGAATCGGGTCACCGAGCCCATCCGCGATGCGCTGCACGATCTGGTGACGCACCAGGCCGATGCCATCGCCGAGAGCTTCTATGCGGCAGCCAACCGCCATCCTGAGGCCCATGTGCTGCTGGGCCGCGGCGAGGTACCCGAACGATTGCGACGGGCCATGTCCCACTGGCTGAGCACGCTGTTCGACCCCGCACAGCCGGCACGCAGCCTGCTGGACCTGCAGGAGCGCACCGGTGCGGCCCATGCGCGCATGGGCGTGAGCAACCGGCTGGTCTCGGCCGGCGCCCGCCACATCAAGTCGGCGCTGACCCAGGTGGCGCACCAGCATCTGGACCGTGGCGATCTGGCCAGCGCCATCCAGCACGTCTACGAGATGGTCGATCTCGCACGCGACGCGATGGTGGGCATCGCCGAATCCAACGGCAAGCGCCTGCAGCGCGCCGAGGAGTCGCTGCGGCTGTTCCAGCTATCCCACAACCTGCGCACCGAGCGCGAGCGCCAGCAACGCCAGCTGCTGCAGTGGGGGCAACAGCTGCAGATGCACCACTACTGGCTGCTCGAGCCCTCGTCGACGGCCCTGCCGGCGGCCGATGAAGGCATCCCGGAACACGGCGACCCGTTCACGCTGTGGGTGCGCCACAAGGCCCCGATGCTGTTCGGCTCGTCGGTGGAGCTCAGCGACATCCAGCAGGCGATCGCCGCGATCGAGCTGAGCACCGTGCCCCGCCTGCGGGCCGCCCGCCTGGCCGGGGCCGAGGCCGGTGCGCTGATGTTCAACCTCCAGCAGCAACTCGACGGCATCGGCCGCCTGCTGACCCACCTGTTCGATCGCGCCGGCGAGGTCGAGGACGGTCTGGACCAGGTCACGCGCCTGCTGAACCGGCGCTTCTTCCCGACCGTGGCCAAGCGCGAGATCGGACTGGCCCATCAGGCCGCACAGGGTCTGGCGCTGCTGGCCATCGAGATTCAGCGCTTCGACATGGTGCGCACCACGCTGGGCGATGCCATGGCCGATCTGGTCCTGGCGCAGCTCGCCCAGCAGATCAGCGATCTGGTGCGGGCCGGCGACTACGTCTTCCGTTACGGCGACGCCCAGTTCCTGCTGCTGCTGACGGAAGTGGGCGAGGCCCATGCGCAGGACATCTCGTCCGCCCTGCTGCGGCGGCTGACCCAGGCCCCGCTGCGGCTGGGCAACCAGATCGTGCCGGTGCTGCAGATCGTCGCCGGGCTGGCCATCCACGACGGGCACCCGGATTACCAGCGCCTGCTGGACCGGGCGCACGACGCCCTGGCCGAGGCGCGCACGCAGTATGAGCGGGAGCCAGCGCACATGGGCAGCCCGGTGCTCGGCGATCCGCTGTACCTGGTGCGATCGCACTGACGCCTGCCGGGGCCACCTTCCCGGCGGCCCCAAGCAAAACGGCACGCGCTCCCTTGCGGGGGCGCGTGCCGTTGTTCAGACCCTTGCAGGCCCGAGACCCGCCGAGGGATCCCGCAGGATCCACCCGGCAGGTGGCGCGATCAGGCCTGGGCGGCCTGACGGCGACGCAGCTTCAGACCGACGACGGCCAGACCCGCCAGCATCATGGCGTAGGTCTCGGGCTCGGGGACGGCCGGGGTCACGGCGACCGACTGGGCCACGAACTGGACGGCCGGGGTGTAACCGTAGGCGGTGTAGTCCACATTGCCCAGGCTGGTCGACAGCGCGTCGGTCGACAGCACCTTGCCGTAGGCGTCGGTGACGTAACCATTGATGGCGTCGCCGGTGGTGCCGACGTCGGTGCCGACGATGGCGCCCTGGTTCAGGTAGTAGTCGTACAGCGCGAAGCCCAGGCTGTCGGTGTCACCCGACACCGCGTTCAGCGCGACGGTGTAGGTGAAGGTATCCGGCAGGTTGAACGGGCCGAGGTCGACCTGGACCGGGACCAGCACGCCATTGGGGATCAGCGTCGGGGTGGTCAGGACCGAGCCCAGGCTCACGGTGCCGCTGGTCTGCGACACCAGCAGGCTGCCGGCGGTGTCGTAGATCGAGACGGTCAGCGAGAACGACGAGGCACCGGCACCGGCGGCCTGGAACAGGCCGATGTTGACGTAGTCGACAGCGCGCAGCGTGCCGGCCAGGGAGATCTGGTCACCCACTTCGGCCACGGCGTTGTAGGCCGTCGAGCCGACGGTCTCGCCCGAGAAATCGACGTAGGACCAGGTGTAGGTGCCGGTCCAGTTGCCGTTGGAATCGAGCTCGGCCGACGGCGAGATGTTGGTCAGCGAGTCGAAGACGACTTGCTGCACAGCGGAGGCAGAGGTGGACGCGGCGGCGAGCACCGCAGCGGCTGAAGCAACGCGCAGAGCGTCACGGACGTGGAAGGCCTTCATGGCTTCGGACTCCAGAGAAGTTCGGACAAAGCTCCGCCCGGGAGCCAGAAGGCCCCAACGATAGGAACTCTTATAGGAAGGGAAGCAGCCCGCCGGGCTGCTTCAGGGCGGAATCAGCAGCGGCTGACCGTGCTGGTGCCGCCAGCGTTGCAGGACACCACCGGGTTCAGGACCACCGGCGCGTTCACCGACGGAGCGACCACGGGCGTGATGGCCACCGGGACCGGCACCGGAGCGACCACCGGCGGGGGGGCTGTCGTGCGGCGGCCAACTGCGTTAGCGCTGAGGGCCAGGACCGAGCCGGCCACGAGCACCAGGGTGGCACGCGCCACCGTGTTGATCGTCATAGATTTCATCTTTAGCTCCCAAGCGCTTTGCAGCGCGTAGATTGGATTGCGACGAACATTAACATGAAGCATCGGGAAACCCTTGATCCCGGAGGATCCACTCACCCCCTTGTTTGCTAGGGGGGAGTGTGTCAGGCCGCCCGACACGCATGCACCACAGACAGCGCCACGTCACGCTCAGCGTGCGCTGCCTGCGGCGGATGCACCAGCTGCAGGCTCGGGCGCGGGTAACGCATCGGCCACTTGCAAAAGCTGCGCCTGCTTGTAAATCCGCTTGCGGGCCCAGACGGGCGCCGCATCGTAGTAAGCCAAGGTCCAGTTCTTCATGTCAGGCGGGGCATCGCCCCAGACACGCAGGGCGACGTCCAACAGGTTGGACTGCACGCCGGCCTCGTACGGCCCCAGGCGCAAGGCCTGACGCCACACATCCTGGATCTCGCCAATCGGACGATCGGCACCGCACATCGCGATGGCCATCACGCTGAGCGTGCCGGCATGCATCGGACGCAGGACGGACACCTGCCGCAGCAGCTCGATGGCCCGCTGGTACTCGGCGATGCTGGTCGCCGTGTCGTCCCAGGTCGCCGCGCCGCGGCAGGCATGCAACTGGGCCAGCGCCACCGCCAGCGCACCGTGGTCGGGCAGCATCGAGACGCCCCACTCCAGCTGCCGCTGCACCGGCGCCCAGTCCTTCTCGTCCCACTGAGCGACGTGGCTGGCGCAGCTGCCAACCAGCTGGCGGGCCCGCTGGGTGCCGTAGTCGGCCAGCAGCACCGGCGTGCCGATCCAGCTCAGCGACAGCCACAACACGACCGCCACCGCGGACAGCACCGACCACACCGTGCGGCGGCCGCGCATCTGCTCGCCGGTCAGCTCACCCGGGGCGGGCGGCTGGGGCTTGACCTTGCGCGTCAGGGCCCCGGCGCCGCCCAGCGGCGGCACGATGCCGGCGACCCCGACCGCGCCGACGCCGGCGCCAGCCGCCAGGGACGGCACCGGCGGCAGGCCCGCCATCACGTCCTGGCCGGTCACGGCCACGGCCGGCTCCGGCTGCGCATCGACGGACGACTTGTCCTGCGGCTTGTAGCCCTTCCAGCCGCGGGGCCGCGCCACCAGCGGCTTGCCGCAGGGCACCGCCCAGGCCAGGGCCATCAGCACCAGCAGCGCGCCGGCGTTGGCGGGGATCTGCAGGTTGAAATCGACCAGGCTGTGCAGGCCCATGCAGACGAGCGCCATCAGCGCCGCCGCACCCACGCCGCGGTGCAGGCGCGGCTGGTTGTCCCGCAGCAGCGAGACCGCGCGCACCAGCGTGGCCAGCGCCGCCGTCATCAAGAGCCCCAGACCGACGAGGCCGGTGTCGACCGCGATCTCGATGTAATCGTTGTGGACGTGGTCCCAGAAGCCGGTCATCGCCGGCTGCTTCATCGCCGGGAAGCGCAGATAGAAGGTGCCGGCGCCCTTGCCGAAGACCGGGGCCTCGTCGATCAGGCCGGCGGCCAGGCGCGGCGCGCGCAGGCGATCCTGCAGGCTTTCCTCCTGCTTGCCCTCGGCGGCGCCGCGGCCCAGATCCAGCTGGCCGTCGGCCCGCGCCTCGGATTCCAGCTGCGTGGCCTCGACCGTGTCCTGCAGGCGATCGACCACCTTCTCCAGGCCCACCCACTGGCCGATGATGAAGACATCGACCACCACCATGCTGATGACCAGCCACATCGCCACCTGGCGCAGCTTGGTCGAGACGATGGCGATCACCGCGCCGACGATCAGCAGCGCGATGAAGAAGGCGCCATTGCCCATGCGGCTGTGGGTCATCACCAGCGCGACGACCAGCACCACCAGCGCCAGGCGCAGCAGCATCTTCGGCGAGAGGATGAACTGCATCACGTGCTGCAGCTTGCGCTGCCAGCTCAGCTCGCGATCCGAGTCCGCCGCCGAGCTGCCGCCGAACTGGCTCACCAGCAGACCGAAGCCCGCCGACAGGCACAGCTCCATGTAGCCCGCCAGGTGATCCGCATTCGGGAAGGTGCCGCTGGCCCGGCCGTTGTAGGCGAACTGGTAGAACATGTACCAGAAGGTCTGCCGGCCGCTGAGCATCAGCACCGCCAGCACCGCCTGCAGAACGCCCGCGCCCAGCATGGCGAACAGCAGCCACTTGACGCGCTTGTCGCTGTGCGCACACAGCAACACGGCCGAGACCAGGCCCACGTGGGCCAGGCTGCTCAACAGATGGAAGCGGGTCTGCGAGGCCTCCAGCGTGCCCAACCCGGCGAAGCCGGCCAGTTGCAGCCCGACCAGCACGGTGAAGCCCGCCAGCGGCGCGACCAGCCAGGGCAAGGCTCGGCGCGCGAGCTCGCCCGGCAGCGCGACCGCATCGCGCACACGCAGCAGCAGATGGATCGCGACGACGGCCCAGACCATCAGCGCCAGCAAGGCGGCAGCCCAGGGCCGGTTGCTGCCCAGCGGCAGCGGTGCCCACACCAGCAGAGCGCACAGACAGGCGCAGAGAACGGTATCCCACCGAGGAGCGGGCGGGACTTTCGTCTTGACTACCCGTTTGGACTGCAGATCGGCCACTGAAGAACACCCGCGACAAAAAGCGAGCGCTCATTGTCCGAGCCACAACCGGTTTCAGACAGGCATCCAGCCCCCCAAGCCGGGTGGCAATCCCCGATGCAGCGGCCTTCGGTTGTCAGAAAAGGACCTGAGCCGCCTTTTCTCACAAGTTGTTACGGGTGATGTCGTTTTGAAAAGACACGCCGCCCGCGCGCAGCCCTGCTGGACGCCAGCGCCACAAAGCAAAAAGCCACCGCGAGGGTGGCTTTTTGCAGGACCGCCGGCCGGTGATGACCGTGGACCTTGGTGTGGTTGCGGGGACAAGATTTGAACTTGCGACCTTTGGGTTATGAGCCCAACGAGCTACCAGGCTGCTCCACCCCGCGACTGAAGCCGCAAGTATAGACCACAAATCCGCCCCCGTGCAACTTTTTCAGCACGGGGTCAGGTCTTGCCCTTTGCCAGCAAGGCAGATGACAAAAGGCAAGACCTGACCCCGGCCGAAGACCCCGGCCGAAGCTTCAGCGGCGGTCGAAGGCCGAGATGGCGCCGATCAGCTCGCCGGCCTGGCTGCGCAGGCTGGACGAGGCGGCGGCCATCTGCTCGACCAGGGCCGCGTTCTGCTGCGTGCCGCGGTCCATCTCCAGCACCGATTGCCCGACCGATTCCACGCCGTGCGCCTGGTCCGCGCTGGCCTGGCTGATCTCGCCGACGATCTGGTTGACGCGCTGGATGCTGGCCACCACCTGCTGCATGGTCTGTCCGGCCTGATCGACCAGCGCGCTGCCGGCCTCGACCCGCTCGACATTGCTGCCGATCAGCGTCTTGATGGCCCGCGCCGCCTCGGCCGAGCGGCCGGCCAGGCTGCGCACCTCGCTGGCCACCACCGCGAAGCCGCGGCCCTGCTCGCCGGCCCGTGCCGCTTCCACCGCCGCATTCAGCGCCAGGATGTTGGTCTGGAAGGCGATGCCGTCGATGGTGCCGATGATGTCGCCGATGCGGCGGGAGGCGTCATGGATGTCGCGCATGGTGGTCACCACCTGATCCATCACCTGGCCGCCCTGCTGGGCGACCGTGGCGGCCTCGTCGGCGAGCTGGTTGGCCTGGCGGGCGCTGTCGGCGTTCTGGCGCACCATGTGGCCGAGCTCGCTCATCGATGAGGCGGCCTGCTGCAGCGCGCTGGCCTGCAGCTCGGTGCGCGAGGACAGATCGTGGTTGCCCTGGGCGATCTCGCTGCTGGCGGTCGACACGCCGTCAGCGCCCTGGCGCACCTGCGCGAACACGTCGCGCACCTTGACCATGAAGGCATTGAAGCCGCGGCCGATCTGGGCGAGCTCATCGTGACCCTGGTCATGCAGGCGGACGTTGAGGTTGGCATCGGCGCCACCCAGCTCGGTCATGGTGTGGCTGAGCTGGCGCAGCGGGCGCATCAGGTGCCGCACGAGGGCGAACATGGCGACCGCGGCCAAGGCACAGCTGACCAGCGCGGCCGCCACCGCGATGCCCATCAGCTCATGCGCGCTGGCCAGGCTCTGATCGACCGGGTAGGACAGGCGCACGCTCCAGGGCAAGGTGCCCGGCTGCACCACCACCGGTTGATAGAGGTGCACCCAGCCCTGGGCGTCGGCCTGGCGGAAGGCCTTGCCCTGGGCGATGGCGGTCAGCGCCTCGGCCGGCACGTCCTCGGCCTTCTTGGCCAGGCGCTTCGGGTCCTTGCCGGTCAGGTACATGCCGGCGTTGGACAACAGCTCGACCGTGGCGCCCGGCATCGGCGAGAGCTTGCCCAGCCGCTCGGACAGGGCCAGCAGCGGCAGATCCGCGCCGGCCATGCCGACGAACTTGCCGTCGATGACGATGGGCGCGGTGACGGTGGTCATCAGCACGTCCTTGCCGGCCACCGGGTAGAGATAGGGCTCGATCAGGGCGTCCTTGAGGGTGCGGCGCGGCACGTCGTACCAGTCGTTGGCGCCGGCCTTCTCGTAATCCAGCAGCGGCTCGACGGCGATCTGTCCGGCGCCGCGGTTCCAGTAGGCGATGTAGCGGCCGGTCTCGTCGTAGCCGGGGCCGCTCTTGGCGAACTCGGCGTCGCGGCCGTCCAGCGCGTTGGGCTCCCAGATCGAATAGACGCCGATGAACTCGGTGCGCTCCTCCAGGATGCGGCGGGCCATCGCGTCGATCTGCGGCCGGGACGGCGGCTGACCGGCGGCCTTCATGCCGTGCAGGGCCTGACCGAAGGCCTTGATGGCGCTGTAGCTGTGGCCGACCTCGGCCGCCACGGCCTCGGCGACATCGCGCGTGGCCAGATGGGCGGCCACGTCCGCCTCCTGCGCTGCCTGCTGGGACGCACGCCAGCCCAGCACCGCGCTGGTGACACCCACCGCCAGCACGCACAGCGCCGCGGCGGACACACTGAGCTTGGCGGTCAACGAGAGGCGGGACAGAACGCCGCCAGAGGGAACGACGGAGATGGACATCGACAAGACCGGAAAAGGGATAGCGACCGCAGGTAGATCGGCCGTTTCGCGCCGAACCTGAGGGATGGGGTCAGGTCTTGCCTTTTGTCATTCGTTTGAAGGAGCAAAGTGCAAGACCTGACCCCGGCCTTCCCCAACGTCGCGGTCCAGGAAGACGTCGCCCCCGTCATCGCCCCGTCGCGCCGCATCGTGCGACACCCCCGCCGCCGCGGCGCCTGATCGGGATCAGCGCCCCAGCACCACCCGGTCGCGGCCTTCGCGCTTGGCGCGGTAGAGGGCCTCGTCGGCGCTCTGGATCAGGGCGGCGAGGCCGGGGGCGTCGGGGCCGGCGTCGCGGTCGGGGGTGCGGGCGCAGACGCCGATGCTGCAGGTCAGCGACAGCGGGGTGCCGTGGACGTCCAGGCGCAGGGCGCGGATGTCGCGGGCCAGGCGCTCGGCGACGTCGACGGCGCCGCCGGCGTCGGTGGCCGGCAGCAGCACGACGAACTCCTCGCCGCCGTAGCGGGCGACGACATCGCCGGCGCGGGTGCAGGCCGCCGCCAGCGCGGCGCTCACGGCCTGCAGGCAGCGGTCGCCCGCCGGATGGCCGTGGGTGTCGTTGATGCGCTTGAAGTGGTCGAGATCGACCATCACCACGGCCAGGGGCTGGCCGTCGCGCTGGTGGCGGCGCCATTCGCGCTCGCCCAGGCGGTCGAAGGCCACGCGGTTGTGGACCTGGGTCAGGCCGTCGGTCAGGCTGGCGCGCTGCAGGGCCAGCGCCTGGCGGGCGAGCTGGCGGCGGGCGCGGCGGGCCTCCCAGTAGTCGGCGTAGACGATGGCCGACGAGCGGCGCAGGTACAGCAGCAGCGCCAGCTCCAGGCCCAGCATCACCTGCTGCGTGGGGTCGTCCTGCAAGGCCTGGCAGGCGACCACCGGCAGCACGAGCGCCAGCGGATACGGATAGCGCAGCGTGCGGTCGATCGCGAACAGCGCGTTGCCGCCGCCGCAGAAGGCCACCATCAGCACCAGCATGATCCAGGCGGCGCCGTGGTCATCCAGGCTGACGATGCACAGCCCCGTCAACCCGCCCCAGTACAGCGCGATCAGGAGGGTCAGTGCGCGAAAGGCGAAGGCCGTGGCGCGGAAATGGCTGTGCAAGAGCTGCGGCAACCGCCGGTGCAGGCCATAGCGCACCACCGACAGGCCGAACAGGCCCGCCACATGGCCCCAGGCCAGCCACGGATGCAAGTCGGTCAGGCCGGTGAACACGCACACCAGCAGCCACATCCCCGGATAGACCCAGATGCCGAGCGCGGTGCGCTGGTCGATGTCCAGCAGACAGCGCAGCGCCAGGTTCTCGTGCGCGGCGGCCGTCGTGTCCACCATGGACTGGGTGTCGGACCACGCGGCCCGTTGCCCGGCCATGGGGGATGGATTCGCCATGTCGAGGGCATCGGACGACATGCCCCGAGCTTGAGCCTCCGATCGGGGTCAGGTCTTGCCTTTTGTCATTCGTTTGAAGGAGCAAAGGGCAAGACCTGACCCCGTATCAGGCTGGCGGCCTTGGCGCAGTCGTATTCGTCGAGGGCGAGGCTCAGGGCGCGGATGTCGGCGGTGGGGGCGCAGCGGCGCAGGGCGGGCAGCAGGCGGCGGCAGTCGCTGACGGCGTCCAGGCGGTGCAGCTCCAGGTGGCGGGCCAGGGCCTGCAGCGTCGGGGCGTCGGGGCACTCGGTGGTGCTGTCGGCGGTGCTGTCGTCGGGGCTCCCGGCGGGCTGATCACCGCCGGCGTCCTCCCGGATCTGCCAGGGCTGGGCGGCCCGTTGCAGGGCCTGCAGCGCCTGCGCCAGACGGGATGCGGCCGCGTCGATGCGCGGGGGATCGGCGCCGTCCGCCGCGCGCAGGGCCATCTCCAGGGCCGCCGCCATGCCGGAGATCTCGCCCGCACCGACGATGCTGGCGCTGCCGGCCAGCTTGTGGGCGCGCGCCGCCAGTTGCTCGCGGGCCATCGCATCGGCGGCCAGCGCCGCGCCGCCGGCCGGCAGCGGGCGGGCCAGATCGGTGAACTCGTCGAGCAGGCGGCGCAGCATCTGGCCGAACAGCACGCGGTCCCCCTGCAGATCCCGGATCACCCGCGCCACGTCCACCCCCGGCAAGGCGGGGCCGGGCACGGCGGCCCGCGGCACGAGCCGCCGCAGGCAGTTCACGAGCTGGTGCGGCACCAGTGGCTTGGTCAGGAAGTCGGTCAGGCCGGCGTCCTGCGCGCGCTGCCGCTCCGAGGTCAAGGCCCCCGCGGTCAGCGCGATCACCGGCAGGTTGCGCAGGGCCGGCTCCGCGCGGATGCGCCGGGTGGCCTCGTAGCCGTCCATGCCGGGCATCTGCAGATCCATCAGCACCGCGTCGTGGTCCTGCGGCTGCGCGCGCAGCACGGCCAGCAGATCCTCGGCCCGCTCGAAGCAGCGCACGTGCGCCCCGTGCAACGCCAGCACGCGGCGGGCGACGTCCAGGTTCAGCCGGCTGTCGTCGGCCACCAGCAGGCGCAGCCCGTGCAGGTCGCGGCCGTCGTCGCGCTCGTCGGGCTCGACGACGTCGGTGGCGATCTGCAGCGGCAGGGGCGCGCGCGGCAGCACCAGCCGCACGGTGAAGCGGCTGCCCTGCCCCGGCGTGCTCTCGACGGTGATCCGCCCGCCCATCAGCCCCACCAGCTGGTGCACGATGGACAGGCCCAGACCGGTGCCGCCGAAGCGGCGCGTCACCGTCTCGTCGGCCTGCATGAAGGGCTGGAACAGCGCCGCGACGACCTCCGGCGGCATGCCGATGCCGGTGTCCTCGACGACCACCGTCAGCGCCACCGCCTCGGCGGCCGGCGCCGCATCGGCGCGCAGCGTCACGCCGATGCGACCCTGGCTGGTGAACTTGACGGCATTGCCCAGCAGATTGGTCAGCACCTGGCCGAAGCGGGTCGGATCGCCCAGCACCAGCGGGCAGGCCGATGCATCGACATCGACGTCCAGCTGCAGGCCCTGGGCCCGGGCCGGCGAGGCCAGCATGGCCACCCCGCGCAGCAGCACCGCGGCCGGCTGGAAGGGTGCGGACTCCAGCCGCATCTCGCCGGACTCGATCTTGGAGATGTCCAGCACGTCGGAAATGATGCCCAGCAGCGTCTGCGAGGCGGTGCTCATGCCGCGCACCAGCTCCTGGTCTTCCAGCGCCAGGGGCTTCTGGGCCAGCAGGTAGTTCAGGCCGACGATGGCGTTGAGCGGGGTGCGGATCTCGTGGCTCATGTTGGCCAGGAAGGCGCTCTTGGCCCGGTTGGCCTGCTCGGCGGAGGCCTGCGCGGCCCGCAGGGCGGCCGCGGCCTCCTCCCGCTCGGTGACGTCCTGCACCGTGCCGACGTAGGCCGTCACCGCGCCGCGGGCATCGAACAGCGGCTGGGCCATGCCGTGCACCCGCCGCTCGGAGCCATCGGCGCGCCGCACGCGGAAGGCCTGGTCGCAGGTCAGGCCCTGGGCCGCGCACTGCCGCCAGGCCTGCTGCAGCGGCAGCCGGTCCTGCGGGTGCAGCGCGGTCTGCCAGCCGTGGCCCAGGCTCTGCGCGGCCGACAGGCCGAAGATGGCCTGCCACTGGGCGTTGGCATAGGTCATCGCGCCGGAGGCATCGGCCGCGAAGACGCCCAGCGGCGCATGCTCGGTCAGCGCCCGGAAGCGGGCCTCGCTGTCGGCGATGCGCTGCTGGGCCGCCTGGGCGGCGGTGATGTCGGTGCGGATCGAGATGTAGCGCTGCACCCGGCCGTCGGCATCCAGGAAAGGCGCGATCACGCTGTCGACCCAGTACAGCGACCCATCCTTGGCCCGGTTGCAGACCTGCCCGCGCCAGGGCTGGCCCTTGGCCACCATGCGCCACATGTCCGACCAGAAGCCGGGCGGATGCAGGCCCGAGTTGACGATGCGGTGGTCCTGGCCGATCAGCTCCTCGCGGCTGTAGCCGCTGAGGGCGCAGAAGGCGTCATTGGCCTCGGTGATGCGGCCCTGCCGGTCGGCCGCCGAGACCAGCGCATGGGTGTGCAGCGTGCTCAGCAGGGCCTGGTTGTCGCGCAGCGCGGTGGCCAGCTCCTGCGTGCGCTCGCGCTCGGCGGCCTCCAGCGCGGCGCGGCCGCGGTGGGCCAGGGCCAGGTACACCAGCAGCCCCAGCAGGCTGCTGGCCAGGGTGCCGGCCAGTGCCACCAGGCTGGCCGAGGGCAGGCTCTGCCCCGCCAGCCACGCCGCCGTCGGCCGCACCGACAAACGCCACTGCCGCTGGAACACCTGGCGCGGCAGCTCACGCACCCGCCGGGCCGGAGCCGCCTCGGTCGACCGCGCCGACGTGACGGCGGCCACCGGCCGGTAGACCGCCACCCAGGCCCCGTCCGCATCCTGGTCGTCGATCGACAGCTGCAGCCCGGGCTGGGTGGCCAACGGCGCCGCCAGCATCGCGTGGACATCCACCAGCGCGCTGACGACCCCCACCGCCCGGGCCTGCGCCAGATCCGGCGCGGCAGGCCGCGGGCCGTCCGGGTACATGGCCAGGTACAGCACCACCATCGCGTGCGGCGGCCGGCCGGCCGGCCCGGCCCAGTCCACCAGCGGCGCGCTGCCGTGGAGCTCCCCGCTGCGCAGCGTGGCGATCACGCCCTGGGCGCGCCGCGGGTCGGCCAGGCTGTCCAGGCCGAGAAAGCCGCGGTAGGCCACCGGATCCGAGACCACCTGCAGCACCACGTGATCGGCCACGCCGGGGCGGACTGGATGCAGGGCGAAGTCCGGCCCGTGCGCCTGACGCATGCGGGCCAGGAACGCGGGCAGCCGGGCGGCCGTCACCCGCTGCTGGAAGCCGACGGCCTGCAGGCCCGGGAACTCACGCGGCACATCGCGTGAGGCCAGATAGGCCGAGAAGCCCTGCTGCGTCAGCCGCTGCGTGCCCGTGCCCTGGAAGTAGCCGCGCACGCCGCGCATGCCCTTGCCGATGGCGCCCGCCGCCCGCTCGACCTCGGTCACCAGCGCGGACGAGGCCTGATCGAAGCGCTGCTGCAGCAGGCGCTCGTTCTCGGTCGCACGGCGCCAGGTCAGCGCCGCGGTCAGGCCCAGACCCAGCGCCAGCACCGCCAGGGCCGTGCTGCGCGGGCGCAGGCGGTCAAGCATCCGCCACCTCGGTCGGCCACGGGCACAGGCAGCGGGCGCGGCCCTGGCGCTTGGCCTCGTACAGGGCCGTGTCGGCCTGTGACGACAGCCGCTCCAGCGCATCCCGCGCGGACAGATCGGCGCGGACCGCGTCGCCATCGCGCTGCCAACCCGGGCTGCGGGCATCGAAGGCGCTGCCGCCGATCGACACGCTGACCCACGGGCTGGCCGACGACGCCCCGTGCACCCGCCGCACCGCCGACACCTCGGCCAGCACCCGCTCGCCCATGGCCTGGGCGCCGGCCAGATCGGTGTCGGGCAGCAGCATCACGAACTCCTCGCCGCCATAACGCGCGACCAGATCGGCCGGCCGGTGCACACAGCGCTGCAGGGCCTGGGCGACATCACGCAGACAGGCATCTCCCGCCGCATGGCCATGGCGGTCGTTGTAGGCCTTGAAGTGATCGACATCGATCATCAGCACCGCCAGCGCCCGGCGGTTGCGCAGCGCACGCAGACACTCCCGCGGCAGCACGTCGTCCCAACGGCGGCGGTTGGCGATGCCGGTCAGGCCATCGATCCAGGCCGCCACCCGCAGCGCATCGGCCATGCGCTTCATCCGCACATGGGTGGCGATGCGGGCCTGCACCACCGGCCCCCGCGGCGGCTTGGCGATGAAGTCCACCGCGCCGACGGCCAGGCCGCGCAGCTCGGCCGCGTCGTCATGGTGCTGGGACAGGAAGATCACCGGCACCTCGGCCAGCGCCGGCACCTCCTTCAGCCGGGCGCAGACCTCATAGCCATCGAGCCCCGGCATCTCCACATCCAGCAGCACCAGATCCGGCGGATCCGCCTGCGCCAGCCGCAGCGCATCCGCCCCATTGCGCGCCACCCGCAACGCATACGCCGCCCCCAACAACACCTGCAACGCGACGATGACATTCACATCGTCATCCACGATCAACACACTGTCGCGCATCGGCATGCCTCCTGTTTGAGCGGGGTCAGGTCTTGCCTTTTGTCATTCGTTTGAAGGAGCAAAGAGCAAGACCTGACCCCGGCAGGCGGATCGTACGCGTGGATAGGGCGTCAAAAGCGCGGGCCAGCCCCTGGCTGGCGGCCCACAGGCCGATGGCGGCCAGGCTGGCGGCCAGCGCGCCATCGAGGCCGGCGGCGGCGTACAGCGCGTTGCCCAGCACCAGCACCGCGAAGTGGGTGAGGAACAGCGTGTACGAGCCATCGGCCAGCCGGCGGCTCAGGCCATCGAGCCGGCGCCCCAGCAGCCGCGGCCAGGCGCCGGCCCACAGCAGCAGCAGCGCCACCGCGGTGGCCACGGCGATGCGGCTGCGCCACTCCATCCAGCACGCCACGCCGCCGAGCACCACGATCAGCGCCGTGGCCAGCCAGCGCCGCTCGCGCAGCAGCGCGGCCAGCACGCCCAGGCCGTAGGCGCCGAAGAAGTACGGCGCCCAGACATCCCAGCTGCTGTCGAGGTTGATGACGAACAGCGAGACCGCCACCCCGCCCGTCACCGCCCACGCCCGCGCCGCCGGCCAGCGCCGGCCGGCCCAGGCCAGCAGCACCCACAGCGCGAAGAGCTGGAAATCGATGGCCACGTACCAGACGCCCGCCCCCAGCGATTCATGGCCGAGGATGCCGTGCAGCAGCAGCGCGTGGGCCAGCAGGTTCAGGCCCTCGACCGGCTCGGACAGCATCGGATCATCGAACCACGGCCGCACCAGGCCGGAGACGGCCACCGTCAGCACCACCGCCAGCATGAAGGGCCGCGCCAGCCGCACATAGCGCCGGCCGATGGCGGCCCACGGGTTGCGGGCCACACCCGCCAGCCCCTGCGCGGCCAGAAAGCCGCCCACCACCAGGAACACCTGCACCGCGATGCGGCCATCCTGGTAGAGCCAGCCCGACACCGCAGGCCAGGCCTGATCCAGCCCCTGGGACACCGGCCCATAGGCCACCAGGTGATGCCAGACGATCAACTGCGCCGCGACCGCCTTCAGCGCATCGACAACCGGAAAACGAGGGGTCATAACCAAAGCGGGGTCAGGTCTTGCCTTTTGCCCCCCCCGTTCGAAGGAGCAAAAGGCAAGACCTGACCCCGATCGAAGCCGATCGAATCAAAGCGCGTCGTAGATACGGCGGTAGTGGTGGGCGATGGATTCGATGCCGAAGTCGTGGGCGGCGGAGGCGGCGGCGGCGTGGCAGGTGGGGCGGTCGAGGCGGCCGAGCAGCTCCAGGCAGGCGTCGGCGAAGCGGTCGGGGTCGCGGTCGGGCAGGTTGCGGGCGATGGGGCGGCCCTGCAGCACCCAGCCGGTGATGCCCTCGATGTCCATCGCCACCACCGGCAGGCCGCAGCACAGCGCCTCCAGCAGCACGTTGGGCAGGCCTTCCTGGCGGGAGCAGAAGACGAACAGATCCGCCGCGCGCATGCGGTCGGCCACGTCGTCGCAGGCGCCCGCGAACGTCACGCCCTGCACGCCGTGCGCGGCCAGCCAGGCCTGCAGCTCGACGTAGAACGGGTTGTCGTCCCGGTTGCCGGGCCCGACGATGACCAGCCGGCTGCCCGCCAGCTGCCCGCGCACGCGGCTGAACGCCTGCAGCAGCGTGTCCAGGCCCTTGCGGTGCTCGATGGAGCCCACGGTCAGCAGCACCCGCTCATCGGCCGCCCAGCCGAACCGCTGGCGCAGCTGCGTGCGCTCGTCCGCGGTGGCCGGGTGGAAGCGCTCGGGCGCGACGCCGTTGGGCACCATCACCACCCGCGCCGGGTCGATGCCGCCGGCCACCGCCATGTCGCGCAGCTTGGGCGAGATGGCGATCACCAGCGTGATCTGCCGCATCAGCCAGCGGTACAGGCCGCCCATCAGGCGCCGCCGGCCCAGCGTCAGCGGATCGTCGGAGCCGGCCAGCGTGATCTTGTAGACCGTGCGGCGGCCCAGCCAGCGCAGCACCGGCATGGCCAGCAGCTCGGGCCCGCGCACCGAATGGAAGTGGTAGACCGTGTAGGACGGGTGCGCGAAGGCGAAGGCGATCAGCCGCAGCGCCCACAGCACCTGGCGCACCAGCGAGCGCTGGGGCAGCGCGCCCGTGGCGCGGCGCAGCACGCGCACGTCGTCCTGCAGGAACTCGCCCGAGGGCTGGCCGCCGCTGTCGACCAGGAAATGCACATCCTGCCCCTGCAGCTTCAGCTCACGGCTGAGCCGCAGGGCCTGGACGATGGCGCCGCCGAACTCCGGCGGGCACAGGAACGCCACCATCAACACCGTGTTGAACTTCGAACTCATGTCTGGGAAATCGCCAGGAACCGCACGGCCCGATCAGCGGGGCAGCCGCTGGCGGATCAAGCGCAGCACCGTCCACGCATTCAGCCCGTAATAGACCGCAAGGCCCGCACTGTATAACCCCAACGTGAAGAAGGGTGTCAGATCCAGTGACACCCCAAAACCGAAAGCGCCGAGGGTGATCAGCGCCCGCACCCCATCGAACCACAGGAACAGGCGCTGGCGCCCCAGCACGTTGAGCGCTTGCGTCAGCGGGTTGGACACGAACTGCGCCACCAGGTAGACCGACAGGATGGCCGCGAACACCCCCGCATCCGCCCACTGCGCGCCGAACACCCACGGGAACAGCGTCGGCGCGCCCACCAGCAGCACCAGCGAGGGCACCGCCCCCAGCAGCGCCAGCTTGCGCGCGATGCCCACGGACAGCGCCTGCAGCCGCGCCGCATCCCCGGCGCCGAGGCGCGCGATCTCGGCGTAATAGGCCTGCGCCGTGGTCTGCACCAGCAGGCTCACCGGCATGGCCAGCACGGTGAAGGCCAGGCCCAGCTGCCCCGCCACATCGGCGCCCCACAGCGCCGCCGCGAAGAACACCGGCGATTGCGACGACACCACCAGCAGCACCTGCGCCGGCATCCGATAACGCGGGAAATCGGCATACCGACGCAGCGCCGCCGCCACCCGCCACCGCAGCCGCCGCGGCCATCGCCACTCCCGCCACAGCGCCCGCCCCAGCGCCACACAGCCCCAGGCCTGGCCCACCAGATGACCGATCAGCAGCCCGCCCGACAGCGGCGTGGCCGCCTGGATCAGCACCTTGGCCGCACTGCCCGAGGCCGACATCCCCACCTCCGCCAGCGCGATCGGGCGGAAGCGCTTGTGGCGCGAGGCCCAGGCCGACAGGATCTCGTAACTGCCCGCCAGCGCGATCGAGCCCAGCAGCAGCGGCCAGACATCCCCCAGACGGGCGGCCCCCACCACCCCGAAAAGGGTGTCACCCCACAGCGCGAACACCCCCCCCATCAGGGTGCACGACAGCAGCAGCAGCCCGAAGCACGCCAGCACCAGCACCTGAGCCTGGCCCACCCGCTGAGGCAGCAGGATGGCCGACACATAGCGCAGCGTGACGAAGGGCGAGGCCAGCGTGGTGCCGGCCAGCAGCAGCGAGAACAGCCCGTAGGCCTCGGGCCCGTACAGCCGCGTGATCAGCGGGATGGCCGCGATGCCCACCAGCTTGCCCACCCCGGCCCCGGTGGCCAGCGTGAGCATGTGGCGCAGCACATCGCGGTCGCCGCGGCCGCTCACAGCGCCATGCCGCAGATCCGCGCCGGAGCGGCCACCGTCAGCTCATAGGCGGCGGCGGCGCCGTAGGTGTGGTGCAGCCAGTCGCGCGCCGCACCCATGCGCGGGCGGCGGCCCTGCAGGTTGTGGGCATCGCTGGCGATCACCGTCACCCAGCCCTCGTCCAGCAGCGTCTGCGCCGTTTCCTGGGCCTTGGCGCCGAAGTGGCCGGTCAGGCTGGCCGCCGTCACCTGCACCGGGCAGCCCATGTGGATGAAGGGCGCCAGGCGCTGGGGATCTTCCATCACGCCGCGGTTGCGCTCGGGGTGGACGATGACGGGCAGGATCTTGTGCTGGATCAGGTGGGACACGAAGCGATCGGCCCCCAGCGGCACCTGGCCGTCGGGCATCTCCAGCAGCATGGTGTTGAAGCCCTGCACCTGGCCCAGGAAGGGCAGCTCGCCCAGCGGCAGCAGATCCAGGCTCTCGGGCGTCAGCCGCACCTCGCCCGCGCAGCTGAGCTTCAGCGGGATGCCGCTCTGGGCCAGCAGCGCCTGGAAGCGGGTGAACTCGTCGAGGATGCCGGTGCGCCGGTTCTCGAAGCGGCCCGGGAACACATGGGGCGTGCATACCACGTGCTGGATGCCGTCATCGGCCAGGGCCTTGGCAAGCGCCATCGCGTCCTCGACGGTGGAAGGGCCGTCGTCGATGCCGGGCAGGAGGTGGCAGTGGATGTCGATCATGGGGCGCTGATTGCAACATACGCACCACGCGACGCAACACCGCGCCCCGCATTGCGACGTCTTTTGCGACACCGTCGCGGAACTGGGCCTCGCCGAGGTGGTGGCCGCAGCGCTGGGCCTGAGGCCCTGGACCTCAGATCTTTCCGGCGACAGCCAGAAGCGCAGCGGGGTTGGTGCGGGCGATGGTGAGCAGCGTGCGGGCAGCGCCACTGGGCTGCTTGCGCCCCTGCTCCCAGCCTTGGAGCGTGCGCACGGAAACGCCCAGCAAAGCTGCGAACTGGCTTTGCGAAAGACCGGTCTTCTCTCGCGCTTCCACCGCGGGGCTGTGGACCACGGCAACCTTGCCGGCCTTCATCTCGCGGATGGACTGAAGCAACTCCGCGCCAAGATCGCGGTTGGCTTCGTACTGGGCAAGCGCCTGATGGGAAAGGGGCTCAGTCTTCGAGGGCACGACGGATCTCCTTGAGAACGACGTCACCAGCCTCCGGATTGGCAGAAAGGAACGCAGCGAACTCTGCGCGCTCCTCTTCTGTCCAGTACGCAGGCCACTGCTTCTGGAACAGCAGGGTCTCGACGACGGTGAACATGCGCCAACTATACGCCAGAGGCGCATAGACATCGCGTCTGGCAGCCCGATGGAGACCAACTGCTTCCTGGACGCCAGCGGTGGCCCAGCGCCAGCCCCATCCGCAAGACTAGGAACCGTCCGAACCGGGACGGCTGCGCTGGGCGATGTAATCCTTGAGCACGCCATCCGTGCGGAACTGCCAGCCATACCTTGCAAAACCCCCGCGCAGCACCAAAAATGCCAGCCATGACTGACACCATCCGCCTCCCCGATGAGCTCGGCCAGCAGTTGATGGCGCGGCGCCTGGCGCTCGGGATGAGCAAGTCCGAGGTGGCGCAGCGCGCGGGCAAGGTGCGCGAGGTGGTCTACCGGCTGGAAGCGGGGGAAGACAGCACGGTGTCGTCCCTGCTGGCGGTGGCCGCGGCGTTGGGCCTGGGGCTGCGGCTGGAACCGGTGGGCCTGCCTTCGGCGGCCGAGGTGGCCCGTCGGTTCCGGATGGACGACGACGAAGGCGACGACCATGGCGCCTGACGGCCTGCCGGAGCGCCTGCGTGCGCTGGACGTCTCCATCGGCGATCACGCCCTGGCCGGCCAGCTGCTCAAGACATCGACCTACGAGTTCCGCTACCGGGATGCGACGCCTGAGCAGCCTGCTGTCGCGCTGTTGATGCCCGCCAAGGCTCAGCTGACCTGGCAGGACGGCGACCTGTTCGCGCCCATGGACCAGAACCTGCCCGAGGGCGATCTGTTCATGCGCATCCGGCAGCTGTTTCCCAAGCGGCCGATGACGCCGATGCACCTGCTGGCCCTGGTGGGGCACAACGGCATCGGCCGGCTGGGCTACCGCCAACCGGGCGCGCCGGAGCGGGCCCCGCCGCCGGCGATGGGCAAGGACGCCCTGCTGAAGACCCGGTACAGCGCGGAAGTGTTCGACGACCTGGTGGCCGCCTACCTGAGCACCGGCGCAGGCATCGCCGGCATGCAGCCCAAGATCATGGTGCCGGACCGGCCCACCGTGCCGATCCCGTCGTTGATCGTGAAGGCCGCCAGCCCGGCGTATCCAGGCCTGTGCGCCAACGAGTTCCTGTGCTTGAGCGCTGCCCGAAGCGCCGGCATCGCGGTGCCCGGCTTTGCGCTGTCCGACGACGGCCAGATGCTGGTGCTGGACCGGTTCGACATGGTCACGCAGGCCGACGGGCGCACCGAACGCCTGGGCTTCGAGGACATCGCGGCGCTGGCCGGCCTGCGCGTGCGCGACGTGCTGTCGGACCGCAAGTACCAGGGCAGCTACCAGCGCGTGGCCGAGTTGCTGCGGCAGCTGGGGCTGCCCGGAGACAACCTGCACCGCTTCTTCGCCCAGGTGGCGTTCTCGGTGATGGTGCGCAATGGCGATGCGCATCTGAAGAACTTCGGCGTGCTGTACCGCGGCACGCACGACATCTGGCTGGCGCCGATGTTCGACGTGGTGACCACGGCCATCTACACCTACACCCGCTACCCCGGCGGCCCGGAGCTGGAGGACCGCACCTTGGCCTTGAAGCTGTTCGCCGGGCGGCACCAGACCCGCACCTACCCCACGCGGGAAGAGCTGCTGGACTTCGGCCGCCGCATCTGCGGCGTCAGCCAGCCGGCCCGGGTGCTGGAGGCCATCACCCACGCCCTGAGCGACACCCTGACCCAGGCCCGCGGCGACGACCGCGTGCCGCGCCCCTTGCTGGACAAGATGAGCGCCGCCTGGGCCGAAGGCCTGACACTGGCGCGCTGACGCCCTCCGCGCCAACCAAGGCCCACGCCGGGCATCACCCCGACGCAGGCCCTGAACATCACGCCTGCGGCGACCCGCCGCCCTCGGCCGCCTTGGCCGTGCTGCTGCCCCCATACGTCAGCTTGGCGTTGCTGTAGCCGCCGTAGCTGTAGGTGGCGGCGCCGTACTCGCCGTAGTACATGCGGGCGGCCTCGAAATCGAGATCGTTGACGACCACGCCCAGGATCTTGCCGCCCGCGCGCTGCAGGCGCACCAGGTTCTTGCGCACCAGCGGGGCCGGGGTGGCCATGGCCTTCACCACATAGGCGATGTTGGTGACCATGGGCGCCAGCACCAGGCTGTCACTGACCAGCTCGACCGGCGGGCTGTCGATGATGACCATCTCGAAATGCTCGGCCAGAGACGCCAGCGCCTCCTTGAACTTGTTGGACAGCAGCACTTCCAGCGGGTTGGGCGGCAGATCGCCCACCGGCATCATCATCAGCGGGCTGTCCTTGACGCGGTAGATGCACTCTTCCAGCGGGGCGCCGGCCACGAAGTTGGTGATGCCCTTGGCCCCCGGCGGCAGATCGGCACTGCGCGAGGCCTGCGAGCGGCGCATGTCGCAATCGATCAGCAGCGTGTTCTTGGTTTGCGCGTGGGCGTGGGCCAGGTTCAGCGACAGCGTGGTCTTGCCCTCACCCGGCACGGTGGACGTGATCAGCAGGATCTTGTTCTTGACGTCCAGGCCCGACAGCAGGATGCCGGTGCGGGCCGTGCGGATGGCCTCGGCATAGTGCGAGTGGTTGTCGTCGAGGAAGTAGCGGCCGAGCTTGAGACGGTCCAGATCCTTGACCTGCGGGATGGCGGCCAGGGTGGGCAGGCGCAGGCGCTGCTCAGCGTCATCAGGCCCCTTGACGGTGTTGTCCAGACGGTCAATCAAAATGCTTGCAGCAGCACCGATCAACAATGAAACAACCACGCACATGACGACGAACTGAACCTTCTTGGGCTTCACAGGGCGCACATCCGGCACAGCTTGGTCAACAACCCGTCCCACATTAGCCTGCACATCAGCTGCCAAGTTGGTCTCCTTAGCGCGGCTCATGAACATCTCGTAGAGCTGACGGTTTGTAACGACATCGCGCTCCAAAACAGCAAGATCAAATTCTTCGCGGTTGAGATTCTGAACATCGCTGCGTACCCGACCAAGCGCCTGTTCCAGAGACTTTTCAGTCCCACTGGCAACCTCGTAGTCGCGCATCAGGCTACGAACGACAGCTTTTTGCGCCGCACCTAGCGAACGCTTTATCTGAGAAATCTCACCCCCAAGAGAAACAACAGACGGATGCTGTGGCCCCAACGATTCTGCGAGCTCCGAAAGCTTGCGCTGAGCGTCACTTAACTTGGCACTCTCCGCAATAACGATAGGATCGCGAAGCACTGCCGAGACCGACGAATAATCGCCGTCCAGTACCGATCGCACCTGAGCGTATGCATTTTCAAGCTCCAAACGACGTGCGCGCGCAGCGATCAAACTACCCAATGCGCCAGTTGCTTGCTGCGACGCCATTGCCTGCGAGGATCCTCCAACGCTGACAACACCCTTGCGCTCGCGATATTCTTGAAGCGCCTGCTCAGAACGGGTCAGATTCTCGCGCAAAGAACCCACTCGTTCTTGCAAAAAAGAACTGACCTCTTGCGAGATTTTGAACTTGGCGTCGCGATCAGCCTCGATATATTGGCTGGCAATTGTGTTCGCGACCAATGCGGCGGTATCTGGGTTCTTGGACTCGACGCTTAGCTTCACCAACTGACTCAGACGGACAGGATCAAGGGCAATCTGAGATCCGATCTTTTCAACCACAGCGTCGACCAACGCATCTTCATTCCACTCTTTGGCTGTCGACGCAGAGCCGGCTATAGAAATAAAAAAGTCGCGCAGCCCACTCGATTTAATCCTTGGATCGTACTCAGGATTTTCCCACAAACGAAGCTTCTTGACTGCCCGAACCAAAACCTCTCGTGACTGAAGTATCTCAATCTGAGTCTGGTAATGTTCCCGCTGACCGTTTATTGAATAAACATCTTCAATCGAGAGAATCTTGCCCTTGCCTGACTCGATCAAAACCGTCACAGTTGATCGATAAACGGGGCTCATGGCAAACGCAAAAAGCGCAGATGCCACAGTAACAGCAACTGCCAAAAGCGCAATCCACCACCGCCGCTTCACCAAGCTGCGCCAGTACTCAAGAATCTCGAAGCCATCTCCCTCAGAAGATGGCAAAGAGAATCCAACACGAGACTCCGGCGCGCCAACCACGGCAACCTCCGCGCCCCCGCCCACATGAATCGGCAAGTTTTTGGAATTCATGGAATTAATCGCAAAAATTGGAAAAGCAACGCCACAAAACTACTAACATGATACAACAAAAGCCAAAAAATCCAAACAACGAACGACGGACCGGCGAGGACGCCTCAAGCCTCTGGACTGGCGCGAATCACTTTGTCACCGACAAAGACAACCCGCCCACTTGAAGAAAAGTCGTTATTTACCCACGAAACATCCTTTGACACGCCATCGACGGACAGCGCGAACGTGCGTAGTTCATCGCGAACATAACATCCACTGACCCTTCCGTTTCGAACATTAAACAAATGAATGTTCCCGGTCGCGTTATTCAAGCAGCGCACACCCGACACGAATACATCAGAAGCGGACGCCGGCGCGGACGGCCCGAAATCCACACCCTTATTAAAATTCCTAGAATACTCCCCCCCGATAATTGAAACGTTCTCGTACGCACCCACGTACACACCAGACTGCCCGCAATCGATTGCCACACATCGATCAAGCAACGCGCCGCGCCCTCGAGACAATACAAAACCATCATAGAAATGGGACTCGGGGCGCCAACGGCCATCCGGGAACTCAGCCGACTGGGACCACTGATGAGTGGCATAGCAAAGCCGAAATACGGTACTTGATCCAGAACCAAAGAAGCCGAAACGGCAGCCACCCGCAAAGCAATTTGCAACAAACGTATCCGAACATGCCCCTGCAGCGGATCCACCAATACTCAATCCGACCCAACCCAATCCGTACAACGAACAATCATAAAAACGCCCTCCCACCCCAGAAACATACGCCACGCCAGTCAATGCGGGGGATCTAAAAAATGCCTGCAATTCGATGCCGGAAGCTGTGAATTGATCACCAAAAAATGAAATCACAGCATCGCGCTCACCCCAGGCGGCCTTAGAAAAAATAGGCACCCGCAGCTGGACTCCTGAGAAATCAAATCGCGCACCGGAGGCAAGCACTTTTACAACAACCGGATGCAAGATATCCACCGACGTCATGAACTGACGTAAGGGCGCATCAGACTCGCCAACGGCGACCGAGGTCAACCATCGAACAAGATCTTCCGTACGGCCCCGCCGAACGGAAGGAACCCGCTCGTTAAAAGCGCAACCCGATGCAGTCAGCCCAAGAAGCAACGCAGCGCGCCTGTTCACAAACACCCCATCAGAAGTGGTCATGTGCAGGCGGACTTTAGAAGGCCTTTACCCAACGCTTTGCGACCTCGTCTTCCGAGTACCGAAACGCAAAGGCCTCCGCTTTCTTTTGCACGAAATGAAATTTCGATCCATCACCGCAAAGGGAATCGATATATTTTTCTGCTCTCACAACAAAATCCTCCTCCGAGGACAGCAAGTCCGGAAATTCAGAAGACAAGATCTCAGAGGGGCCAGCATGGTCGGTACAAAGAGGAATACACCCGCAAGCCATCGCTTCGATCACGACCATGCCAAACGCCTCCTCCCAACCTTGAATGCGCTTGGACGGCAACAACAAAAAGTCGCTGGATTGAAATTCCTTTGCGAGCCGGCCACGTCCGAGCGAGCCTAAAAACTCGACATTCAAGCCCTGTTCAACGGCAGCGTCGGACAAAATTTTGGAATCCGCACCACTCCCGACCACAGAAAACTTCACCGAAAATCGATTGGACAAACGTCGAACCACGTCCAGCGCATCAAATATCCCTTTTGACTTAACTAGCCTTCCAACGAAGAGCAGTCGGATGACGGGCACTGAGCGCTCTTGCACTCTTGTTGCAGCATTGAAAATTTCTGATTCAAAAGAATGCGCGACAACCGAAATCGGCATCTTTGGCATGTCCGAACGGAGAAAGGCAGATTTCGCATACTCCGTCACAAAAAAAGCCTGCTTCACTCGGGGAAGAAAAACCTTAGCCCAGACCCAAGCCCCAAATCTGCTGGATTTTGCGGAATTAGAACCATCCCAGACTGGCCATGAGTTATGCCATAACAAGTTCCCGTTGCGCACAGCGAAGACAAGAAGAAGCACTCGCCAGTCATAAGGCGCAGCGCCCACAACGAAATTTACGCCTTTCGATCCAGAAAAAATTCGACGAATCAAGGCGAGTCCGTTCAAAAACCCTCGCAGAACAAGGGCACCATCCCGCCTCGTCGCAGCTTTAACCATCTGGCGAAACCAGCGAAACTCAAAATAATCGACCTCTGCACCGCGCAATTTGCAAATAGCCTCCAGCCCACGATAGTGATGTGGAGAACCGTATTCATGCCAAACCTCAAATTTCTGCTTACCCATCAGTACAAGACCCTAGACTTAACCACTAAATTTAAAATACTTAGAACCCAAGCGGAGGGCAGCCAAGAACAACGCGGCACACGACCCTACCCAGACCCAAGCGGCAACAATCACATCAGCCGGATTAGCGATATAAAACATCAACGCCGCCAACATCGCACCCGCCGAGGAATAAGAAAGCGGAATGAGCGAAAGCTCAATCAATCCATTCAATCCAAGACGGCGCTCCACGAATATGTACTGAAAGAACACCTCCAATAAGGAGGCGCACATCACAGCGCAAGCCAATCCAATCGCGCCCCAACGAACCCCGAAAAATACAGCGGCAACAGAAGGAACCAAGCGCAAAAGATTCCACTGCAGGGCGAGTTCATATCGACCCTTGGAGTACATCGCAGGTCCGATCAACAAAGCACGGCCACGACACCATCCCCAGACTCCAAGTGAGAAAAGGAGTCCTTGATGAAAGTTCCAACGATCGCCAAAAACAAGGTTAGCCAACCCAGAGCTGGTACCGGCAACGAAAAGAGAAATCATTCCAAAGCTCAGCGCGTAAGCCGAAATCAGGCCCCTGTACAGCAGGTTGACCTTGCTGTCAGGCGCGCCATCAGATACCAGGCGAACCATACGCGGCATGTAAACTCGACTTAAAACCGGCGTCACCAAAGCGTTAACTCGATTCACCAAGTCTCGAATTAGTGCATAGGTCCCCAACTCAGAGCTGGTCAGAAATATTTTTCCAATAAAAATATCAGCTTGCGCCGACCCGTTTCCGACCAAAGAAGCAACCACCAATGAAATTCCGCTCTTCACATATGGCTTGGAATCAGTCATGTTTACATGACCCCAAAAACTCCAGCCATCTCGAAGGAACATGGCAGTCAAAACAAACTGCAACAGACCACCGACCAACAATCCCAAGAAATACAAGTCCGGATTTCTGGTCACATATATAAGCCCCAGGGACGTCGATGAGCCACCAACAACGCACACTGTTTCTATAAGCGAAACATTGACGACCTTGCCTGCCGCTTCCGCACTCGACTTACGATGAGCCGCCAAGCTCGAAACGATCAAAAAGGCAGCGATATACCCGAGCGACCATCCGCTCATTCCTGAACCAAGAAAACCAACGCCGATCCAATTTGCACCGATCAAGATCAAAGCGACCGCCATCGCAACAAGAACACCCCACCAATGAAGCGCGCGGCGGACCGAGTGCTTTAGCCCTGGGGTGGTTGCGACAACAGACGACAGTCCACCGTCCAAGAATATTTGAAGAACCGCCACGGTAGCCATCCCAAAGCTGACAGTACCGTACCCTTCAGGGCCGAGCAGGCGTGCGCAAAGATAAAGAACAATTAGTTGAAAGCTGGCACGTACCCCAACAAGAACCGCATTCAAGCCCATGATCCAATCCCCCCCAACGACTCATTTATTTATCGACAAGTATCCAAAAAAAACAATCAACTCAATCTAGCGACGCACTCCTTCACGAAAGCCCTGTCGTCACCAGCGACAATAACGTTTGGAACGTCATCCCAGATACCGTCGGCAGCCACCTGAGTGCAAATGGTTGGGATACCGGAGAAGGCCGTCTCCAAGACCTTGATCTTTATTCCTGCACCAAACGTCAGTGGCGCCACGGACAAGTGCGCCTTCTCAAACTCTACAGCGGGGTCGTCCACGAACCCAGTGAATGAGACCCCATCAGAGGCTCGCGCCAGAAGCGCTTGCGGTGGATTCGCGCCAACCACTCGAAACTCTGCAGTCGGTACCGCTTTCTTTATCGCAGGCCACAGATTTTCCAGAAAATATTCAACGGCCAACGAATTTTCAGGGCGAGCCAAGTTCCCCCAAAATATCAGCCGTCCCTTCACCACGGAGGCCGCGGTTCGGGTTCGGCAAACATAAGATGGAATTGGCCGCTCCACAAGCACGCCCGTGCTTGATCCTCTGCTTGTAGAAACAGCCTCTGCCTCGCGATCCGTGAGGCAGTGCACCGCGCGAGCGCTGCGCCACACAAATGGCTCATACCAGCGCCATCGCAGAGATTCGATCAACCCAATCAATCGCCTGGGAATAGACCCGGACCTAGATTGCCGTCCGTACAGCTCTCTGACCGTGTCATGAATACGAACTTCCGCTTTTGAAGTCCACCGGGTTGGCACGCATCCAAAAGATTGAGTGAAATCCCCATACACCAGATCTGGATTTGGAATCTTACTCAGGCCGGCGCTCCTGATAGCAACCATGCGAACGGCGACGCCGAGGGGATGCAGCGGGAAGAGTATTTGCGACAGCAAAGTATGCCAACGCCCGATTCTTATATCGCTGGCGAGGACATTTGAAGGGAACCCCTGCTCGGGCGGAAGCGCATAGCGGCAAAAGCTAAAGACGTAGACCTGATCGTATTCAGTGGCTAATTGCTTCACCTTCTGCAACGCCAACTGGGTACCGGCAGATGGTTCGGCGCTGTTGCAAGGATACGCAGATACGTAGACGGCGATAGTCTTCATTTTATTTCGGAATCAGCGTATCGCCGGGCTATCCGGCTTGGCCAAAACTGCAGAAACAGCGCCCAGTGAGAAGAACGCATAAGAAAATCCAGTGTATATGTAGTTGCCAAACTGGATGACCAGCGTGGCAATCAACATTCCACCAAACACGAGGATCAGTGACGCATTGCCGGAAGACACCAAGCGATCTCGGAGTCGGAACATGAACGTCATCGCCAGCCCGAACATCAGCAGAAAGGTGGCCAGCCCAAGAAACCCTCTGGAAACGAGCAATGCTATATACGAATTGTCAATCGTAGATATATCACCCATTTGCACGGACGCCAGAACTTCTGAGCCAGGCCCGAAGCCGAGAACGGGACTGTCTTCGAAGAGCTTTACCGCCTTGTCCCACATCACTCTTCGCAATTCGGTACTCATGGCTTCATCGTCGCTGCGGCCTTTGATCAAGTCGCCAATCAGACCATCGCCACCACCAAGGACTGCGTCCCCGACAAGATAGGTCGCAGTGAGCAATGTCATAGACCACATTACAGTGATCAGGGCCACGCTACCGAGCGCAATAACTCCACGCAACAAAAGTGGAATCAGCAGAGCAAAGGCCATACCTAACAAGGCCGTCCGACTCCCACTTGCCCAAGCTCCGCCTAGTGCAACAGTCAAACCAAAAATCGCTGGAAGAGCTCGTCTAACTGCCGACTGATTTCCATTACGGGTGAATTCCCAAATGCTCAACGTCGCCAGCACAGCCATACCGCTCGCCAGCATAATTGGATGCTCGAAAGTTGACTGTGCCCGAAAGACACCGTCACGGTACTTCGCCTCACCCATGGACATCAGATCAGCCGAGATACTGGCGCCAGCCTTCAAGAACCATTGAGCCACAAATGGCCATTCCAGGACCTTTTCCAGAACGGCCAAGGTCCCAGCCAGAAGCAAGCCTCGACGGAGCAAGGTCAGATGCAGCGAAAGGCCACCCAATCCGACCGATACGACTCCAAGCAAGAATAGTGCATTGACCTGAATCGCCTCACGAAAGAAAACTGCAGCAGTCGCTTCTTTACTGCCCAACACCAAAGAGAATGCTGATAGCAGGTTAAATATCAGCCAACATTTACCCAGATGGCCAGCCAACGCAGTGGACAGCGCCGAGCGTGACGAACGTGAACCCACGATGACCAAGAGCGCGGCGAAGATAGCCAACGTATATGGACTAATTCGCGCGCCACCAATGTCAAAGCCCAAGTACTTCGGCCATAACGGCAGAAGCAAGATGATTATCGAAATAATCAAGGACGTCACGAATACTGCGCCTGCTGCAACATACCAAGAAAAATCGCCCGCGCACGACGGGCATCACCCTTCACGGCCGAAAGTGCCGCTTTGGCTGTCAGCCGAGTCAGAATTGCCGGAAGCAATACCCTGTGATGCCGCCAATAGAACTTGACGTAGCTTCTTGCAAGATAAAACTCAGCAACCAAGCTGTGCTTCTTAACTTGGACAGACTTTGTTCCGATTGATCCGCCCTCCTTATGCCGAACCACCGATTTCAGACACAGCAAAGGCGCTGACAAGCCTTTCGCTCTTGCACGCGCCACCCAGTCCAGCTCTTCGAAATATAAAAAATAATCCTCGGACATCAGTCCGACGACATCCAAGTACTTTCGATTGACCGCCAAGCTGGCGCCAGCCAAGTACGAAAAATCGGAAGGATTCTTCAACGACGAATCCTGCCTAGAGAGCCCTTCACCTAGGCGCCCCAACCTGCCTGTCAACGGATTGAAGAGACAACCTGCAGACTGCACTACTTCGGGGTGATCGTAGTGAACAAGCAACGAACCCACGGCCAATGGCCCTGATGTTCCAGAAAACTCTTGGCAGAGAGAACTGACCGTATCCCGCTCGACAGCCGTATCGTTATTCAAGTACCAGTACACGCCCACCGACGCGTCGGCCATGAAGAACCGAGTTCCGACATTATTCCCGCCGGCAAATCCGTGATTTTTCTTTGCCTTGATGAATACAACCGATGGAAGCTGCTCCCATTCCCGATTGGCAACCTCGCCTTCTTCGACCCGAATCCAGTTTTCGGCGGGCATAAAAGACGCGATCCCTTGCAGGATTTCATCGATACCGGAAGAGGGCGACGCGTTGTCTACGACCACGACCTTAAAGTCATCGCGCGCCAGATCAGCCTGCAGGCTACGCAGACACTGAATCGTGTCATCTGCTCCTTTCCAGTTGACCAATATGGCGACCGCTCGAACACCCATAGATTTCATGATGCTTTTCTCACGAGCACGCCGAACAGACTGAAGGCCGCAACCAAAACTCGCTCTTTCGTCGATCGACGCCCGTCACTCAGCAGCGTGGGCACTCGAAGCAATCCGTTGAGCCAGCCTGGCGCCAATTCACCTTTCGGATTCATGCGAAGCAAGCGTCGCTCACCGTCTGTCAGCGGCGCCACGTGATTTATACAAAGGGCGATCGCATTGACCTGCGCACCATACCAACCGTTGAGCATCTTGCTCAGCCGGTGAGAAATGGCAGTCCAACTGCCTTTCGCACCCGTGTCATTGTTGGCATGCTGCCGATAGCGCATCAAGGGCCTAGGCACATGCGCCCATCCATATCCCAACCGGCGACAAAATGCGTATATCAGCCAATCGTGGTAGTGGACGTTCTTTCGCAAAGCCAAAGGAATCTCTTTGATTGCGGCGACCACGTTGATCGCACACGCCCATGTAAGGACAAAGGTACACCCTTGTCCTGCGCCTTCAAATAGATAGTCATACTGGCAAACACGGCGACTTTGCACAAGCACTTGTTCCGCCCCATCCGGCCAGAATGCGAGAGTCGCAGCGGAGATCAGGCCAACATTGCCACTGGCTGGGTGGCTGGCACCAAAGGCGATGCAGGAGGACAATTTATCTGGTGCCCAAACATCATCCTGATCGGCCAACGCGACATAGTCATAGTCTGCGCTCGGATCCAGTGAGGTCAAAATTCTAAAGAAGTTCGCTGCAGCAGACCCGCCTTTCCAGCCAAACGGCAGGTGCGCGATACGGTCGTCGCGCTTGCAGCGCTCAAGAATCATATCGACGGTGGCATCTTTGCTGCCATCATCGGAGATGAGGATCGAAACCCTCACACCAGTTTGCTGAATGACGCTGTCGATTTGAGCGTCCAGCCACTGTTCTCCGTTGTACGTCGCCATCAGGACCAGCACATGGGGCAGGTCATCCGTTGTCGAACTTTTTTCGATGGCCTTCGAAATAACTGGCGGTGCCGTCACTTCACCAACCCCATCAGGTACTGCCCATAGCCGGTCTTCTTCAGCGGCTGGGCCAGACGGTCGATCTGCGCGGCATCGATCCATCCCGCGCGGAAGGCGATCTCCTCCGGACACGCCACCTTCAGGCCTTGCCGCTTCTCCAGCGTCGCGATGAACTGGCCGGCTTCCAGCAGGCTGTCGTGGGTGCCGGTGTCCAGCCAGGCGTAGCCGCGGCCCATGATCTCCACCTGCAACTGGCCCTGGTCCAGATAGGTCTGGTTGACGGTGGTGATTTCCAGCTCGCCGCGGGCACTTGGTTTGATGGATGCGGCGATGTCGCAGACCTGGGCGTCGTAGAAGTACAGGCCGGTCACCGCGTAGTTGCTCTTCGGCGCGGCAGGCTTCTCCTCGATGCTCAGCGCCTTGCGCGTGGCGTCGAATTCCACCACGCCATAACGCTCGGGATCGGTCACGTGGTAGGCGAACACGCTGGCGCCTTCGGTGCTGGCGTTGGCATGCTCCAGCATCGGCTGCAGGTCGTGGCCGTAGAAGATGTTGTCGCCCAGCACCATCGCGCTGGGGGCGCCGCCGATGAAGTCCTTGCCCAGGATGAAGGCCTGCGCCAGGCCATCGGGGCTGGGCTGCACGCAGTACTGCAGGTTCAGGCCCCACTGGGCGCCGTCACCCAGCAGCGCCTGGAAGCGTGGCGTGTCCTGCGGCGTGCTGATGACCAGGATGTCCCGGATGCCGGCCAGCATCAGCGTGGTCAGCGGGTAGTAGATCATCGGCTTGTCGTACACCGGCAGCAGCTGCTTGCTGATGGCGAGTGTGGCCGGGTGCAGGCGGGTGCCGCTGCCACCGGCCAGGATGATGCCTTTGCGGGTCTTGCTCATGATCGTGTGGGTCCCTGGATGTGCGTGATCGGGTGGATTCGGTGCAGTTGAGCGGCTTGGGCCGGCTCAGAGCGTGAAGACGTCAGCGTCGGCCAGCAGCGGTGCAGCGGCATCCTTGGGCGCCACCAGCGGCTGCAGCCCGGCGGGCAGCGGCCAGGTGATGCCGATGGCCGCATCGTCCCAGCGGATCGCGCGTTCGCAGTCACGGCTCCACACGTCGGTGGTCTTGTAGAGGAAGTGGGTGTCGTCCTCCAGCGCCACGAAGCCGTGGGCGTAGCCCGGCGGGATCCACAGCTGCTGCTTGTTGTCGGCCGTCAGCTCCAGGCCGAACCACTGGCCGAAGGTGGCGCTGCCGCGGCGGATGTCCACCGCCACGTCCCAGGCCCGGCCCTTGACCACGCGCACCAGCTTGCCCTGGGGCTGCGGCGGCAACTGGTAGTGCAGGCCGCGCAGCACGCCGGCCTGGCTGCAGCTGTGGTTGTCCTGCACGAAGCGCACGGGGCTGGCCAGCCCGGCCTCGGCGAGTGCGGCATTGAAGCGTGCCTCGTTCCAGCTCTCCATGAACCAGCCGCGCGCATCGCCGAAGGCCTGCGGCTCGACGACGACGACGCCCGGCAGCGGGGTGAGGGTGAGTTTCATCGGGGAATCAGGATGCTCGGTTTGTCGGTCAGGCCTGTGGCAGCGCTCAGCGCGCCAGCACCTCGGTCAGCATGCGTTCGACGCCGCGCTGCCACTCGGGCAGGCGCAGGCCGAAGGTCTCGCTGAACCGGCGGCAGTCCAGCCGGCTGTTGAGCGGGCGCTGTGCCGGCGTGGGGTAGGCGCTGGTGGGGATGGGCTGCACCGCCTCGGGCGCCACCTTCAGCGCCACGCCGGCGGCCCGGGCCTGACGCAGCACCTGCGTGGCATAGCCGTGCCAGCTGGTCTCGCCGGCCGCCGTGCAGTGGTACAGGCCGCTGACCTCGGGCCGGACCTGGGCCACGCGCAGCGCATGGGCCGTCACGTCGGCCAGCAGCTCGGCCCCGGTGGGCGCGCCGATCTGGTCGTCGATCACCTTCAGCGCGTCGCGCTCGGTGGCCAGCTTCAGCATGGTCTTGGCGAAGTTGCCGCCGCGCGCGGCATACACCCAGCTGGTGCGCAGGATCAGGTGCCGGCAGCCGCTGGCGGCGATCAGCTCCTCGGCCTCGCGCTTGGTGCGGCCGTAGACGCTCAGCGGCGCGGTGGCGGCCGTCTCGTCGCGCGCGGCCTCGCCGCTGCCGTCGAACACGTAGTCGGTCGAGTAATGCGCCAGCCAGGCGCCATGCGCCGCCGCCCAACGGGCGATCAGGCCGGGCGTGGTGGCGTTGATGGCGCGGGCCAGCTCGGGCTCGCTCTCGGCCTTGTCCACCGCGGTGTGGGCCGCGGCATTGACGATGACGTCGGGGCGCACGCGCTCCAGCAGGGCCTGCACCGTCTCCGGCGCGCTGAAGTCGGCGCGCAGATCGCCGGGGCTGTCGTGGTCGGCGCCGGTCAGATCACCCAGCGGCGCCAGCGCGCGCTGCAGCTCCCAGCCCACTTGGCCACCTTGGCCCAACAATAATACCTTCATTTACCCCCCTAGAAGCAATTAAAATACAAACCTATAAAATCTGGGAAATATTCGCCAAAGTCCATGCACACAAGCCAATGCGACCAAATAAACCAATAAGGGCAACAAGAAAGAATCTGGCGAAAATCTCGCCTTCAAAAGGCCAATAATTGGCGGATGAATGAAATAAACCCCAAACGAGTGCCGCCCCAGCAGAGGCAGCCCAATATTTCTCAGTGAACCAAAAATCTTATCAAGAGGAAAAACCAGCGCCAAAGATGCGATCACGGCGACAAGATAGGTCGAACCGATCCCCGACCAAGGCAACCTAGCAATCGAAGCAAAAATAAGCGCCGTCATGGCGCCGAAAACCCAAGCAGGCGGGAGGCCTTTTGAAAACCTAAAAGCAAACCCCAAACAAACCCCAAACAGCGCATGAGCGTATTGCGGCAAGGGAATTGGCAATCCTAGGGATTCCGGCCTCCAAAAAGGAACAAAAACCAGGATAGTCAGCGCAAATATTATGGCCAACATGAAGCCCAAGAGGGGGGAGAAGCATCGCCAAAAGGCGTACCCAACCACCAACACAAAGAATGCAAATGGCAGGTACCAGAGGTGCACACTCGGGCCAGCCAAATATCCGATCCAGCTTTCCCCGCCCTCAACTATCGGCCTGCGCCTTAAAATATTGACCGCAGCGTAAATTACACACCAGATCAACCATGGCCGAATCAAACGATTAGCCAGTTTTAAAGCATAGGCCGAGAAAGAGCCTGCGCCAAAATCCGAGAACCAGATCGAAATAACAAAAAAAACCAGCAAACCACCATAAGCAATCCCGGATCCCGGAGCACCTGCATGGAACCAGACGATTCCGATCGTTGCCAAAATCCGCAAGATTTCGACATCGACGCGAAAGTGATTGGCAAAGGCCTTTTCCTTGCCCATCCAATCGGAATCCAATGGCTTCATCAGGCCCCCGGCATATCACGAGTTAGCGAGACATGTACTGGGTGTCGATCCAGTCGCGGTAGGCGCCGCTCTGCACCTGGCTCACCCACTCGGCGTTCGCCAGATACCAGGCCACCGTCTTGCGGATGCCGGTGGCAAACGTCTCGGCCGGGCGCCAGCCCAGCTCGCGCTCGATCTTGCGCGCGTCGATCGCGTAGCGGCGGTCGTGGCCCGGGCGGTCGGTCACGTAGGTGATCAGGCGTTCGTACTTGCCGGCCGGGTCGGGCTTCAGTTCGTCGAGCAGGCCGCACACCGTCTTGACGATGTCGATGTTGGCCATCTCGTTCCAGCCGCCGATGTTGTAGGTCTCGCCCAGGCGGCCGCCGGCCAGCACGGCGCGGATGCCGCTGCAGTGGTCCTTGACGTAGAGCCAGTCGCGGATCTGGCGGCCGTCGCCATAGATGGGCAGCGGCTTGCCGGCCAGCGCGTTGACGATGACCAGCGGGATCAGCTTCTCGGGGAAGTGCAGCGGGCCGTAGTTGTTGCTGCAGTTGGTCGTCAGCACCGGCAGGCCGTAGGTGTGGTGCCAGGCGCGCACCAGGTGGTCGCTGGCGGCCTTGCTGGCCGAGTACGGGCTGTTGGGCTCGTAGGGATTCGTCTCGGCGAAGGGCGGATCGTCGGCCTTCAGGCTGCCGTAGACCTCGTCGGTGGAGACGTGGTGGAAGCGGAAGGCGGCCTTGGCCTCGCCCTGCAGCGCGCCCCAGTAGGCGCGGGCGGCCTCCAGCAGCGTGAAGGTGCCTTCGACATTCGTCTTGATGAAGGCGCCGGGGCCGTGGATCGAGCGGTCCACATGGCTTTCGGCCGCGAAGTGGACGATGGCACGCGGGCGGTGCTCGGCCAGCAGGCGATCGACGAGGGCGCGGTCGCCGATGTCGCCATGCACGAAGGTGTGGCGGGCATCGCCGCCCAGGCTGGCCAGGTTGGCGCGGTTGCCGGCGTAGGTCAGCGCATCCAGCGTGACCACGGGCTCGGCCGACGGATCCGCCAGCCAGTCGAGAACGAAGTTGCTGCCGATGAAGCCGGCGCCGCCGGTGACGAGGAGGGTCATGGGTGGTGAGTCGATGGAGGAAGGCTGAGGCACCGCACAGGTAGACGGCCGCGGATGTGGCAGCGTCAAAAGATTATGGGTGGCAACCCTGAGTCACAGTTCAGCAACCCCCATGCCCTGGGGCGCCCACATGCGCCGACCGCCACGGAGAGCTAGGGGGGGCGCACCGAGCCAGCCCCCTAGGTCCGGCCCTGGTTGAGGGTGTGTGTACCGGGCTGATGCTGCCCTTCACCTAACATGACAGTGCACGCATCATCTTCACGCACTGTCACATCCGGAGAAGTCGCTTGAGCGCACCCCACGCCCAGCCAGCTCACGTCGCATCCAGCCCAGACATCGTCCACTTCGTGGGTGAATTGACCCCGGTGGTGTTGAGCTACCTGCAGCCAGCAGCGCAGGCGCTGGACCGCGCCGGCTTCCAGCAGCACATCGTGGTGGTGTCTGCCAGCCCCACCCCCCTACCCGTGTCCGATTTCGGCAGTCGCACCCAGTTGTCCTGGGTCACGTCGCCATCGCGCTTCAACCGTTGGGTGTCTGGCTTGAGCACGCTCACCGGCCTGCTCAAGCCCCTGCCCCCCGCGGGTGTGCATCTTCACGGCTTCATCCCCTTCTGTCTGGGGGGCATGTCGCTGCGGCGAGAGGGCTACACCGGCCACATCTACTACAGCCCCCACGGCTCCCGCGCGCACGGCAAGCTGGGGCTGCTGGGCTCGCTGGCGTACTCGCTGGTGTCCCCCTGGATCGGCGGCAACTCGTTCCTGGTGATCGCCGACAGTGCGGGCGATCCAGCCAACAAGTTGCCCGGCCACAGTGATGTGGTCGAGATCGTCGGCACCCCCATCAGCGAGGCCTACTTCGAGACAGAGCACATCGAGGCCCCAGAGGCCATCGTCGTCGGCGGCAGCAGTGAGGCCACGGCGGCGGATGTGAACGCCTTCTGCCAGATGACCGTGATGATGCCGCGCACCACGCAGAACGGCACCCGCGTGCGCTACTTCTGGACCGGCCCGGTGCTGCCAGAGCAAGAGGCGGTGCTGAAGGCGGCCGAGATCGAGCGCGTGGCCCCCAGTGACCAGACCGCACGGATCGAACTGCTGTCGATGGCCTGGCTGTTCCTGGCCCCGATCAGTGGCCGCGGCTACCCGCTGCCACTGGCACAGGCCATGGCCTGCGGCGTGCCGTGCGTGGCGGTGGATGCACCAGAACACCGCGCCTTGATCCGCCATGGTGCGGATGGGCTGCTGTTCCAGGCTGCCAAGCAGGGCTTGGCCCAAGCCACGGAACTGCTGGAAACGACGGATCGGCGCCAAGCCCTCGGCCGCATGGCCGCCGTGCGCATCCAGTCCACCCGCACCCGCAGCGCATTCGAGACCCAGGTGGTGCCGCTTTACAAGGACTCCGCGTCCGATCTGAAGGCCCGCGCCGCGACCCCCTCATGACAGCCCAGCCACAACGCCGCGCAGATGCGGGCACTGACCAAGGGGATATGCGGGTTGCCCCTGATACGGGCACACTCCCCGGCAAAGTTCTTGCAGACGGCGACACATCGCCGCCACAACTTGGCCCAGGGGAAATCCACATGCTGACCACTGCACCGCGCGCCACTTCAGTCAACAAGCTGCTGGAGCGCCGTGAGCACACGGGCATGCTGTCCCGGTTGATGGAGTTCGTGTTCAACCGGGGTACGGCGCTCGTCATCCTGATCCTGCTGTCACCGTTCCTGTTGGTGGTGGCGGTTGCGCTGCTGATGTCCGACGGCTCTCCGTTGACCTTCGGCCACTACCGGGTGGGCAAGAACGGCAAGCTGTTCAAGTGCCTGAAGTTCCGCACCATGGTGCGCGACTCGGCTGCACGACTGGAAGCGCTGCTGGCCTCCTCAGCCGAAGCCCGCGCCGAGTGGGAACGCGACCACAAGCTGACCAACGATCCGCGCATCACGCCCATCGGCAACTTCCTGCGCCGCACTAGCCTGGACGAATTGCCGCAGCTCTTCAACGTCCTGCGCGGTGAGATGAACCTGGTGGGCCCCCGTCCGGTCACCGTTCCGGAATTGACCAAGTACGGGCACGTCAAGCGCCACTACCTCAGCGTGATGCCCGGCATCACCGGTCTGTGGCAAGTCAGCGGACGCAACGATCTGACCTATGACGAGCGGGTTGAGCTTGACCGGCACTACGTGGAGCACAAGAACTTCGCCACCGATGTGAAGCTCCTCTTCATGACCGTTTGGGTTGTGCTTGCACGCAAGGGCGCCAAATGAGCTGATCCAGCGCAAAACGCAGCTTAAAAAAGGCCCAGCAAGGCGACTTGCTGGGCCTTTTTGTTTTCGTGCACCGCCCCAAGTGGCACTAGCAGACCACTGCTCGTGACGCGCCACAAGCCACGCGCCAGGACTCAGTCGAACCCCTAACACATGAGGGGTTAGAGGTGAACTTCTAGCAATGTTGCATCTCTAGAATTGACGATAGTCTGGCCGGCTCGCCTGCCATGTCCTTTTTTGGAAGAAAGCGATCGCAATGAAGATCACAGTGGTGGGTGCCGGCTATGTCGGCCTGGTGACGGGGGCCTGCCTGGCCGAGATGGGCAACCACGTGGTGTGCCTGGACGTCGATCCGCGCAAGATCGAGATGCTGCAGCGCGGCGAGATTCCGATCCACGAGCCGGGGCTGGACAAGGTGGTGCAGCGCAACGCCGCCGCCGGCCGCCTGTCGTTCACCACCGACATGCAGGCCGCCGTGGCCCACGGCACGCTGCAGTTCATCGGCGTGGGCACGCCGCCCGATGAGGATGGTTCGGCCGACCTGCAGTACGTGCTGGCCGCCGCCCGCAACATCGGCCGCCACATGACCGACTACAAGGTCATCGTCGACAAGAGCACGGTGCCGGTGGGCACGGCCGACAAGGTGCGCGCGGCCGTGGCCGACGAGCTCAAGGCCCGTGGTGTGGATCTGGCGTTCGCCGTCGTCAGCAACCCCGAGTTCCTGAAGGAAGGCGCGGCGGTCGATGACTTCATGCGGCCGGACCGCGTGGTGGTCGGCTCCGACGACGAGCGCGCCACGCTCCTGATGCGTGCGGTCTACGCACCGTTCATGCGCAACAAGGACAAGCTGCAGGTGATGGACGTGCGCAGCGCGGAGTTCACCAAGTACGCGGCCAACGCGATGCTGGCCACGCGCATCAGCTTCATGAACGAGCTGTCGCGCCTGGCCGAGCGCGTGGGCGCCGACATCGAGGCGGTGCGCCGCGGCATCGGGGCCGATCCGCGCATCGGCACGCACTTTCTGTACGCCGGCACCGGCTACGGCGGCAGCTGCTTCCCGAAGGACGTGAAGGCGCTGGTGCGCACCGGCCGTGAATACGGCGTGGAGCTGCAGGTGCTGCAGTCGGTGGAAGACGCCAACGAGCGGCAGAAGAGCGTGCTGGTGGACAAGGTGAAGGCGCGCTTCGGCGACGACCTGACCGGCCGCACCTTCGCCATCTGGGGCCTGGCCTTCAAGCCCAACACCGACGACATGCGCGAGGCGCCCAGCCGCGTGATCATCGACGCGCTGCTGGAGGCGGGCGCGAAGGTGCAGGCCTATGACCCGGTGGCCCGGGAAGAGGCGCAGCGCGTGCTGACGGGCCGCGCGGGGCTGGCCTTCGCCGCTGACCCGCACGCGGCCCTGGAAGGCGCCGATGCGCTGCTGATCGTCACCGAATGGGGCGAATTCCGGAACCCGGACTTCGACGGCATCAAGGCCGCGCTGAAGCAGCCGGTGATCTTCGACGGGCGCAATCTGTATGACCCGGCGCTGGTGGCCAGCTTCGGGCTGGATTACCTCTCGATCGGCCGCCCGGCCGTGACAGGCGACGGCGCCGCTTGACGACACGCGCGTGTCATCTGCACAGATGACACGCTGGCGCCCTCTTCGTAAGGGGTACCCCTAGGTCGGGTGGACAGTAACCCAGGAACAGCGCCAGACAATGCCTTGGCACAAGCTGGGAGGAGCCCGCTTGGCACAGCACCTGCGGAAGGCCACGCACAACCGGGCCTTCCCAAGGACACACAAGGCACATGACCGCTCGCATCCTCACCCAACCCGTCATCATGGCCGGCGGCTCCGGCACCCGGCTGTGGCCGCTGTCGCGCGCGGGCTATCCCAAGCAGTTCCTCGTGCTCGGCGGCGATGCCGATCGCAGCGACAGCCTGTTCCAGCAGGCCGTACGCCGGCTGCAGGGCTTGGATGGCGCCGAGCTGGCCGTGGCCGCGCCGCTGATCGTCGGCAACGAGGACCATCGCTTCCTCTGCCTGGATCAGCTGCGTGAGCTCAAGGTCGAGCCCGCCGCCGTGCTGCTGGAGCCGGTGGGCCGCAACACCGCGCCGGCCGTGACGCTGGCCGCACTCGCCGCTCAGGCTGACGGTCAGGATCCGGTGCTGGTCGTCACCCCCGCCGACCAGACGGTGACGGACGAACCGGCCTTCGCCGCCGCGCTGAAGCAGGCCGTGCTGGCCGCCGCCGACGGCGCCGTGGTGATCCTGGGCATCACGCCCGATCGGCCCGAGACCGGTTACGGCTACATCAAGACCGGTGAGCCCGACGCCCGCGGCGTGGCCCCGGTGCAGCGCTTCGTCGAGAAGCCCGATGCCGCCACGGCCGCCCGTTATCTGGCCGAAGGCTGCTATGCCTGGAACGCCGGCATCTTCGTGCTGCGCGCCAGCACCTGGCTGAAGGCGCTGGGCAGCTTCCGCCCCGACATCGCCCAGGCCACGCAGGCCGCCTGGGATGGCCGCGCGACGGACGCCAAGTTCGTGCGCCCGGCCAAGGCGGCCTTCGCCGCCGTGCCGAGCGAATCGGTGGACTACGCGGTGATGGAGCGCTGCCCGGGCAGCCCCTTCGCCATCCAGATGGTGGCGCTGAACGCCGGCTGGAACGATCTGGGCGCCTGGGATGCCGTCTGGCAGGTCTCGGGCAAGGATGCCGGCGGCAACGCCAGCGTCGGCGACGCGATCATCAAGGACTCCGAGAACGTGCTGGTGCACGCCACCAGCCGCCTGGTCAGCGCCGTGGGCCTGAAGGACGTGGTGGTGGTGGAGACGCCCGACGCCGTGCTGGTGGCCGACCGCGCCCGCAGCCAGGAGGTCAAGCAGATCGTCAACCAGCTGACGAAGGAAGGCCGCGGCGAGCACACGCTGCACCGCAAGGTGCACCGGCCCTGGGGCTGGTATGACTCGATCGACCACGGGCCGCGGCACCAGGTCAAGCGCATCATGGTGAAGCCGGGTGCCAGCTTGAGCCTGCAGATGCACCACCACCGGGCCGAGCACTGGATCGTCGTCAGCGGCACGGCCGAGATCACCAACGGTGACAAGGTGCTGATGCTGACCGAGAACCAGTCCACCTACATCCCGCTGGGCCAGGTCCATCGCCTGGCCAACCCGGGCAAGGTCGATCTGGAGATCATCGAGGTGCAGTCGGGCAGCTATCTGGGTGAGGACGACATCGTCCGCTACGAGGACACCTACGGCCGCGCTTGAGCGGCCCGTACGCGCCTTTCATTACTTTCAATCTGAGGGAGTACAACGCACATGACCGTCAAGAAAGCCATCTTCCCCGTCGCCGGCCTCGGCACCCGTTTCCTGCCGGCCACCAAGGCCCAGCCCAAGGAAATGCTGCCGGTGGTGGACAAGCCGCTGATCCAGTACGCGGTGGAAGAAGCCTACGCCGCGGGTGTGCGCGAGATGATCTTCGTGACCGGCCGCCACAAGCGCCCGATCGAGGATCACTTCGACATGACCTTCGAGCTGGAAGTGGCGCTGGAGCAGGCCGGCAAGAAGGAACTGCTGGACGTGGTGCACAGCGTCAAGCCCAAGGACATGGAGTGCGTGTACGTGCGCCAGGCGCAGGCGCTCGGCCTGGGCCACGCCGTGCTGTGCGGCCAGCGCCTGGTGGGCAACGAGCCCTTCGCCGTGCTGCTGGCCGATGACCTGATGGTGGGCCAGAAGCCGGTGCTGCGGCAAATGGTGGAGCAGTACAACGAGTGGCGCGCCTCGGTGCTGGCCGTGCAGGAAGTGCCGGCCGAGCACACCCGCCGCTACGGCATCGTGGCCGGCACGCTGGTCAACGATCGGCTGATGGACGTGACCGAGATCGTCGAGAAGCCGGCGCCGGAAGAAGCGCCCTCGCGCTGGGGCGTGGCGGGCCGCTACATCCTGACGCCGGGCGTCTTCCACGAGATCGCCAGCCAGCCGCGCGGCGTGGGCGGCGAGATCCAGCTGACCGACGGCATCGCCAGCCTGCTGCGCCGCGAGAAGGTGTTTGCCTACCGCTACGAAGGCAAGCGCTACGACTGCGGCAGCAAGGAAGGCTTCCTGCAGGCCAATGTGGAGCTGGCGCTGCAGCATCCGCAGCTGGGCGCGGGCTTCCGCCAGTACCTGCGGGATCTGGAGATCTGAGGCTGCAGAGCCCCTGACCGGGGGGCAAAAGGCAAGACCTGACCCCGATCACGAGGCGCCGCGAGGCGCCTTTTTGCTTGGTCGGGGCACGCGGAGAAAGGCGCACGCCGCCACTCTCTACCGCAGAGTGTGCGGTCGGACACACATGGATCGGGGCGAGTCCCCTAATCCGCACGCGGCCCCGGTCACATGCGGCTCGGACAATCAAAGCCATGTTCGACCAGCGCCCCGATCAAAGCTTCGGCAACGCCCCCCAGTCCGTCACCGGGCTGATCGCGACCTTGCTGGAGCCCGGCGTGGCGCTGCTGGTCTACATCGCCGTGAAGCTGCTGTACGTGGATGGGGTGGACCGGCCGGATGCCGCGCTGATGATGCTGACGGCCACGCTGACCTTCCCGGGCATCAACCGCTTCCGCCAGCGCTTCTCGACGGCGGCGGTGGAGATCGCCAAATCCTGGTTCAGCACGCTGCTGATCCTGCTGCTGTTCGGCTATGCCACGCGCAGCCTGCCGCTGTTCGATCTGCAGCAGCTGATGCTGTGGGCAGGCATCACGCCGGTGCTGCAGCTGATGCTGGTGCGCATGGGCCACCGGGTGCTGTCCCAGCACGCGCGGCTGCCGGAGAACCGCCGCGGGGCCGTCGTCATCGGGGCGGGCCCGGTCGGCCTGCGCATGGCGCAGCGGGTGGCGGCGTCCACCGGCCAGGGCATCGACGTGGCCGGCTTCTTCGATGACCGCACCGACGCCCGCGTGGCCTCCGGCGCGCAGGACCAGCTGCTGGGCACGCTGCGGGCGGCGGCGCCCTACATCGCGGCGCACGGCATCTCGCACGTGTTCATCACGCTGCCGCTGAGCCAGCAGCCCCGCATCCTGGAGCTGCTGGAGGATCTGCAGACCACCACGGCATCGATCTACTTCGTGCCCGATGTCTTCGGCGTCACCATCATCCAGGGCCGCCTGCTGGACATGAACGGCGTGCCGGTGGTGGGCATCTGTGAAACCCCGTTCACCGGCACCAACCGCCTGGTCAAGCGGCTGAGCGACATCGTGCTGGCCAGCCTGATCCTGCTGCTGATCTCGCCGCTGCTGATCGCCGTGGCCATCGGGGTGAAGCTGAGCTCACCCGGGCCGATCATCTTCCGCCAGAAGCGCAACGGGCTCGATGGCGAGGAGATCCTGGTCTACAAGTTCCGCTCGATGAAGGTGATGGAAAACGGCGCCAAGGTGACGCAGGCCACCAAGGGCGATTCCCGCATCACCCCCTTCGGCGCCTTCATCCGGAAGACCTCGCTGGACGAGCTGCCGCAGTTCATCAACGTGCTGCAGGGCCGCATGAGCATCGTCGGCCCCCGCCCCCACGCGGTGGCCCACAACGAGCAATACCGCCAGCTGATCAAGGCCTACATGGTCCGCCACAAGGTCAAGCCCGGCATCACCGGCTGGGCCCAGGTCAACGGCCTGCGCGGCGAGACCGACACCATCGACAAGATGCAGGCCCGGGTGGAATACGACCTGGCCTACCTGCGCAACTGGTCCCTCGCCCTCGACCTGCAGATCATCCTCCGCACCCTCAAGGTCTTCAAAGGCGAGAAGACGGCGTATTGATGTTGATGGGGGTCAGGTCTTGCCTGTTGCCCCCAGGGTGGGTCCGGCGTTCGGCCGCATCGGCGCCGGAAAAGGCGCGCTGAGATCCAGTAACCTTCGCGCCCTGGCCTTCTTCCAGTGCAAGCGTCTTCGGACGAGAGAAGAAGGTGCACGCAAGGCAACCTCACCACCCTGGGTCACAAGTTGAAGAAAGCACTCATCACCGGCGTCACCGGCCAAGACGGCTCCTATCTGGCCGAGTTCCTCCTTGAGAAGGGCTACGAGGTGCACGGCATCAAGCGCCGGGCATCGCTCTTCAACACCGGCCGCGTGGATCACATCTACGAGGACCCTCATGTTGAAGACAAGCGCTTCGTGCTGCACTACGGTGATCTGAGCGACAGCAGCAACCTGACCCGCATCCTGCAGACGGTGCAGCCCGATGAGGTCTACAACCTGGGCGCCCAGAGCCACGTGGCCGTGAGCTTCGAGAGCCCGGAGTACACGGCCGATGTGGACGCCATCGGCACGCTGCGCCTGCTGGAGGCCATCCGCTTCCTGGGGCTGCAGAAGAAGACGCGCTTCTATCAGGCATCCACCTCGGAGCTGTACGGCCTGGTGCAGGAGATCCCGCAGAAGGAGACCACGCCCTTCCACCCGCGCAGCCCGTATGCCGTGGCCAAGATGTACGCCTACTGGATCACGGTGAACTACCGTGAGGCGTACGACATGTATGCCTGCAACGGCATCCTGTTCAACCACGAGAGCCCGCGCCGGGGCGAAACGTTCGTCACCCGCAAGATCACCCGCGGCATGGCCAACATCGCCCAGGGCCTGGAGAGCTGCCTGTACATGGGCAACATCGACAGCCTGCGGGACTGGGGCCACGCCAAGGACTACGTGCGCATGCAGTGGATGATGCTGCAGCAGGATGTGGCCGAAGACTTCGTGATCGCCACCGGCAAGCAGTACAGCGTGCGTGAGTTCATCACCTGGTCGGCGAAGGAACTGGGCATCACCCTGCGCTTTGAAGGCACGGGCGTGGACGAGAAGGCCTACGTGGACGCCGTGACCGGCGACAAGGCCCCGGGCGTGAAGGTGGGCCAGTGCGTGGTGCAGATCGACCCGCGCTACTTCCGCCCGGCCGAGGTGGAAACGCTGCTGGGTGACCCGACCAAGGCCAAGACCAAGCTGGGCTGGGTGCCGGAAATCACCGCACAAGAGATGTGCGCCGAGATGGTGGCCGCTGACCTGAAGGACGCCCAGCGCACCGCCCTGCTGCGCGCCCACGGCCACGATGTGGCGGTTGCCCGCGAAGGCAACCGGTGAGCAACGGCCGCGACGTCACCGCCCGCGTTTTCGTGGCGGGCCATCGCGGCATGGTGGGCAGCGCCATCGTGCGCCGCCTCCAGGCCCTGGGCTACACCGACATCGTCACGGCCACCCACGCCGAGCTGGACTTGACCAGCCAGGCCGCGGTGCACGCCTTCTTCACCGAGAAGAAGATCGATCAGGTGGTGCTGGCCGCGGCTAAGGTGGGTGGCATCCATGCCAACAACACCTACCCGGCCGATTTCATCTACGACAACCTGATGATCCAGGCCAACGTGATCAACAGCGCGCATCAGCACGGTGTGCAGAAGCTGTTGTTCCTGGGCTCATCGTGCATCTACCCGCGCATGGCCCCGCAGCCCATGCGCGAGGATGCGCTGCTGACCGGCACGCTGGAATCCACCAACGAGCCCTACGCCGTGGCCAAGATCGCCGGCATCAAGCTGTGCGAGAGCTTCAACCGCCAGCACGGCCGCGATTACCGCAGCGTGATGCCCACCAACCTGTACGGCCCGGGCGACAACTACCACCCGGACAACAGCCACGTGATCCCGGCACTGCTGCGCCGCTTCCATGAAGCGGTGAAGGCGAACACGCCTGAGGTGGTGATCTGGGGCAGCGGCACGCCGATGCGCGAGTTCCTGCATGTGGACGACATGGCCGCGGCCAGCGTGCACGTGCTGGAGCTGCCGACCGAGGTCTACCAGCAGCAGACGCAGCCCATGCTCAGCCACATCAACGTGGGCACGGGCGTGGACTGCACCATCCGCGAGCTGGCCGAGACCATCGCCAAGGTGACCGGCTTCAAGGGCACGCTGGGCTTTGATGCCACCAAGCCGGATGGAACGCCGCGCAAGCTGATGGACGTCAGCCGCCTGGCCGGCCTGGGCTGGAAGGCCACCATCACCCTGGAAGACGGGCTGACGGATGCCTACCAGTGGTTCCTCAAGCACCAGAGCGAAGCGCGATTGAGCTGAGGGGGGTCAGCTGAGGGGGGGTCAGGTCTTGCCTGTTGCCCCCATCTACTTGCCGCTGATCTTCTTGGCCAGGCCGTGGAGGATGTCCAGCAGTGCGGTGTAGAGACGATCGTCTTCCTTCTCTCCGCCCGAATCGCGCTGCCCGCGATTGAATGCTGCGCGAACGGCGGATCAGATGCTGGTCAGACCGAGATCTCGAAGCCGGTACTTCAGGGCCACACCGGAAACAGCGAAGTGGCGGGCCAGCGCGGCGTCGGAGGCAATGTCCTTGTGCGCCAGGACGTACTCGACGATCCGGGCCGGCATGAGCAGCGCAGCGGCAAACGCATTGGCCTGGCGCTCCAGCCCGCGTGCGCCGGTGGAGAAATCGGCCACGCTGTCCCGGAACATGCGCTGACTGCCGCGCAGGTGGCCCAAGGCGAAGTGCCCGATCTCGTGTGCGACGGTGAAGCGCTGCCGCACCTCAGGCTCGGCGCGAACGAAACGGATCACGAACGAGCCATCGGCCGCCTGCTCGATTTCACCGCTGGCCCCGTTGTCAAGAACATCGACGGACTCGACAGCGAGACCCATGCGTTGCGCGATACCGACCACATCGACGGGCAGACACCCGTCCCAGTAGCGGTCAAGGACTTCGGAAGCGTTCATGGGGACGGCCCTCGGAGCGGCAGCATTCGGGCATACCGCGCAATTATCGCCGCAGCTGCGAGCGTCAACAGCAAGGGGTCAGGTCTTGCCTGTTGCCCCCCATGAGGGGGTGGCAACGGGCAAGACCTGACCCCGCTCGGTCCCGCGCGGTCGGTCAGCGACCACCACGGTCCTGCGCGTCCGGTTCTGCATGGGCGCCCAGCAGCACATCGGCGGGCACCCGGAAGCGCCGGGTCAACGCCATCACCTGACGGGCGTTCAGCACACGCTTGCCGGCCAGCACCTCGCTGACCACGCCTTGCGATCCCACCTCGGGCAGGTCGCACTGACGCAGGCCGTGCTCCTGCATCAGCAGAGCCAGCACGTCGGCCGGCGTGGCGGTGTCAGGCCAGGGATGTGCACGCGCCTCATAAGCGCGGATGCGATCGCCCGCCACCCCGATCAGGCCCCACAAGGGGCTGGCATCGTCGCCCTCCGCGGCGGCCACCAACTCCTCGACGTCGGCCTGGGCCTCGCTGTATTCCACCTCACTGGCAATGGGACGTGCCAAGCCCATGGCCTCGTGCAGCGCCACCCAGTGCGCGGCCACATCTCGCAGGTTCATTTCCAGGCCCCTTTGTCGTACTCGGCATGCGTCAACACCGCCTTGACCCACACGATGCGCGGGCCGAAAGCGATTCTGCAAGGGGTCAGGTCTTGCCTGTTGCCCCCCATGAGGGGGTGGCAACGGGCAAGACCTGACCCCGCTCGGGACCCCGCTCGGTCTCTTTCAGGATGCGGCTGACGCGGGAGACGGACAGGCCGAGCGCAGCCGCGATGGCGGTGAGGGTGTGGCCGCCGTGGTGGTGCGCGCGGGCGATGGCGGCGCGGCGGTCGGGGGCTGCGCGCAGGGTGGAGAGGTCCACCGTCGGGATGGGCGGCGGTGGCGGGATGGCCACGCCGGCTTGTTCGCGGATGCGGGCGCTGAAGGCGTCGTCACCCAGGCAGACCGGGCGGGCCTTGCCCTGCTGCCACAGCAGGCCCAGTGCCCGGGCATCCTCGGCATCGGACAGCAACCGGGCATAGGCCTGGCGGGCCAGCTCGCGGGCCTGCGGGTCATGGATGTCGCGGCCGCTCAACTGGCCCAGCACGCCGTCGCTGTCCAGCCAATCGGGCGCCGGCACCAGGCCCAGGTGCGCACGCGCGCTGGACCACGTCCACGCCCGCGCGTCATCGATCAGGCCGGCCGCCACGGGATTGCGCTCCACGTACCGGCACAGCGCCGCCAGATAGCCGTCACTGTCGACCAGCGTGGCGTGATAACGCCCCTGCAGCACATGCCCGACCAGGCCATGCCGGCGATTGAACGCCTGCGTGTAGACGCCGTTGATCTGCCGCATCACGCGGGACAGCGGGATCTCGCCCGTGCGCAGCACCAGGTGGTAGTGGTTGCCCATCAGACACCAGGCCAGCGCGCGGGCATCGAACCGCATCAGCGCCCGGGCGATGACATCCAGGTGGGTGCAGCGGTCCTGGTCATCGCGGTAGATGGGCTCGCGCCGGTCCCCACGCGAAGTGACGTGATGCACGGCGCCCGGGTACTCGATGCGCAACGGTCGGACCATGCCGACAGTCTGCAAACCCACCGCCAAGACGCAATGCCTCCGATCGGGGTCAGGTCTTGCTGTTTGCTCCCCCATCGGAGGGAGCAAAAGGCAAGACCTGACCCCGATCGGATCACAGCTCGCGCTTGGCCTGGAGGATGGTGGTGATGGTGATGTTGGAGGCGGTGGCGAAGTCGCTGCCGCTGGCCATCAGGCGTTCGGCCTGGGTGTAGTCGCCGCGGTTGATGGTGTGGGCGATGGCGCCGGCGGCGCGGTGGAAGGCGGCGTGCTCCTGGATCAGGCGGCTGAAGACCGGGGCGTGTGACCAGCGCACGCGGCCGTCGCCGTGCAGCCACTGGCCGAGCGGGCACTGGTCGTCGCGGCACAGCTTGTCCGCATCCAGCGGCTCGCGCTTGGCGATGGCGCTGCGCAGCTTGACCTTCCAGGCCTGGTGCGCCTGCACCGCCTTGTCGAAATCGAAGACCGGCGCGCCGCGGCTCAGCTGCTCGGCGGCGCTGACGGGCTCCAGCTCGGCCGGCAGACGGAAGGCCGCCACGCGCTGCACCAGCTGGCCGGCCTGATCCTTGAGGGACGCGGCCGCGGCGGCGGTCTCCTCCACCAGCGCGGCATTGCTCTGGGTGCTGCGGTCGAGCTCCTGCGCGGCCTGGCCCACCTGCTGCACGCCCGCGCTCTGCTCGCGTGCGCCGACGGCGATCTGCTGCACGTGCTGGCCCATGTGGCGGGCGCTGGCCACCACCTCGGCAATGGCCTCGCGGGCGCTGCCGACGATCTGGCCGCCGGTCTCCACCTGCTCGCCGCTGCGCTGGATCAGCTGGCGGATCTCGCGGGCCGCCGCGCCGGCACGCTGGGCCAGCAGCCGGACCTCGCCCGCCACCACCGCGAAGCCGCGGCCGGCCTCCCCGGCCCGGGCCGCCTCGACGGCGGCGTTCAAGGCCAGGATGTTGGTCTGGAACGCGATGCCGTCGATGGTGCCGATGATCTCGCCGATGCGGGCCGACGACTGGCCGATGGCCTGCATGGTCTGCACCACCTGGTCCATCACCTGACCGCCACGTTGCGCGGCCTCGGCGTTGTGGCGGGCCAGCTCGGCGGCCTGGTCGGCGCTCTGGGCACTGTTCTGCACGGTGCCGGAGATCTGCTCCATGGCCGACGCGGTCTGCTCGATGTTGGCGGCCGTCTGCTCGGTGCGGGCCGACAGGTCCATCGCGCCGTTGGCGATCTCGCTGCTGCTGTGCAGGATCACGTCGCTGCCCTGGCGCACGTCGTGCACGATGGCGCGCAGCGCATCCTGCATGCGGGCGACGGCGCGCATCAGCTCGGCCGCCTCGTCATGGCCCCAGGGCACGGGCGAGGTGGTGAGATCGCCGGCGGTCATGGCCTGCAGGTGGCGCTGGGTCTCGGCCAGGCCCCCTCGCATCACGAGGTAGAACGACCAGAACAGGTAGGCGCCCGCCACCAGGCCGACGCCGACGATCAGCGTCAGCGCGGTCAGCGTGGTGGCCTCCCGCTGCAGGCGGGCGTCCAGGCCGGCTTCCAGATCCATCAGCAGGCGCTGCTGCAGGGCGGTCAGGGCCTGGGTGCGCTCGTCGGCCAGCGCGGCGCGGGCGTCGGGGGCGGCCTGGTCGTACCGGGCATCGGCCTGCGCCAGGGCCTCGGCCTCGGGCAGCGCGGACGACAGGCCGGCGGCCTTGCGGTCGGCCGACACCTTGGCCAGCGCGGCGCTCACCCGCTCCATCACGAGGGCGGCCTGGGCGGTGTGGCGCGCCAGATCGCGGGCGGCGGTGGCATGGTCGGCGGGGCGGGCCTGGGCGGCCTGCTGCAGGCTGAACTGCTGCTGCAGGCGCGGCAGCTCATGCACGCTGGCCAGCATCAGGTAGAAGGTGCGCAGTTCGGGGTCGAGCGCCAGGCCCGAGGCGTCCTCGATCTGGTCGATCAGGGCCAGCACGGCCTGCAGCACCTGGGCATCGCCCGAGGCCGCGCTGCCGCTGCCGCCCACGGCATGGCGCTGCAGGCGATCGTCGATCTCGCGCACGGCGGCGGCCAGATCCAGCCGGGGATCCGCGGCCTGCAGGGCGGCACGCAGGGGCGTCAGCGCGTCCTTCGCCGCATCGAGCGCCTTCTGCTGGCCGGCCGCATCACCCGCCGCCGCCTGCCGCTGCAGCGCATCGACCGCCTGCATCAGCGGCAGACTGGCCCGCGCCAGGTGCACGCCATCGCGCTCCAGGCGGGTCACGTCGCGCATGGCGAGGTGGTCGCTCAACCAGCCGTGGCCCACCGCCAGCAGCGGCAGCAGAAAGCACAGGCTGATGATCAAGGACTTGGCCGGAAAGGACAGCCGCCGAAACAGCCGCACCCCCGGCGCCCACACGCCGTGGTGCGTGAAAAAGCCCTTGTCGCCGCTTCCGGCCATGGAAGCGCCCTGCATCGAGACTGCCCTGCTCATCACCCTGACTGCCTTCTGTAGAGACGTGAGGCGCGCTCAGACCGACGGCGCGCTGCACGCTCTATCGACGAAGACCGGTCAAGACTTGAGGACAGCGTCGTGGGGAAGTCTCGAAGCCGGGGGCAAACGGCCAGGCAAAAGGCAAGACCTGACCCCGAACCTAGGCCTTCATCACGAGGTTGTCGCGATGGATCAGCTCGGGCTCGTTGGCATAGCCCAGCAGGCCGGCGATCTGGCTGGAGGGCTTGCGGGCGATCAGCCGGCACTCGGCGCTGCCGTAGTTGGCCAGGCCGCGGGCGATCTCGGCGCCCTGCAGGGTGCGCACGGCGATGACATCGCCGCGGTGGTATTCGCCCTCGACCTCGACCACGCCGATGGGCAGCAGGCTGACCCCGTCGTTTCGCAGTTTGGCGGCCGCACCGTCATCGACGACGACGGCACCGCGCAGCTGCAGGTGATCGGCCATCCACTGTTTGCGCGCGGCCAGCTTGGCGGTGCCGGCCAGCAAGGCGGTGCCGATGTCCTCGCCCGCGGCCAGGCGCAGCAGCACGTCGTCCTCACGGCCCCAGGCGATGACGGTGCTGGCGCCCGAGCGCGCGGCCCGCTTGGCGGCCAGGATCTTGGTGATCATGCCGCCGGTGCCGATGCCGCTGCCGGCGCCGCCGGCCATCTGCTCCAGCTCGGGCGTGCCCGCGGTGGCCACGTCGATGAAGCGGGCGTCGGGGTTCTTGCGCGGATCGGCGCTGTAGAGGCCGCGCTGGTCGGTGAGGATGATCAGCGCATCGGCCTCGACCAGATTGGCCACCAGCGCGCCGAGCGTGTCGTTGTCGCCGACCTTGATCTCGTCGGTGACGACGGTGTCGTTCTCGTTGATCACCGGCACCACCTTGAGCTGCAGCAGCGTCAGCAGGGTGGAGCGGGCGTTCAGGTAACGCTCGCGATCGGCCAGATCGCCGTGGGTCAGCAGCACCTGGGCGCTGCCGATGCCGTGCTGGCGCAGCTGCGTCTCGTACATCTGGGCCACGCCCATCTGGCCGACGGCGGCCGCGGCCTGCAGCTCGTTGATCTCGGTCGGCCGGGTCTTCCAGCCCAGGCGCTTCATGCCCTCGGCGATGGCGCCGGAGCTGACCATGATCACCTCACGCCCCTGGGCGACGAGGGCCGCCAACTGCCGACACCAGGTGCCGACGGCCGCGGCATCGATGCCCCGCCCCTCGTTGGTGACGAGGCTGGAGCCGACCTTGACGACGATGCGCCGGGCGTTCTTCAGAGCGTCGGTCATGCGGACTTCTTGCGGGCGGCGGCTTTCTTGGCGATGGGCGCGGCCGTCTTGGCGGCGACGGTCTTCTTGGCGGCGGGTGCGGCCTTCTTCGCTGCAACCACCTTCTTGGCGGCCGGCGCGGCCTTCTTCGCGGCGGCCACCTTCTTGGCGGCCGGCGCGGCCTTCTTCGCGGCTGCCACCTTCTTGGCGACCGGCGCAGCCGTCTTCACCGCAGCCGCCTTCTTCGCGACCGGCGCGGCCTTCTTCGCCACAGCCACCTTCTTTGCGACCGGCGCGGCCTTCTTCGCCGCAGCCACCTTCTTCGCGACCGGCGCGGCCTTCTTCGCCGCAGCCACCTTCTTGGCGGCCGGTGCAGCCTTCTTCGCCGCTGCCGCCTTCTTGGCGACCGGCGCGGCCTTCTTCGCCGCAGCCACCTTCTTCGCGACCGGCGCGGCCTTCTTCACCGCAGCCACCTTCTTCGCCGCCGGCGCAGCCTTCTTCGCCGCAGCCACCTTCTTGGCGACCGGCGCAGCCTTCTTCGCCACAGCCACCTTCTTCGCCGCCGGCGCAGCCTTCTTCGCCACCGGCTTCGTCACCGCAGGTGCCGGGGCAGGCGACGCCTTGGCCACCGGCGCAGCCTTCTTCACGGCAGCCGCCTTCTTCGCAACCGGCGCGGCCTTCTCAGCAGCAACCACCTTCTTCGCCACCGGCTTCTTCACCGCAGGTGCCGGGGCAGGCGAGGCCTTGGCGACCGGCGCAGGCGCAGGCACCGGCGCCAGCACCGCCACCGGCAGCGATTCGATGTCGATCGCGGCGGCCTTGGCACCGGCGCGGCGCGGCGCGGCCGGCGCGGCCGCCCGCACCGGACTGCGACGGCCCGACGCCTTGCGCACCACCGGCGCCACCGCAGCGGCCGCGGGGCTGGCCTCGGCCGCCACATCGGCCGCGATCTGCGCATCCAGCTCCTCAGGCGTGAGGTCATGGTGCGTGGACTCGGGCGCACCGAAGCGCGGGTCGATCTCGACCGGCGGCAGTTGCTTGTGCTGGGCCACGTGCTCGTAGACGGTGTGCACCAGCAGCTCGGTGCCCTCGCGCGCCAGCGCGGAAATCTCCAGCACCGTGCCCTTCCAGCCCAGGCGCTGGATGAAATCCTTGACGCGCGCCGCGCGCTGCTCGGTCGGCACCATGTCGAGCTTGTTCAGCACGATCCAGCGCGGCTTGTCGTACAGCGCCTGGTCGTACTTGCGCAGCTCTTCGATGATGCCCTTGGCCTGCGCCACCGGATCCAGCGACTCGTCCAGGCAGGACAGATCGACCACGTGCAGCAGCAGACGCGTGCGCTGCAGATGGCGCAGGAACAGGTGGCCCAGGCCGGCGCCCTCGGCCGCGCCCTCGATCAGACCCGGCAGATCGGCGACGACGAAGCTGCGCTCCGGGCCGGCCCGCACAACGCCCAGATTCGGGTGCAGCGTGGTGAAGGGATAGTCGGCGATCTTCGGGCGCGCGTTGCTGATCGCGGTGATCAGCGTGCTCTTGCCGGCGTTCGGCAGGCCCAGCAGGCCGACGTCGGCCAGCACGCGCAGCTCCAGCTTCACGGTGCGCGCCTCGCCGGGCCAGCCGGCGGTCTTCTGGCGCGGCGCCCGGTTGGTGCTGCTCTTGAAGTGCAGGTTGCCGAAGCCGCCGTCACCGCCCTTGCACAACAGCACGGGGGTGTCCGGGTCGAGCAGCTCGGCCATCACCTCGCCGGTCTCGATGTCGGAGACGATGGTGCCCACCGGCATGCGCAGCGTGATGTCGGGGCCGGCGCCGCCGAACTGGTCGGCGCCACGGCCGGCCTCGCCGTTCCTGGCGATGTGCTTGCGCGTGTAGCGGTAGTCGATCAGCGTGTTGAGGTTGCGGTCGGCCACCGCCCACACGCTGCCGCCCCGGCCACCATCGCCGCCATCGGGGCCGCCGAAGGGGATGAACTTCTCGCGGCGGAAGCTGGCGCAGCCGGCACCGCCATTGCCTGCCGCGATCTCGATGGTGGCTTCGTCAACGAATTTCATGGCTGTAGAGGTGCTGTGGTGTGCCGGGCCGCCGCACGCGGATCGGGTTCAAGAAACGACAAAGCCCCGGCAGACCGGGGCTCATGCGACCGGGCGACACAGGGCCGCCCGGACGATCTCGCTGGATCGTTCGCCGAGGCCTCAGGCCGCCGGCGTGATGACGACCGTCGAGTGGTTCGACGGGCCCTTCTGGGTGAAGGACACGGTGCCATCGACCAGCGCGAACAGCGTGTGGTCACGGCCCATGCCGACGTTGTCGCCGGCGTGGAAACGCGTGCCGCGCTGGCGCACGATGATCGAACCGGCCGAGACGGCTTGGCCGCCAAAGGCCTTCACGCCGAGCATCTTCGGCTTCGAGTCGCGGCCGTTACGGGTACTGCCGCCGCCTTTTTTCTGTGCCATGGTGCTATTGCTCCTGGTGGGTCAGTCGTGCGGGCCGGAATCAGGCGCTGATGGCGCCGATTTCGAGCTCGGTGTACTGCTGGCGGTGGCCGCCGTGCTTCTGGTAGTGCTTGCGGCGACGCATCTTGAAGATGCGCACCTTGTCGTGCTTGCCGTGGGACACGACCTTGGCCGTGACCGTGGCGCCAGCCACCAGAGGCGTGCCGACCGTCAGGCTGTCACCAGCGCCGAGCGCCAGCACCTGGTCGATCACGATGTCCTGGCCAACGTCCGCAGCAATCTGTTCTACCTTGATCTTCTCGCCGGCAGCAACCTTGTATTGCTTGCCACCGGTTTTTATGACCGCGTACATGAAAGCCTCTTCAGGGAAAGAGTGTGGATCGGAACACTCCGCACCACGCAACGCGCGGGCCCTGCATGCAAGGCTCACGCACACACAGCGCGAAGAACCCGCGATTCTAGCGCAACCGCCCCGATCTTTGACAAGCGCTTGCAGCAGCCAGGCGCGAGCCGCGGACTCGACACCTATAATCGTGGGCTTGCCCTTGTGCCGGATTTCTCGCTTCAGCCCACCGTGACCGCCGCCGCCACCTCTTCCGCCGCCATGGCCGACCCGATGGCTGCCGACATGCAGCGGGTCGATGACGTGATCCGCCTGCGCCTGGCATCCGAGGTGGCGCTGATCAACCAGATCTCGCACTACATCGTCAGCGCCGGTGGCAAGCGCATGCGGCCGCGGCTGGTGATGCTGTTCGCCCAGGCGCTGGGCTTCGACGGCCCCGAGCAGTACGAACTGGCCGCCACCGTCGAGTTCATCCACACCGCCACGCTGCTGCACGACGACGTGGTCGATGAATCCGACCTGCGCCGCGGCCGCCAGACCGCCAACGCGCTGTTCGGCAACGCCGCCAGCGTGCTGGTCGGCGACTTCCTCTACTCGCGCGCCTTCCAGATGATGGTCGGCGTCAACCGCATGCGGGTGCTCGAGGTCCTGGCCGACGCGACCAACGTGATCGCCGAGGGCGAGGTCCTGCAGCTGATGAACATGCACGACCCCGACCTGACGGTCGAGGACTACCTGAAGGTCATCCGCTACAAGACGGCCAAGCTGTTCGAGGCCAGCGCCCGCCTGGGCGCGGTGCTGGCCGACGCCGACGCCACGGTCGAGGAAGCCTGCGCCAACTACGGCCGCTCGCTGGGCACCGCCTTCCAGCTGATCGACGATCTGCTCGACTACGAAGGCGACACCACCGAGCTGGGCAAGAACGTCGGCGACGACCTGCGCGAAGGCAAGGCCACGCTGCCGCTGCTGATCGCCATGCAGCGCGCCACCGAGGACGAGCGCGCCCTGCTGCGCCACGCCATCGAGCACGGCGAGGAAGAGCGCCTGACCGAGATCATCGATCTGGTGCGCCGCACCGGCGCGCTGGAGGCCACCCGCGAGGCCGCCCAGCAGCAAATTGACCAAGCGATTCAGTCGGTCAATTTCCTGTCGGACTCGACAGCCAAGAAATTCCTGATAGAGTTCGGGATTCGGTCGGTGCAGCGAAAGAGCTGAAACGACACGAGCTACGGGGTGTAGCTTAGCCTGGTAGAGCGCTACGTTCGGGACGTAGAGGCCGGAGGTTCGAATCCTCTCACCCCGACCAGACTCCTTCCTGGTCCACAGGAAGTTCAAGAAAGCCGCGGTCCTCCGCGGCTTTCTTGTTTTCCGCGCCACCCGCGGACAGCGGCACCGGACGGCGCCGGATCCCCCCCGACCACTCAGGGCACACTTGGCGGCCTCCCCAAGCCAGAGCCCGGAGGCCGCACCGTGTCCGTCACCCCTGATCGCCCGCTGCTGGTGGGCGTGTCCGCCCGCATCCACCACCCGGACACGCCGGTGCTCGATCTGGGCGGCATCTGGACCAAGACGCTGCACTACATGGAGCAGTCGGTCGCCCTGTGGCTGATGAAGGGCCGGGCCCTGCCGGTGATGGTGCCGGCCTTCGAAGCCGACAGCCTGGTCCACCGCCAGCTGATGGACCTGCCGGCCTATGCGGCGACGCTCGATGGTCTGGTGCTGCAGGGCGGCGCGGATGTGTCACCCCGCATGTACGGCGAGGCCCCGCTGCGGGCCGAATGGTCCGGCGACGCGATCCGCGACGCCTACGAGATCGAGCTGATCCAGGCCTTTGTCCGTGCCGGCAAGCCGGTGTTCGGCATCTGCCGGGGCCTGCAGATCCTCAACGTCGCGTTCGGCGGCAGCCTCTACCAGGATCTGCCGACCCAGGCCGCGGGCCCGGTCACCCACTTCGACGATGCCCGCTACGAGCGCAACGGCCACCCCCTGGCCCTGGAGCCCGATGGCTGGCTGGCGGGGCTGTATGCCGATCATCCTCGCAGTTGGGTCAACAGCATCCACCACCAGGCGATCCACCGGCTGGCGCCCGGCTTCCGGATCGAGGCCCGCTGCCCGGAGGACGGCCTGATCGAAGCGGTCAGCCGCCCCGGTGGCAGCTTCCTCGCCGGCGTGCAGTGGCATCCCGAGTTCCCCTGGCATGCCGGTGAGGCCGCCTTCGACGACCGGCCGCTGCTGAACGATTTCCTGCAGGCCTGCCGCCAGGTCCGCGACGCCGGCCGGAGCGGCTGAGGAGAACCCTCGGGAACCGTGGATCGCCGCGGCCACTCGGACCGCAGGACACCACCGGCACACCGAGGCGAACATGCGATTCACCCCTTCCGCCCCTCTGACGTTCGGCCTTGAGCTGGAGTTGCAGGTGCTCGATCCGCGCACCGGCCGCCTCGTGCCAGCGGCCAGCGGTCTGTGGACGGCCCTGCAGCCGCGCCCGCAGGCCCGGCATTTCGCCCTGGAAGCCACGCAGGCGACGATCGAGTTCAACTCGTCCGTGCACACGCACGCCGACCGCCTGGCCGACGAGGTCGCGGCCTGCGTGGGCCTGCTGCGCGAGGTGGCCCGGGATCAAGGGCTGGAACTGCACGGCGGCGGCACCCAGATCGCCCAGTTCTGGAACCAGCGGGTGCTCACGCCCACGCCGCGCGCCCGGCTGCTCACGGAGCGCTTCGGCTTTCTGCCCAAGCGCTTTTCCACCTACGGCATGCACGTCCATGTCGGCATGCCGGACGGCGAGCAGGCGCTCGCCGTGGCCAACGTGCTGCAGGCGCTGTCGCCGCTGTTCATCGCGATGTCGGCCGCCTCCCCTTTCCTGCAACTGGCCGACTCCGGCCTCGCCGCCTGCCGTCCGCTGGAGCCACTGGTCTACCCGCACGGCGGCCCGATGCCGGTCCTGCGCGACTGGGCCGCCTTCGAGGCGGTGGTGCAGGACTACGTCGACACGGGCATCGCCGACACGCTCAAGGACATCTACTGGGACGTCCGCCCCAAGCCCGAGTTCGGGACGGTGGAGGTCCGCGTCTTCGACACCCCCTTGTCGGTGCGCAAGGCCGTCGCCCTGGCCGCCTTCACGCGGGCGCTGGCCGGCCTGGCCCTGCGCGGCCAGCTGGTCCTGCCCGACGCGGTGCAGACGGGTACGCCCGCACGCCGGGTGAGCCGGTTCAACGCCTGCCGCCACGGGATGGAAGCGTCGCTGCACAACCCCTGGGCCGACGCCTGGCAACCGGCCCGGCACTGGCTGGCGACACTGATCGACGCCGTGCGCGCCTGCCCGGCCGAGGCCGCGGACCAGGCGTGGATCGACACCCTGATCGCCGGCGACGCGCCGGAGGACCACGCCTGGATGCGGGCGCAGTGGTCGGCACTCGGCGGACGCTTCGACGGGGCCGAGCCGCCGGTCGCGCTGCTGGCGGACAACGCCCGGCGGATGGCCGCCAGGCTGCTGGACTGAGCTCAGCGCGGGGCCAGCCGGGCCGCCGTGCCGGGCCCGTCACCCGCACGCCGGCGCCACAGCGTGACCATCACATGGCCGCCCACGCCCAGCAGCACCAGCCCGAGCGCGCCCACGGCCCAGATCCCCCAGGCCAGCACCGTCAGGCCGCCGGCGAGCATCGGCAGGGCCTGCAGCAGGCCGTCGATCAACGGGGCCATGCCGGCGATCAGCTGGGTGACGGCCTGCACCATCTCGGCCGGCACCCAGGGCGCCAGCCAGGCGGGCAAGGGGATGGCGCCGACGTCGGTGGCGACGCCGCTCAGCGCGCCGGCATTCGAGAGGGCCCACACCGCCGCGGCATGGAGGGCCCAGGCGGTCAGCGACCACAGGGCCAGGAACAGGGCGACGGCCAGCCAGACAAGTGCGTGGATCATGGTGCGAGGTCGACGGAAGGGTTCGAAAGACGCGCAGTGTGACCGCCCCGTCCGTTCGGACGAACCAGCGTCCACCGAAGCGAAACGACGGTTTTCCCGCACCTGAGGCCGCCGCTATACTGCGCGCCTTCGTCATCGGGGAGTAGCCGCCCTGCGTCATGCAGGGGCTCGCGTCAACACACTTGGTCCTCACGACCATGGCGCGCGCAGCAGCCAGCCTGGCAAGACCTTTGACCACATCGCCTCCGGACAGGGCCGGGGGTGCGGTGTGGTCTCTGGTTTTTCGCCGGCCCTCGGAGCTACCCACATGGAAGCCTTTCTCGTGTCCACCGGCGTCGTCGCGCTCGGTGAAATGGGCGACAAGACCCAGTTGCTGGCCATCATCCTGGCCGCTGCCTTCCGCAAGCCCGTGCCCATCATCCTGGGCATCTTCGTGGCCACCGTCGCCAACCATGCCGCCGCGGGCGCCGTGGGCGGCTGGGTGGCACAGGCACTCGGCCCGGACATCCTGCGCTGGGTGATCGGCATCTCCTTCCTGGCGATGGCCGGCTGGATGCTGATCCCCGACAAGATGGACGACGACGCAGCCCAGGGCGAGCACCGCTTCGGCGTCTTCGGCACCACCGTCATCGCCTTCTTCCTGGCCGAGATGGGCGACAAGACCCAGATCGCCACCGTCGCGCTGGCCGCGCGCTACACCGACATCGTGCAGGTGGTGCTGGGCACCACCGTCGGCATGATGCTGGCCAACGTGCCGGCCGTCTTCCTGGGCGACACCATCGCCCGCAAGGTGTCGATGCCCCTGGTCCACGGCATCGCGGCCGCCATCTTCGCGGTGCTGGGCGTGCTGACGCTGCTCAACGTCGGACGGCTGTTCTGAACCGGAGGCCGCCGGCCCCCGCGCTCGACCAAGGGGGAGCGGGGGATCCGGCGTCGGTCCGCAGCAACAAGCCGCACCACGCTCCGGTATAAAGTGCGCGTGCGCGACGCGTCTGCCGGCAAGCCAGGGCTGTGCCGGCGCGCGTCGTGCCTGTCTTTGTCTTACCCCGCCGCACGCGGAGCCCCATGGCCCTGGACACCCCCGTCGAATCCACCGGCACGGCCAACCTGTCCGGCGTCGCCCGCGCCCTGGTCACGGCCGGGCTGCTGCCGGCGCAGGCCGCCGCCGATCTCGCCAAGCTCGCCCGCGAGCGCAGGAGCACCTTCCTGGCGGCCGTCATCGCCGCCCGGGCGATCCCGGCCCCGGCACTGGCCCATGCGCTGTGCCGCGCACTGGCGCTGCCGCTGCTGGATCTGTCGCAGGTCGCCATCGACCGCCTGCCGCGCGATCTGCTCGATCCCAAGCTGGCCGCGCAGTACCACCTGATCGTGCTGGGCCGGCGCGGCAACCGCCTGTTCATCGGCGGCGCCGATCCGACCGACCAGGACGCGGCCGAGCGCATCAAGTTCGCCACCCAGCTGTCGCCCGAATGGGTGCTGGTCGAGTACGACAAGCTGGCGCAGGCCCTCGACGGCCGCACGGCCTCGGCCGCCGAGACGCTGGAGGCCCTGACGGCCGAGGAGTTCGAGTTCGACGTCACCGAGGACGTCGGCGTGGTCGAGACCGAGGTGGTCTCGGAGGTCGAGGACGCGCCGGTCGTGCGCTTCCTGCAGAAGATGCTGATCGACGCGATCAACCTGCGCGCCTCCGACCTGCACTTCGAGCCCTACGAGCACCAGTACCGCGTGCGCTTCCGCGTCGACGGCGAGCTGCGCGAGATCACCCAGCCGCCGCTGGCGATCAAGGAGAAGCTGGCCTCGCGCATCAAGGTCATCAGCCGGCTGGACATCGCCGAGAAGCGCGTGCCGCAGGACGGCCGCATGAAGCTGAAGTTCGGCTCGAAGGCGATCGACTTCCGCGTCTCGACCCTGCCCACGCTGCACGGCGAGAAGATCGTGATCCGGATCCTGGACTCCTCGTCCACGCGCCTGGGCATCGAGGCGCTGGGCTACGAGAAGATCGAGAAGGAGCGGCTGCTGCAGGCGATCCAGCGGCCCTACGGGATGATCCTGGTCACCGGCCCGACGGGCTCGGGCAAGACCGTCTCGCTCTACACCTGCCTGAACCTGCTGAATCAGCCGGGCGTCAACATCTCGACCGTCGAGGATCCGGCCGAAATCAACCTGCCGGGCATCAACCAGGTCAACGTCAACGACAAGGCGGGCCTGAGTTTCGCCGCGGCGCTGAAGTCCTTCCTGCGCCAGGATCCGGACATCATCATGGTGGGCGAGATCCGCGATCTGGAGACCGCCGACATCGCCATCAAGGCCGCCCAGACCGGCCACATGGTGATGAGCACGCTGCACACCAACGATGCGCCGACCACGCTGACACGGCTGCTGAACATGGGCGTGGCGCCGTTCAACATCGCCTCCAGCGTCATCCTGATCACCGCCCAGCGCCTGGCTCGGCGCCTGTGCGAAGGCTGCAAGCAGCCGGCCGACTACCCGAAGGAAGCGCTGCTGCGCGCCGGCTTCAAGGCCGAGGACATCGACGGCACCTGGCGCCCGTACCGTGCGGTCGGCTGCGCGTCGTGCACGGCCGGCTACCGCGGGCGCGTCGGTCTCTACCAGGTGATGCCGATCACCGAGGCGATGCAGCGCCTGATCCTGTCCGAGGGCACCGCCATCGACATCGCCGAACAGGCCGGGCGCGAGGGCGTGCGCGACCTGCGCCAGGCCGGGCTGGTCAAAGTTCGCGCGGGGGTCACCTCGCTCGAAGAGGTGATCGCCGTCACCAATCAATAATCCGTCAAGAACGCGTGCCGCGCGCCGCGATCCGACCTTGAAGGCCACGGGCCCGGGACGGGTCGCGGCGCGCGTGCCACATGAAGAGCACACGAGGGCGAAGCGGGCATGGCCACGACTGCGGCGAGAAACGAGCGGGAAGTCATCTTCGAGTGGGAAGGCAAGGACAAGAACGGCAAGCTGGTGCGCGGCGAGATGCGCGCCGGCGGCGAGGCCGCGGTCACCGCCAGCCTGCGCCGGCAGGGCATCCTGCTGGTCAAGCTCAAGCGCCGGCGCGCGAGCGGCGGCAAGACGATCACCGAGAAGGACGTGGCGCTGTTCACGCGCCAGCTCGGCACCATGATGAAGGCCGGCGTGCCGCTGCTGCAGTCCTTCGACATCGTCGGCCGCGGCGCCACCAACCCGCGCCTGACCAAGCTGCTCAACGACATCCGCACCGATGTCGAGACCGGCACCAGCCTGTCCTCGGCCTTCCGCAAGCACCCGCAGTACTTCAACGCGCTGTACTGCAACCTGATCGAGGCCGGTGAGGCCGGCGGCATCCTGGAGGCGCTGCTCGACCGCCTGGCGCTCTACCAGGAGAAGACGCTGGCCATCAAGAGCAAGATCAAGTCGGCCCTGATGTACCCGGCGGCGGTGATGGTGGTGGCCTTCCTGGTGCTGGTGGTCATCATGGTCAAGGTGATCCCGGCCTTCAAGGAGGTGTTCACCTCCTTCGGCTCGGACCTGCCGATGCCCACGCTGGTGGTCATCGCGATGTCGGAGTTCTTCGTCGACTGGTGGGCGCCGCTGCTGCTGATCGTCGCCGGCGGCGGCTACATGTTCGGCCAGGCCTGGCGCCGCAGCCCGAAGATCCAGATGGCGATGGACCGCCTGCTGCTGCGCCTGCCGATCTTCGGCACGCTGGTGGACAAGTCGGTGATCGCGCGCTGGACGCGCACGCTGTCGACGCTGTTCGCCGCCGGCGTGCCGCTGGTCGAGGCGCTGGATTCGGTGGGCGGGGCCGCCGGCAGCGCCGTCTATGCCGAGGCGACGCAGAAGATCCAGCGCGACGTGGCCACCGGCACCGCGCTGACCTCGGCCATGCAGGCCACCGGACAGTTCCCGACGATGGTGGTGCAGATGGCGGCCATCGGCGAGGAATCCGGCTCGCTCGACCACATGCTGGCCAAGTGCGCCGAGTTCTACGAGGACGAGGTCGACGACATGGTCAAGGGCCTGTCCAGCCTGCTGGAGCCGTTGATCATCGTGGTGCTGGGCATCCTCATCGGCGGCATCGTGGTCGCCATGTACCTGCCGATCTTCAAGCTGGGCCAGGTGGTCTGAGCCACGGCCCGGCGGCCGCTGCGGGCGGCCGCCCTTCTCCCGGACGACGACATGATCGATCACGCACCGTGGCTGCCGCCGGCGGTCCTGCTGCCGACGCTGGCCGTGCTGGGCCTGCTGGTGGGCAGCTTTCTCAACGTGGTGGTGCACCGCCTGCCGCGCATGCTCGAGCGGGACTGGCTGACCGGTGTCGGCCAGACGCTGCAGGACGACCCGACGATGCAGCGCGTGCTGCCGGCCGACACGGCCCTGCGCACGGCGCTGGCGGCCCAGGGCCGCGCGCTGGAGCAGACGCTGGACGCACAGCCGCCCCTGAACCTGTCGCAGCCGCGCTCGCGCTGCCCGCACTGCGGCCACGGCATCCGCTGGTACGAGAACATCCCCGTGCTGTCCTGGCTGGCGCTGCGCGCGCGCTGCTCGGCCTGCAAGGCCCCCATCTCCTGGCGTTATCCGCTGGTCGAGTTGGTCACGGCCGTGCTGTTCACCGCCGCCGGCGCGCATGCGCTGGGGCTCGCGGCGGCACCGGGCGGCGCGGCCTCCGGACTGACCCCGCTGGCGGCCACCCAGATCGGCGCGGCCGGCGCCGGCCTCGGCCAGCCGCTGGCCTTCACCGCGCTGTGGTGCGTGGCGCTGGCGCTGCTGCTGGCCGCCGCGCTGATCGACCTCGACACCACGCTGCTGCCCGACGAGCTGACACTGCCGTTGATGGGCCTCGGCCTGCTGGGCGCCTGGCAGGGCTGGACCGGCGTGCGCCTGGACGACGCGGCCCTCGGCCTGCTGTTCGGCTATGGCGGGCTGTGGGCGCTGGCCTTCGTCTATCGCCTGATCCGCGGTGTCGAGGGCATGGCCGAGGGCGATTTCAAGCTGCTCGGCGCGCTCGGCGCGCTGCTGGGCTGGCAGTCCCTGCCCGACATCGTGCTGCTGTCCTCGGCGGTGGGCGCGGCCGTCGGCATCACCCTGATCGTCGCGCGCGGCCATGACCGCCAGGTGCCCATTCCCTTCGGCCCCTATCTGGCCGGCGGCGGCATCGCGGCGCTGTTCTTCGGCCCGACGCTGCTCTTCGGCCCGCTGGTGGCCGCGGCGTGGACCCGCTGAGCCCGGCCGGGCTGGCGGCACGGGCCGCCGCGCTGCCGGCGCGCGAGGTCGCCGACGGCCAGGTCCGCACCATCGGCCTGACCGGCGGCATCGGCAGCGGCAAGAGCACCGTGGCGGCCCTGCTGGTCGGACTCGGCGCGACGCTGGTGGACACCGACGCCATCGCCCACGCGCTGACCGGCCCCGGCGGCGCGGCCATGCCCGCCCTGCGCGCGGCCTTCGGCGAGACCATCGCCACGGCCGACGGGGCGCTCGACCGCGCGGCGATGCGCGCACGCGTGTTCGCCGATGCCGCGGACAAGCGCCGCCTGGAAGCCCTGCTGCATCCGCTGATCCATGCCCAGGCGCTGGACCAGGCGCTGCAGGCGCTGCGTGACCCCGGCGCGGTGGTCGTCTTCGACGTCCCGCTGCTGGCCGAAAGCGGACCGGACGGCCCCTGGCGCCGCCGCTGCCAGCGCGTGCTCGTGATCGACTGCGACGAGGCCGAGCAACGCCGCCGCGTGATGGCACGAAACGGCTGGAACGAGGAGCAGGTCCAGCGGATCATCGATGCCCAGGCCCCGCGGGCCGTGCGCCGGGCGCTGGCGGACGCTGTTCTGCTGAATCAGGGGATCGACAAATCGGCGCTGATGGACCAGCTTCTGACGATTTGGCAGCGCTGGTGCGGGGGGAACCGCCCGCGGGTATGAAACAATCGGCAATGACCCGCGGACATTTCCGTCCCCGGCGAACACGCGCTGCCCGTGGTCCTGTACGAATATCCGTTCAACGAGAGCATCCGCACCATGCTGCGGCTGGAACACCTGTTCGACAGGCTGGGCCGGCTGCTGGCACGTGAATCGGCGCTGGACCACCACTTCGCGCTGCTCACCATGTTCGAGATCACCGAGGTCGCCGCCCGCGCGGACCTCAAGAGCGATCTGCTCAAGGAGCTCGAACGCCACAAGGCCCAGCTGGTGGCCTGGCGCGACAACCCCGCGGTCTCGCAGGGCGCCCTCGACGGGGCCATCGAACGCATCGACCACGCGTTCAACGGCCTGAACCAGCAGTCCGGCAAGGCCGGCCACACGCTGGCCAGCAACGAGTGGCTCAACAGCCTGAAGAGCCGCATCGGCATCCCGGGCGGCACCTGCGAGTTCGACCTGCCCGCCTACCACGCCTGGCAGCACCGCAGCCTGGACCGCCGGCGGATCGACCTGCACGCCTGGGTCTCGACCCTGGCCCCGCTGGCCGAGGCGCTCGGCGTGCTGCTGGGCCTGCTGCGCGACTCCGGCGTGCCGCACATGGTGGCCGCCACGGCCGGGCAGTTCCAGCAGAGCCTGCCGCAGGGCCGCGGCTACCAGATGATGCGCCTGCGCATCAGCGGCGACGACGACCTCGTGCCCGAGATCACCGGCCACCGCCTGCTGGTGTCGGTGCGCCTCATGCGCGCCGATGGCGACGGCCGCCTGCGCACCGCGCCGGTGGACACCGCCTTCGAACTGACGCTGTGCGCGTGAGGCCGGGCGCCCGGCCCTGAACCCGGTCGCGCCCCACGCCGGACGCGCCGTCTCCGTCCTGTCCCACCCTTTGCCTGCCTGCCCGACCATGGCCGACACCTCCACCAGCGGCCGGCCGCCGCTGCGCGCGCCCTGCCCGACCTGCCGCCAGCTGATCGCCTACAGCACGGACAACCCCTGGCGCCCGTTCTGCAGCGAGCGCTGCCGCGGGATCGACTTCGGCGCCTGGGCCAACGAGGACTACCGCGTGCCCTCGCCGCCGGCGCAGACCGACGACGACGACCTGCCGCCGGTCTGAATCAGCGCCCGCGCCGGTCGCCTCCCCCCGGAAAAATCCCGCTTTCCGGCCTCTTGAAAGGCCGGAGCCCGTCCCTATAATTCGTTCTGCTAGCACTCGCTGGTGCTGAGTGCTAACAGCTCGGCCCGGCCCGCAAGGGCTGCCGGCGATCGATCCAGCGGGGTGCCGAGGGGCATTCCGCGCGCTGAACCGACCTTGTACCAAGGACACACGATGAACCTCCGTCCCCTGCACGATCGCGTGATCGTCAAGCGTCTCGAGCAAGAAACCAAGACCGCCTCGGGCATCGTCATCCCTGACAACGCCGCCGAGAAGCCGGACCAGGGCGAGATCCTGGCCGTCGGCCCGGGCAAGCGCAACGACAAGGGCGATTTCGTCGTCCTGAACGTCAAGGTGGGCGATCGCGTCCTGTTCGGCAAGTACAGCGGCCAGACCGTCAAGGTCGATGGCAACGAACTGCTGGTGATGCGCGAGGAAGACCTCTTCGCCGTGGTCGAGAAGTAACTCGCCACCTGCGTCGTCTACCCTCACACTGATCGATTCGGAGAATCCTGAACATGGCTGCAAAAGACGTTGTCTTCGGCGCTGACGCCCGTCACCGCATGGTCGAAGGCGTGAACATCCTCGCCAACGCCGTCAAGACCACCCTGGGCCCCAAGGGCCGCAACGTGGTCCTGGAGCGTTCCTTCGGCGCCCCCACCGTCACCAAGGACGGTGTCTCGGTGGCCAAGGAAGTCGAGCTGAAGGACAAGCTGCAGAACATGGGCGCGCAGATGGTCAAGGAAGTCGCTTCCAAGACCTCTGACAACGCGGGCGACGGCACCACCACCGCCACCGTGCTGGCCCAGGCCATCGTGCGCGAAGGCATGAAGTACGTAGCCGCCGGCATGAACCCGATGGACCTGAAGCGCGGCATCGACAAGGCGGTCTCCGCCCTGGTCACGCAGCTGAAGGCCGCCTCGAAGGCCACCACCACGTCCAAGGAAATCGCGCAGGTCGGCACCATCTCCGCCAACAGCGATGCGGACGTTGGCGAGATCATCGCCAAGGCCATGGACAAGGTCGGCAAGGAAGGCGTCATCACCGTCGAAGACGGCAAGTCGCTGGACAACGAGCTCGACATCGTCGAAGGCATGCAGTTCGACCGCGGCTACCTGTCGCCGTACTTCATCAACAACCCGGAAAAGCAGGCCGCCCTGCTCGACAACCCGTTCGTGCTGCTGTACGACAAGAAGGTGTCGAACATCCGTGACCTGCTGCCGACGCTGGAGCAGGTCGCCAAGGCCGGCCGTCCGCTGCTGATCATCGCCGAGGACGTGGACGGCGAGGCGCTGGCCACCCTGGTGGTCAACACCATCCGCGGCATCCTGAAGGTCGTCGCCGTCAAGGCGCCGGGCTTCGGCGACCGTCGCAAGGCCATGCTGGAAGACATCGCCATCCTGACGGGCGGCAAGGTCATCGCCGAAGAAGTCGGCCTGACGCTCGAGAAGGTCACGCTGGCTGACCTGGGCCAGGCCAAGCGCGTCGAAGTGGCCAAGGAAAACACCACCATCATCGATGGCGCCGGCGCTGCCGCCGACATCGAGGCGCGTGTCAAGCAGATCCGCATCCAGATCGAAGAAGCCACCAGCGACTACGACCGCGAGAAGCTGCAAGAGCGCGTGGCCAAGCTGGCCGGCGGTGTCGCCGTCATCAAGGTCGGTGCCGCCACCGAAGTCGAGATGAAGGAAAAGAAGGCCCGCGTGGAAGACGCCCTGCACGCCACCCGTGCAGCCGTCGAGGAAGGCATCGTCGCCGGTGGTGGCGTCGCCCTGCTGCGTGCCAAGGCCGCCGCTGGCGCCATCAAGGGTGACAACGCCGACCAGGACGCCGGCGTCAAGCTGGTCCTGAAGGCCATCGAAGCCCCGCTGCGCGAGATCGTCGCCAACGCCGGTGGCGAGCCGTCGGTCGTGATCAACAAGGTTCTGGAAGGCACGGGGAACTTCGGTTTCAACGCCGCCAACGACACCTATGGCGACATGATCGAAATGGGCATCCTGGACCCGACCAAGGTGACCCGCACCGCGCTGCAGAACGCCGCCTCCGTGGCCGGCCTGATGCTGACGACCGAGTGCATGATCGCCGAAGCCCCGAAGGACGAGGCTCCGATGCCTGCCGGCGGTGGCATGGGCGGCATGGGCGGCATGGGCATGGACATGTAAGTCCGGCTCCGTGCCATGGCGGCGGCCCTGCGGGGCAGCCGCCACAGCCGGTCCTCGACGGCCCGCGCAGCCCCACGGCAGCGCGGGCCGTCGTCCTTTCACGGACACGCATGTGTCAGACGGACACGCGGCGTCCATCACGCGGGCGGACGGGAGCGGACCTCGCGTCACGGGGTTGTGGCGGACGGTCGCTGCGCTCCCCTGATAATGCGCGGCATGGTCGATCGACCCCCCTCCCTGCACGATTTCATCGACGACGAACTGCTGCGCGCGCCGATGACGCTGGACCGGGTCATCGACGCGGTCCAGGAGCAATGGCGCGCACTGCGGCCCGGCCACGGCGCCTGGCGCACGGTGCACGATCCGACGCGCACGCTGCGCACCCACCGCGGTGAGCTGGTCAGCGCGGCGTTGCGCGCGCTGCGGGAAGCCGTCCAGGCCGACATCCGCCCCGGCGGCATGCGGCCGACCTCGTTCGACGATTTCCAGGCCTCGCTGCCGATGTCGCTGGCGCTGATCGACGACGACACGGTGGTCGCCGACATCGAGATCGCCCGCTGCATCGAGACCATCAAGCTGGCCGCCGAGGACGAGCTGCGCGAGCTGCAGACCTACACCGCGACGCTGGTCAACGACCCCAACGTCTCGCGCGACACCAATCCCTTCCGACCCGAGATCTTCGTGCGGGCGCTGTGGCAGGGCGTGCAGACCGGGCTGCCGCTGGACCTGCACGGCCAGGCCGCGTTCATGCACGAGGCGACGCCCGCGCTGGCCTCGGCGCTGCGCCAGGCCTATGCCGGGGCCGCCGACCGGCTGGAGGAGCGGGGCGTGACGGCCGCCCGGCACCGCACGATCGTGACCGTGGGCCATGCCGCCTTCCGGCTGACGGGCGTGCCGCTGCACGTTCCCCCGCCGCCGGCCCGCCACGATCCGACGGCCCGGCCCGAGGACCGGTCCACGCCGGCCGGCGCCGCGGACTGGCCGCCGCGCCCCGGGCTGCAGTACGCCAGCCAGGCACCGATGCCACCGGCACGCCCGGCGGCACCGGCCGCCCCCACCCATCCGCCGGCCAGCGCCGGCCGCAGCGGCGTGCTGCCCGACGGCGCGGGCGCCCTGTCCGCCACGATCTGGCCGTCACGCCGGCCGGCCAATGACACCGAGCTGCGCACGCTGCTGCGCCAGCTCTTCGACGAACTGGCGGCCGACCGCGCCCACCCCCCGGAGTTCACCGCCTTCGTCCACGGCCTGCTGCCGGTGGCCGAGCGCCTGCAGGGCCCGCACGAGGACGTGCTGCACCGCGACCACGCCCTGTGGCACTTCATCGATCTGGCCGCCCACGCGGTGCAGCTGTGCGCGGTGGCCGAACGGCCACGCGTGCTGGGTCTGCTGCGCAATCTGCAGCAGCACCTGACCTCGCTCAGCGAGGTCGATGCCGAGCGGCTGCGCTGGGCGACCAGCCGCCTGCAGGCGCTGCAGACGCATCTGCTGCAGCAGGCCCAGAGCCGCGCCCAGCCCACGCTCGAACGCCACCGGGCCGCCGCCGCGCGGCTGCCCGATGCCCCCGAGACCCGGCCGCTGGACCTGGGCTCGATGGACACCGTGCCGGCCGATCTGCTGGACGCGCCGCCGCCGACGGATCCGGGCGAGGCCGCGGCAGACCTCGGTGCGCTGTGGCTGCGCCCGGGCGAGCACCTGCACATCTGGCTGCAAGGCCACTGGCGCATGCTGCAGCTGCTGCTGGTCGACGAACGGCTGCCGCTGTGGGTGCTGCGCGATCTGGGTGACGATCAGGCGTGGCCGGTGCGCCCGTCCGCGATCGAGCGCCTGACCAGCGGGGGGCTGGCGCGGCCCGTGGCCCTGCGCTCGCTGGTGCGCCGCGCCGTCGACCGCTTACGGTTGCGCGCCTGAGGCGCCGTCGGCGTCCTCGGCGTCGTCGCCGAGGCCGTCGTCCGCGCCCTCGGGCGGCGCCGTCCAGTGCACGGCGGTGGCGGCATGGCGCTGCGACCACTCGTGCAGCTGCAGGGCGGCATCGCCCACGCCCTGGCGCTTGAGGGCCGAGAACAGGCAGACGCCGATGTCCGAGACCTCGGTGGCCAGACCGGCCAGCAGCTCCTGGGCCGCGGCCAGCGCCTCCGTGGCCTCCTTGCGGTTGAGCTTGTCGGCCTTGGTCAGCAGCACCAGCAGGCCGACCTCGCCGCGCGCCACGCGCGGCATCACGAAGTCCAGCAGCTGGCGATCGAGGTCGGTGAAGCCATGGCGGCTGTCGACCATCATCACGATGCCGGCCAGCGCGTGGCGGTGCTCGAGGTAGTCGGCCATCACCTTCTGCCAGCGCTGCTTGGCGTCCTTGGCCACCATCGCGAAGCCGTAGCCGGGCAGGTCGGCCCACAGCTGATCGGTGGCCTGTTGCAGGCCGACCGAGAACAGGTTGATGTGCTGCGTGCGGCCGGGCGTCTTCGACGCGTAGGCCAGCTGACGCTGCTGCGCCAGCGTGTTGATGGCGGTCGACTTGCCGGCATTGCTGCGGCCGACGAAGGCGATCTCGGGCAGGTCCGGCGGCGGCAGATGGTGCAGCTGCGCCGCGGTCGTCAGAAAGCGCGCGGTGTGCGTCCAGGCCAGCGCCCGCTGCTCGGGCGAGGGCTGCGCCGCAGGGGCCTGCGAAGTGCCCGAAGGACGATCTGGATCAGCTTTCTTGTTCATGGTGCATTGTAAGATCGTCGGGTTTTGTCCTCCCCACACCCAGGAGTGCAGGGCAGCGGCACGGCGCCAGGTCGCCGCCGACGGTGCCGCTGGATGACCCGGCGGCCACGTCGGCCCGCTCCCCCACACCGCTAGGCAAGGTACACAGACCATGAAGTCGCTGCTCGCCACGTCGCTCCTCGCCGCACTGACGGCCTTCGCCGCCGGTGCCGCTCAAGCCGCCGACGGCACGCCGGCCAAGGGCGATCCGGTCAAGGGTCAGGAAAAGGCCGCGGCCTGCATGGCCTGTCACACGGCCGATGGCAGCCGAGGCATTGCCGCGAACCCGATTCTGCAGGGCCAGCACGCGGATTACCTCGTCAAACAGTTGACCGAGTTCAAGTCCGGCAAACGCCAGAACGCCGTGATGAACGGTATGGCGGCGCCGCTGGCCCCGCAGGACATGCTCGACATCGCCGCCTTCTTCGCCGGCAAGCAGGCCAAGGGCGGCAACGCGACGCAGAAGGCCACGCTGGCGCTCGGCGAGAAGATCTACCGCGGCGGCATCGCCGCCAAGCAGGTGCCCGCCTGCGCCGGCTGTCACAGCCCGAACGGCGCCGGCATCCCGGCCCAGTACCCGCGTCTGGCCGGCCAGCACGCCGAGTACACCGAGTCGCAGCTCAACGGCTTCCGCGCCGGCAGCCGTGGCAACTCGCCGCAGATGCTGACGATCGCCGCCCGCATGAGCGACAAGGAAATCAAGGCGGTGGCCGACTACATCGCCGGCCTGCACTGAGTGCCGGCCCCGCCGGCCGCATCGCCGCCGGCACTGCTCCAGGCCGCCACAGCGCGACCTGAGACATCTGGCGCAGGGCGGGACTTTCCCTGATCTGACGCAACCCCCAGGGCCGATCCATGATCGGCCCTTCGTCTTTCCGGGGGACTTGACCCCGGATAATCCGCGCCCATCATGCCGTCCGAGATCCTGACCCCGCACCGCCCGGCCCACAGCGCCTGGCGCGACCTGCTGGAACTGCTGGCGTCGATGCGCTTCGCCATCGCGCTGCTGACGCTGATCTGCATCGCGTCGATCATCGGCACCGTCATCAAGCAGAACGAGCCCTGGGTCAACTACGTGAACCAGTTCGGCCCGTTCTGGGCCGAGGTGTTCGGCCGCGTGGGCCTGTACGGCGTCTACAGCGCCTGGTGGTTCCTGCTGATCCTGGGCTTCCTGGTGCTCAGCACCAGCCTGTGCATCGCGCGCTCGGCGCCCAAGATCCTGGCCGACCGCAAGGCCTTCAAGGAACATGTGCGCGCCAGCGCGCTGCGCGCCTTCCACCACCGCGCCGAAGGCCGCATCGACGGCACGCCCGAGGCCGCGCTCGAACACGTCAACCGGCTGCTGACGGCCGGCGGCTGGCAGGCCAAGGCCCAGATCCGGCCGGACGGCACGATGGTGGCCGCGCGCAAGGGCATGTCGCACAAGCTGGGCTACCTGGCCACGCACGGCGCCATCGTCGCGATCTGCATCGGCGGCCTGCTCGACGGCGATCTGGTGGTGCGGGCGCAGATGTGGTTCCAGGGCAAGACGCTGTTCACCGGCGGCGGCACCATCGCCGACGTGCCGGAACGCCACCGCCTGTCCGAGCGCAACCCGACCTACCGCGGCAACCTGTTCGTGCCCGAGGGCCGCACCGGCAACACCGCGGTGCTCAACATCGGCGACGGCGTGCTGCTGCAGCCGCTGCCCTTCGATGTCGAGCTGAAGAAGTTCCGGGTCGAGTACTACGAGACCGGCATGCCCAAGCTCTTCGCCAGCGACGTGGTGATCCACGACCGCGACACCGGCGAGAAGACCGCGGCCACGATCAAGGTCAACGAGCCGCTGATCCACCGCGGCATCGCGCTGTTCCAGAGCAGCTTCGACGACGGCGGCAGCACGCTCAAGCTGCGCGCCCTGCCGCTGCGCAACGCCGGCGCCCAGCCCTTCGCCATCGACTCCACCGTCGGCGGCCGCAGCGAGCTGCGCAATGCCTCGGGCGCCGATGCCGACCGGCTGACGCTGGAGTTCACCGGCCTGCGCGTGATCAACGTCGAGAACCTGGACACCGCCCAGGCCGAAGCCGGCAGCGCCACCGACGTGCGCAAGGTCGATCTGACCGCGTCGATCGACAAGCACCTGGGCTCGGGCGCGCGCGCCGACAAGGCCAAGCAGCTGCACAACATCGGCCCGTCCTTCAGCTACAAGATCCGCGACGCGGCCGGCCAGGCCCGCGAGTACAACGCCTACATGCTGCCGGTCGAGCTCGACGGCCGCCGCGTGCTGCTGGCCGGTGTGCGCGAGACGCCGGCCGAGCCCTTCCGCTACCTGCGCATCCCGATCGACGACCAGGGCGGCATCGACGGCTGGTACCGCATGCAGGCCGGCCTGGCCGACACCGCGCTGCGCGAGGAGGCCGCCCGCCGCTACGCCCGCAGCGCCAGCTCGCCCGACAAGCCCGAGATGGTCGAGCAGCTGCGCGTGACCGCGAGCCGGGCGCTGGCGCTGTTCTCCGGCGCCGAGAAGGCCACGCGCGACGGCACGGCCGCCCCCGGCGGCCTGCAGGCGCTGGCCCAGTTCGTCGAGACCACGGTGCCGGCGGCCGAGCAGCAGCGCGTCTCCGAGGTGCTGCTGCGCATCGTCAACGGCGGGCTGTTCGAGCTGGCCAACCTGACGCGCGAGCGTGCCGGCCTGGCCCCGCTGGTCAGCGACGACGCCACCCGCAGCTTCATGACCCAGGCCGTGCTCAGCCTGTCGGACGCGATGTTCTATCCGGCGCCGGTGCTGCTGCAGCTCTCCAGCTTCGAGCAGCTGCAGGCCAGCGTCTTCCAGGTCGCCCGCACGCCGGGCAAGACCCTGGTCTACCTGGGCTGCGTGCTGCTGACCCTCGGCGTGCTGGTGATGCTCTACATCCGCGAGCGCCGGCTGTGGATCTGGTTGCATCCGACGGCCGACGGCCACGGAACCCAGGTCCAGGCCGCGCTGTCCACGACACGGCGCACGCTCGACGCCGACGCGGAATTCGACCGCCTGAGCGCCGATCTGCTGGGCACGGCCCCGCCGCCCGCCCGTCCCGTCTGAAGGAACCGATCCATGAACTCCCAGGTCTCGAGCCCCCCGCTGGCCGCCCAGGACAAGGCCGTGCGCACCGTCACCCTCGGCCATGCCGGCGCCGGTGCCAGCCTGGGCGCCGCCCTGCGCCGCCGCACGCCGATGGACGGGCTGTGGGCCGCGCTGATGATCGGCGGCGGCGCCTGGATCGCCCAGCACTACGGCGCCGCGATGGACGGCTACGAGCGCGGCATCCTGCTCGGCACCGTGCCCTCGCTGCTGCTGCTGGGCTGGTTCTGGCCGGCGCTGCAGCGTCTGGGCATCGCGGTGGGCGCGGCCTCGCTGCTGGCGATCTCGCTCTACGGCCGTGCCACCGACGCCTTCGGCGCCGACCTGGCCCAGGCCGAGCACGTCTTCCTGCTGAAGTACTTCCTGTCCAGCCAGAGCGCGATCCTGTGGATGGCGGTGCTGTTCTTCATGAGCACGGCCTTCTACTGGATCGGCTTCTTCACCGGCCGCACCGGACAGGAGAACCTGGCCCACCGCATCGGCTCGGGCATGGCCTGGGTCGGCGTCTTCATGGCGCTGACCGGCACGATGGTGCGCTGGTACGAGAGCCACCAGATCGGCCCCGACATCGGCCACATCCCGGTCAGCAACCTCTACGAGGTGTTCGTGCTGTTCTGCTGGATGACGGCGGCGTTCTACCTGTGGTTCGAGCAGCACTACCGCACCCGCGCGCTCGGCGGCTTCGTGATGCTGGTGGTCAGCGCGGCGGTCGGCTTCCTGCTCTGGTACACGGTGGCGCGCGATGCCGGCGAGATCCAGCCGCTGGTGCCGGCCCTGCAGAGCTGGTGGATGAAGCTGCACGTGCCGGCCAACTTCATCGGCTACGGCACCTTCGCGCTGTCGGCGATGGTGGCCTTCGCCTACCTGATCCAGCAGCAGGCCGAGGAAACCAGCGGGTGGAAGCTGGCGCCGCTGGCCGCACTCGGCCTGGTGCTGTGCTTCGAGCCCGTCGTCTTCCGCGCCAGCCAGCTCAGCGCCTCGGCCAGCTACTGGGCGGCCTATGCCGGCGTCAGCCTGCTGATCGTCGGCGGCATCCTGGCCGCGCGCCGCCGCATCGCCGCCGCGCTGCCGCCGGCAGACGTGCTCGACGACCTGATGTACAAGGCGATCGCGGTCGGCTTCGCCTTCTTCACGATCGCCACCATCCTGGGCGCCTTCTGGGCCGCCGAGGCCTGGGGCGGCTACTGGAGCTGGGACCCGAAGGAGACCTGGGCCCTGATCGTCTGGCTGAACTACGCCGCCTGGCTGCACATGCGCCTGATCAAGGGCCTGCGCGGCAGCGTCTCGGCCTGGTGGGCGCTGGTGGGCCTGGTGGTCACCACCTTCGCCTTCCTCGGCGTCAACATGTTCCTGTCGGGCCTGCACTCGTACGGCGAGCTGTGAGCGGCCGCGCCGGCGGGCCGCCGCGCTGAGGGCGCGCGGCCGACCGGCCCGCCCGCCGCTGCGCAGGCCGGCCTCAGGGCCGCTCGCCTGCGGCGGCCTCGCACAGCAGCCGCGTCAGGCGGGCCGTCGAGCGCACGCCGAGCTTGGCGCGGATGCTGCGCAGCTGGTGGTCGATGGTCGGCAGCGCGCGGTCGAGCACGCGGGCCATCTCCTTGTAGCTCAGGCCCTGGGCGACGAGCGCGGCCAGCCGGGCCTCGGCCGGGGTCAGCGTGGCCAGCCGGCCGGCCCCCGCCGCCTCCGCCGCCGCCGTCCCCGCGGCACCAGCGCCAGCATCGGCCACCGCCAGCCCCGCCGCCGCGGCCAGCAGCGGCCCGAGCGCCTCGCGCGCGAAGCCGGCCAGGGCCTCCACGGTGCCGGCCGGCCAGCGCGGATGGACACGGTGCCAGTCGGCGCACACCAGCCCGACCGGCGTGGCGCCATCGCGCACCGGCAGCGCCAGCTTGGCGCGGGTGCCGACGGTCTGCAGGCGCTGGCGCAGGTCGTCGGCGATCGTCGGCTCCTGGCTGACGTCGGGAATCAGGGTCAGGTCGGCGCCCAGCCAGACCGCGCGCAAACCGGAGGCACTGGCCCGGAAGTGGCGGCCGAGCACCGGCGGCAGGCCCAGGCCGGGGCGCTGGGCTTCGGCCATCACCACATAGTCGCGGCCGCCGGCACGGGCACCACCCCGGTGGCCACCAGGGCCGCCGTAGCCCCCGAAACCACCGTCGACCCGGTCGGCATCGAGCGTCTCGCGCAACCAGTCGGTGGTCAGGCGCCAGCAGGCCTGAGGCTCGTCCAGGTACAGCAGCAGCTGCGCGGCCAGCTCGCGGCCCGGCCGCCAGTCCAGCGCCCGCGGACCTTCGAACAGGCGGCCGCGCAGCGCACGCTGGGCCTGCATCAGCGCGGCGGGATCGGAGGAGCGGCGGGCGGGCATGGCGGGCGTCGGGGCTGCCGCGGATTGTCCGGGCGCCGCCCGCCGGCAGGCGCGAGGCAGCCCCCGGGACAACCCTTGACGAAGGTTCGCGATGGCGGGCCGCCCACCGGCTGTCGACACTGCCGGCCGGCCCTCAGGAGACCCCGATGCAGACCTTCCTCAACACCGTCGACGGCCGGCCGCAGCCCGCCGCCTCCACCTTCGACTCGCACAACCCCGCCTCCGGCGAGGTTCTCGGCCAGGTCGCGCGCAGCACGGCCGCGCAGGTCGACGCGGCGGTGGCCGCCGCCCGCGCGGCCCAGCCGGCCTGGGCGGCGCTGTCGGCCGACAGCCGCCAGGCCGCGCTGCTGCGCGCCATCGACGCGCTGAGCCAGCAGGCCGAGGCGCTGGCCACCTGGGTCACCCGCGAGCAGGGCAAGCCGCTGGGCGGCGTGGGGCCCGGCCAGGTGCCCGGCGCGCGCTTCGAGCTCTGGGGCTGCGAGGCCTGGGCCCGCACGAGCACGCTGCTGGATCTGCCAGACGAGGTGGTGTTCGAGGACGCCAGCCGGCGCGATGTGCTGCAGCGCCGCCCGCTGGGCGTGATCGGCGCGATCGCGCCCTGGAACTGGCCGCTGCTGATCGCCATCTGGCAGATCATCCCCGCGCTGCGGGCGGGCAACACGGTGGTGATCAAACCGTCCGAGCTGACCAGCATCTGCAGCCTGGAGATGGTGCGCGTGCTGGCACAGGCGCTGCCGCCGGGCGTGCTCAACTCGGTCAGCGGCGATGGCGCGGTCGGCGGCTGGCTGGTCGAGCATCCGGACCTGGACAAGATCCTGTTCACCGGCTCGGGCGCGACCGGCGCGCGCATCGCCGCCACGGCCGCGCGCACGCTGACGCCGACCACGCTGGAGCTGGGCGGCAACGACGCCGCCATCGTGCTGCCCGATGCCGATCCGCAGGCCATCGCGATGGACCTGTTCTGGGGCGCCTTCCTGAACATGGGCCAGACCTGCGCCTGCATCAAGCGCCTGTACGTGCCCGAGGCCCTGCACGACGCGGTGGTGGACGCGCTGGCCGCCCTGATCCGGGCGATGCCGATGGGCGACGGCATGGCGCCCGGCACCGTCATGGGCCCGCTGCAGAACCGCATGCAGTTCGACAAGGTGCGCGCGCTGGTCGAGGACGCGAAGGCCGCCGGCGCCACCATCGTCTGCGGCGGCGCCCCGCGGCCGGGCGCCGGCTGGTTCTACCCGCTGACCCTGGTCACCGACATCGCCGACGGCACCCGCCTGGTCGACGAGGAGCAGTTCGGCCCGGTGCTGCCGGTCATCCGCTACCGCAGCGTCGACGCGGCGGTGGCCAGCGCCAACCGGCTCGATGTCGGCCTGGGGGCCTCGGTCTGGTCCGGCGATCCGGCGGCCGCCCGGGCGGTGGCCGAGCGCCTGCAGGCCGGCACGGTGTGGATCAACCAGCACGGCACCATCCACCCGATGGTGCCCTTCGGCGGCAGCAAGGGCTCGGGCTGGGGCGTGGAGTTCGGCCTGGAAGGGCTGAAGTCGCTCACCCAGCCGCGGGTCATCAGCCTGAAGAAGTGAGGGGCGCGCCACGGGCGCACCGGCGGAACCGGCAGGCCCGGCGCATCATCCATCGCCCGACGGTCCGGCGCGTGTAACCCTGCGCCGGGGTGCGACGACAGACCGCTCGTCCACCGCCCCGTTCTGACGAAGGATCGCCCGCCCATGCCCTCCCGCACCGACCTCGGCTTCGACCATCCGGTCCCCTCGGAGATCACGCCCCGCGCCGCCTACGAGGGCCGCCGCCGCTGGCTGCGCCAGCTGGCCGCCGGCTCGCTGGGCACCGGCCTGGCCACCTGGGCCGGGCGCCAGGCGCTGGCCGCCGAGGGCGCCCCACGCGGCGCGGCCCTGGCGGCCGTGAAGTCGGCGGTGGCCGGCGCGGTGACGATGGAGCGTCCGACCTCGCGCGCCGACGTCACCCGCTACAACAACTTCTACGAGTTCGGCACCGACAAGGCCGACCCGGCGAAGAACGCCCACACGCTGAAGACCCGGCCGTGGACGGTGGTCATCGACGGCGAGGTGAAGAAGCCGCGCACCCTCGACATCGACGCGCTGATGAAGCTCGCGCCGATGGAGGAGCGCATCTACCGCCTGCGCTGCGTCGAGGGCTGGAGCATGGTGATCCCGTGGGTCGGCTGGTCGCTGGCCGAGCTGATCCGCCAGGTCGAGCCCACCGGCCACGCGAAGTACGTCGAGTTCCACACGCTCGCCGACCCGAAGACCATGCCCTTCGTCGGCTCGCGCGTGCTGGAGTGGCCGTATGTCGAGGGCCTGCGCCTGGACGAGGCGATGCACCCGCTGACGCTGCTGGCCTTCGGCCTCTATGGCGAGGTGCTGCCGAACCAGAACGGCGCGCCGGTGCGCCTGGTCGTGCCCTGGAAGTACGGCTTCAAGAGCGCGAAGTCCATCGTGCGCATCCGCTTCACCGCGCAGCCACCGCGCACCGCCTGGAACAAGGCGGCGCCGCAGGAATACGGCTTCTACAGCAACGTCAACCCGGAGGTCGACCATCCGCGCTGGAGCCAGGCCAGCGAGCGCCGCATCGGCGAGGACGGGCTGTTCGCGAAGAAGCGGCCGACGCTGATGTTCAACGGCTACGGCGCGCAGGTGGCGCAGCTCTACACCGGCATGGACCTGCGGCGTGAGTTCTGAGGCAGTGGCGACGGCCTCCGGCGGCCCGCGTGCCCGCCTGGACCGGGCGCTGCGCCATGCCGCGGTCAAGCCGCTGCTGTGGGCCCTGCTGCTGACACCGCTGGCCCTGCTGATCCACGGCGCGGCCACCGACCGCCTGGGCGCCAACCCGGCCGAGGCCCTGCTGCGCGGCAGCGGCGACTGGAGCTTGCGCGTGCTGCTGCTGGCGCTGGCCATCACCCCGCTGCGTGAGGCGCTGCGACTGCCCACGCTGGCCCGGCTGCGGCGGCCGACCGGGCTGTTCGCGTTCTTCTGGTGCAGCCTGCACCTGCTGGCCTGGGCCTGGCTGGACCAGGGCCTGGAGCCGGCGGCCCTGCTGGCCGACATCGCCAAGCGGCCGTTCATCCTCGTCGGCAGCCTGGCCTGGGGGCTGCTGGCCGTCCTCGCGCTGACCTCGCCGCAGCGCGTCGCGCGCGCCCTCGGCGGCGCCCGCTGGCGGTCACTGCACCGCGGCGCCTACGTCGCCGGCCTGCTGGGCCTGCTGCACTTCTACTGGATGAAGGCCGGCAAGAACGACTTCGGTGAATGGGCCGTCCATGCGGCCGTGCTGGCCGCGCTGCTGGGCTGGCGGCTGTGGCGCCGGCCACGGCGCGCGGGCGGGCCGCGCTGAGATCGGCGCGGCCGTCGTCCGCGCGCCACAGCTTCACCTTGCTTCACGTCCACGCAGCGGGCCGAGACACACGGGCACCGGACAGTGCGGCCCCGGAGCCGACACGGCTCCGCGGGGCGCATCCAGCGACCTGCCCGACAAACCGAGGAGCCTGTGGCGCGCTGCCGCCGTCACCACACGACCGGCGCGCCATGGCTCCCGCACACGACCCGCAGCCCATGACCCATCACCCATCCGACGCGCCCTCGCCCGCCGCCCGCGAGACCATCGACCCGAAACGCCGCCGCGGCCTGATCGGCCTGATCGGCGGCCTCGGCGCGGCCACGCTGTCCGCCTGCGGCGGCGGTGGCGGCAGCGGCGGCACCGCGCTGTCCGGCACCGACAGCAGCACGAGCGCGGCCACCACGAGCACCACCGACACCAGCGCCCTGGTGCTCGACAGCGCGACCGAGGAAACGCTCAAGACCACGCTGGCCGCCAGCACCTCGACCGCCACCTGCACCGTGGCGGCCACCGAGACCGAAGGCCCCTACCCGCTGCGCGCGATCCTGGCCAACAGCGCCATCGTGCGGGCCGACATGACCGAGGGCAAGACCGGCGTGCCGCTGACCCTGCGCCTCCGGCTGGTCGACGTCAACAACGCCTGCGCGCCGATCGCCGGCGCCTGGGTCTACATCTGGCACTGCGACAAGGACGGCCTGTACTCGGGCTATGACGCATCGAACAACGCCGGCCAGTCGGGCCTGACCTATCTGCGCGCGATCCAGCAGAGCGACGCCAACGGCTACGTCACCTTCAAGACCATCTTTCCGGGCTGGTACGCGGGCCGCATCACGCACATCCACGCCATGGTGTTCCTGGCCGGCAGCACGCTGTCGAGCACCAGCTCGTCGATGGCGACGACCCAGTTCGCCTTCCCGCAGGCGATCAGCAGTGCGGTCTACGCCAGCACGCTCTACACCCACGGCCAGAACACCTCGGTGACCCGCTTCGCCGACGACAACGTGTTCAGCGACGGCACGGGCACCGAGATGCTGACGCTGTCGGGCAGCGTCGCGCGCGGCTATGTGGGCGGCATCGTCGTGGGCATCGACCAGACGGCGTCCAACGGCAGCGGCAGCAGCGATGCCGGGGCCGGCGGCAGCGCGCCGGGCGGCACGACCGCACCGGGCACGGCTCCGGGCAGCGGCTCCGGCACCCCCGGCACGCCACCGGGCGGCACCCCGCCCACAGGCGCACTCTGACGCGCTCTGACGCGCTCCGACGCGCTCCGACGCGCCCGCCCCCACAGGCCGCCTCCCTTCCCTTTTCACGAGCCCCTCATGATGAATGTCATTCCGATGCCCATCACGCCGTCGCATCCCGTCTGCGGCACCGCTGCCACACGGTCGGCCCTGCGCCGCCATGCCGGCGCGCTGGCCGCCACCGCCCTGCTCGGCCTGACGCTGCTGGGCGCGGCCCCGGCCGCACGCGCCGACGAACAGCTGGCCAACGGCGGCTTCGAATCGGGCCTCAGCGGCTGGACCGCCTCCGGCACGGTCAGCCTGGAGCGCACCGATACCGCCGCCGGCAGCCTGGCCGCCGTGCTGGCCGACGAGAACGCCAGCCTGAGCCTGACGCTGGACACGGCCATCGACGTCAGCACCATCGTCCAGCTCGGCTTCCAGGCCCGCAGCGATGCGGGCGTGCTCAGCCTGATCGTGCTGAGCTATGCCGACGGCAGCACCAGCGGCACCGACGTGTCGATCTTCGACCTCGGCAACAGCGCCTGGACCGGATACGACCTGAGCACCGCGCTGAAGGCCGGTGCCAGCCTGACCGGGCTGACGATCTACGGCAGCAGCGCCGGCGCCACCCTGATCGACGCTGTCACGCTGCAGACGACCGGCGCGATCGGCGCGGTGCCCGAGCCGGCCTCGGCCGCGCTGGCGCTGGGCGGCGCCGGCCTGCTGCTGGCCCTGGCCGGCCGCCGACGCGCCAACGCCCGCGGCTGAGGCCAGCGGCCGCCACCCGTCGGCGTGCAATGCCGCACGGGAGACGCCTTCAGCCTGGGGATCCACCCCCCAAGCCAGGGCCGGGGCGAGGCAGACCACCCAGGGCCTCGCGGCCTACGATCCCGGCCATGCCGTTCGATGACCTGCCCGCCCCGCCGCCGCCGCCGTCCGCCAGGACCCGCCGGGCGTCGGAAGACCCCGTCGCGCCCCGCCGCGGCGGCCGCGCCCTGCCCGAGGGCGAAGCCCTCGGCGCACTGCGCACCGCCCTCGACGAGCAGCGCGTGGCGCTGGCCCACGGCCATCCGATCGTCGTCTGCGAGGCGCTGACCCAGACCGCCCGCTGCCTGGCCGCGCTGCACGCCTATGCGGAAGCGGAGGCCAGCCTGGCCTCCGCCCTGGCCGCGCTGCGCCAGATGCCCGGCGCGGCCGATGCCGAGGGCGACCTGCTGTGCGCCCTGGCCGAGATCTGCTGCAACGAGGCCGATCAGGTCGAGGCCCTCGAAGATGACGCCCCCGAGGCCCAGTCCCGGCGACGCGCCGCCCGCGCCCGGGCACGGGACTGGGCCGACGGCGCCTCGCGCCTGGCGCTGCTGACCAGCGATCCGGGCTGGGGCGCGATCCTGCTGATGCGCGCGGCCGACGTGCTCGAACGCGGTGGCGACATCGACGATGCCGTCACGCTGCAGCGCCAGGCCCTGGCCCTCAGCGAGCCGCGCCGCAGCCCCTCGCGCTGGGCGCAGCCGGAAGGCCTGCGCCATGCGGCGCCGACCGTCCTGATGTGATCGCCGCCGGGCGTCCGGCCCGGCCACCCTACCCTGGCCCCCCCGGCCACCCCGGCCAGACGAACCAGCCGCTCAGAGCTTCCAGAGCAGTTCCAGCCCCCAGCTCAGGCTGTCGAGCCGGCTGCGCGGCAGCTCGCTCGTGCGGCCGTCCGCCAAGGGCACCCGGATGCGCTGGCGCTGCAGGGTCGCCGCGCGGGCCCAGCCGCCCACATGCACCTGGGGCAGGACCGCCACGCTGTAGCGCCCTTCCAGCGACAGATCCCAGCCGCCGAAGCTGTCGGAATAGCGCTGGAGCGGGAACTGGCTGTTCTCCACCCGGCGCCAGACCGGCGTGGCCACCGTGAGCCGCAGGCCATGGTGTGACGGCGCCCCACGCACCTGCTCGCTGTCGAGGCTCAGGCCGGCGTGCAGCAGGACCTCGGCGCTGTCCTCGATGACGGTCTGGTCGGTCGGCAGGTCGACGACCTGGTCCACGCCGGCATGGAAATCGAAGCGCTTGAAGTTCAGGTTGCGGAAGCCCAGCCCCGCCGTGCCGAACCAGGGCGTGGCCGGCAGCAGCCGCCGGTGCCCGGCCAGCAGCACCTGGTTGGTCGACAGGCTGAACTGGTTGGTCTGCAGCAGCGTGTCCTGCAGCGGGGTGCCGTTGAACGGGTTGCTGCCGGCGTGCCATCGTTCGGGGCCGCGGCCGGGCGCGAAGGTCGACAGGCTGTCCATCGAGAACATCAGATCGGGCCCCAGCACGTAGAGCGCGCCGGCCACCAGCATCGGGCTGCGGGTGGTCACCTGGCTGCGGACATCGGACAGGCTGGCGCGCTCTTCGTAGCGCTGCACGTGCTGCCCCAGGCCGATGAAGTACGAGAAGCCCTTGTCGCTGGCGGGCTCATCGAACAGGGCCCGCAGCCGCAGCGCACCGGCCGACAGCCCGCCGCCGCCGGCCGCCACGGGGACCGCGGCCTCCTGGGCCTGAGCCGATGGCGCCAGACTCGCCAGCCAGACCAGACCGAGCCCGGCGCGGACGGCCCGCAGCGCCGCGTCCGGCCAGGAGGTCCGCCGAAGGACAGACAGGTTCAAGCGCATCGAAGGACTCCCGGAAAGGACTGGGGCACAGGGCCGTGACACGACGGACGGCCACCCAGCCCGGCGCAACGGCAGGGGTCTCTCGCGGCACGTCGACACGGGCTGAGCTTGCCCGCCGCCGCCGCCGTGCGCTTCAGCCGTTTGGCCGATCCCCCCCCGGACACGACGGGGGCGGCCGGCAGCGTGAGCGCCCGGGCCGCGCTCAGCCGGACAGCGCTCGCCAGCGGGTGACGGCCTGCACCGCCTGCGCGCGCGAGCGGACCCCGAGCTTGCGGAACAAGGCCTGCAGATGCGTCTTGACCGTGGCGTGCGACAGCGCCAGCTCGCGGCAGATCAGCTTGTCCGGCAGGCCATCGATCAGCAGCCGCAGCACGTCGCGCTGGCGCTCGGTCAGGGCCAGCACGGGCGGCCCGTCGGCCGGACCGTGCACCGGCGCGGCCTCCGTCGGCATCTGGGCCGTGGTCACGGTGGCCATGTGGCCCAGCCGCGGGGCCGGCACACGGCCGCCCGGCAGCGGGGCCTGCAACGGGGCCGGCGGCGCAGGCACCGTGCGGGCGGCGACGGCCACGTCAGTGCCCTCGACGACCGGCGGGCGCAGCGCCGGATCGAGCCCCTGCGGCCAGCGCGCCAGGGTGTGCATGGCCTGTTCCAGCCGGACCAGCAGGGAGCGCGCATCGACGCTCTTGGAGACGAAGCCCACCGCCCCCAGCGCCAAGGCCTGCTGCACCTGCGCGGCATCGTCATGGGCCGACAGCACGACCACCGGCACCCGCGGCGCACGCGCGCGCAGCGTCTGCAGCGTCTGCATGCCGTGGCTGTCGGGCAGCTCCAGATCCAGCAGCACGGCGCCGGTGTCGGGGGCCACCGCCAGCTGGGCCAGCGCCTCGCGCAGCGTGCCGGCCTCGTCCAGCTGGACCCCGGGCAGGCGCTGGGCCAGCAGCAGCAGCAGCGACTCCCGCACCAGCGCATGGTCATCGACGACCAGCAGACGGCCGACGCTCAGCATGGCCGCCCCCGAGACGCTGGCGCGGCGGCCGGGGCAAGGCCGCGGCCCCGGAGCGCCGGGCGGGCGCTGGAACAGGGCTGCTGCGCGCGGGCGCAGCCCCACGCAAGCGGCCCGGATGGGCGGCGACGGTTCGACATCGGAAACTCCCTGGGCGTCATCATGATGCGTGGTCCCGAAGCAGGCGGGCCGCTCCGTCGGACGGGGTCCTGTCCTGCCCTCGGACGGATCATCTTCAGACCATCATGACCCACCGGCGCGCCCCGCGCCAGCCACGGCTCACCCTAAAGGTCGATCGGCGACGTCGGGCCCGCGGCCGTCCTCAGCCCTGCGCGCGCGCCTGCACGCCGAACAGCGCACGCACCGCCTCGCGGTACTGGTCCAGCCCCAGCGCATTGGCGTTGTGGTGCGAGGCGCCCTCGACCAGCAGCCAGCGCTTGGGCTCGGGCGCCCGTTCGTAGAGCGCGCGGCCGACGGCCGGATCGACCACCCGGTCCGCGCTGCCGTGCACCACCAGCACCGGCGCGCGGACCTCGGCGATGCGCTCGCCGGCGGCCAGACGCTGGGTGATCAGCGGGCCCAGCGGCAGCCAGCCCCAGGCGTAGTGGCTGACGACGTCGGGGATCGAGGTGAAGCTGCCCTCGACGATCAGGCCCGCCAGCGCCGGGCCGACGTCGGCCGCCACGTGCACCGCCACCGCGCCGCCCAGCGAGTGGCCGAACAGGTGGCGCGGGCGGCCCGGATGCTGGCGGCCCAGCCAGTCCCAGGCCGCGCGGGCGTCCTCGATCACCAGCTCCTGCGAGGGCAGCACGTCGGTGCTCTGGCCGAAGCCGCGGTAGTCGACCGCCAGCACGGCGTAGCCGAGCTGGTGCAGCCGGCGCATGCGCGGCGCACTGCCGCGCACGTCGAAACGCGCGCCGTGCAGATAGAGCAGCAGCGGCGCGGCCGCGTCACCGTCCTGCGGCAGCCACAGGCCGTGCAGGCGCACGTCCTGACCGGTCAGCGCCGAGCGGTGGTCGATCCAGACCTCGGCCATGCCCTGCGCGGCGGCCTCGCCGCCCCGCCAGCTGCGCTGGCCGGGCTGGAAGATCCACTCGCGCTGCTTGAGCTCCAGCGAGGTGCAGCCCGTGCCCAGCAAGGCCGTCCCGCCGAGCGCGGCCGCACCCAGCAGCAGACGGCGGCGGGCGCCGTCACGGGGGCGCGCTTCAGGGTGGTCAGGCGCATCGGCAGGCGGATCGGTCGGCATGGCGGGAACCCGGTCAGCGCGCCAGCACCGGCGCCAGCGCGAGGCCGGTGTGAGTGCCCAGCGCGACCAATTGTTCCGGCGTCGCCGCCGCCACCACCCGGCCGCCGCCGGTGCCGCCCTCGGGCCCGAGGTCGATCACCCAGTCGGCCTCGGCGATGACGTCCAGATCGTGCTCGATGACGACCACGCTGTGGCCGGCATCGACCAGGCGGTGCAGCACGCGGATCAGGCGCTCGACATCGGCCATGTGCAGGCCCACCGTCGGCTCGTCGAGCACGTACAGCGTGTGCGGCGGCCTGGGCGTGCGACGGCCCTTGGGCGCCTTGCCGGCGGCCGTGGCCTCGGCGATGGCCGCATCGGTCAGCTCGGTGGACAGCGGCGACTCGTCGCGCACCTTGACCAGCTCGGTCACCAGCTTGATGCGCTGGGCCTCGCCGCCGGACAGCGTCGGGCTGGGCTGGCCCAGCGTCAGATAGCCCAGGCCGACGTCCTGCAGCAGCTTCAGCGGATGGGCGATGGCCGGCATGCTGGCGAAGAAGGCCACCGCCTCGTCCACGCTCATCGCCAGCACGTCGCCGATGCTCTTGCCGCGCCAGGTCACGGCCAGCGTCTCGGGGTTGAAGCGCGCGCCGTGGCAGGTGTCGCAGGGCAGCTTGACGTCGGGCAGGAAGCTCATCTCCACCGTCACCATGCCCTGGCCCTCGCAGGCCGGGCAGCGACCGGCGCCGGTGTTGAAGCTGAAGCGGCCGGCCGCATAACCGCGGGCCTTGGACTCCAGCGTCTCGGCGTAGAGCTTGCGGATCGCGTCCCAGAAGCCGATGTAGGTGGCCGGGCAGCTGCGCGGGGTCTTGCCGATCGGCGTCTGGTCGACCTCCAGCACGCGCTCGATCTGCTCGACGCCGCTCAGCGTGGCCAGCCCGCGCAGGCCCGGGCCCTGGCCGGCCTCGATCGCCTTGCGGCCGGCCGCGGTGGCGCGCGCCTGCACCTGGGTCTGCACGTTGGCCAGCAGCACGTCGCGCGCCAGCGTGCTCTTGCCCGAACCGCTGACGCCGGTCACCGCCACCAACCGCTGCAGCGGCACCTGCACCGCCACGCCCTGCAGGTTGTGCAGCGTCGCCCCCGTCATCCCCAACTGCCAGGTCGCGCGGTTGACGATGCGGCGCGGCCGCAGCGGATGCTTCAGCGGATGGGCCAGACAACGGCCGGTGACCGAATCGGGCGCGGCCGCCAGCGCTGCCGCGTCGCCCTGGGCGATGAGCTGGCCGCCGCGCTTGCCGGCGCCCGGGCCGATGTCGATCAGGTGATCGGCACGGCGGATCGTGTCCTCGTCGTGCTCGACGACGACCAGCGTGTTGCCCTGCGCGCTCAGCCGGTTCAGCGCATTGAGCAGGATGCCGTTGTCGCGCGGGTGCAGGCCGATGGTCGGCTCGTCCAGCACGTAGCACACGCCCTGCAGATTGCTGCCCAGCTGGGCGGCCAGGCGGATGCGCTGGGCCTCGCCGCCGGACAGCGTGGGCGCGGCCCGGTCCAGCGTCAGATAGCCCAGGCCCACCTCCTCCAGGAAGCGCAGGCGCGAGGCGATCTCGGCCACCACGTCGCGGGCGATGGCCGCGTCGCGGCCTTCCAGACGCAGGCCGTCGATCCAGCCGCGCACCGCGCTGACCGAGCGCATCGCGATCTCGCCGATGCCCTGGTCGTCGAAGCGGATCGCGCGCGCCACCGGGTTCAGCCGCGTGCCGCCGCAGTCCTCACAGGGCTGGTCGCTCAGGTCCTCGACCTCGGGCTCCTCGGCGAAGCGCTGCTCGCGGCCCTTCTGGTCGTCGTCGCGCACGCTGTCGTCGAAGGCCTTGCGCTGCTCGCGCGTCAGGCGCAGGCCGGTGCCGACGCAGCCGGGGCACCAGCCGTGCTTGCTGTTGTAGCTGAACAGGCGCGGGTCGAGCTCCGGGTAACTGGTGCTGCAGGTCGGACAGGCGCGGCGGGTCGAATGCACCTTGAGTGCGCCCAGGCCGGCCCCGTCCCCGCCCGCGGCCAGCGACTCGGCCAGGCCGTCGAGCGGGCTGAGCACGTGCACCACGCCCTTGCCCAGGTCCAGCGCCTTGGCGAGCGCCGCGCGCAGGCCGGCCTCGTCGGCCGGATCGACGACGAAATCGGCGACCGGCAGCTCCAGCGTGTGCTCCTTGAAGCGGTCCAGCCGCGGCCAGGGATCGACCGGCACGAAGGCGCCGTCCACGCGCAGATGGGTGTGGCCGCGCGCCTTGGCCCACTTGGCCAGATCGGTGTAGACGCCCTTGCGGTGGACGACGAGGGGCGCCAGCAGGCCGATGTGCTGGCCGCGGTGGCCCCCGGCGGCCGGCGTGCGCAGCAGCTGGGCGGCGATGCTCTCGATGCTCTGCGGCTGCACCGGCGTGCCGTCGTGGATGCAGCGCTGGATGCCCAGCTTGACCCACAGCAGGCGCAGGAAGTGCCAGACCTCGGTGGTGGTGGCCACGGTGGACTTGCGCCCGCCGCGCGACAGCCGCTGCTCGATGGCCACCGTCGGCGGAATGCCCCACACCGCGTCGACCTCGGGCCGGCCGGCCGGCTGCACGATGGAGCGCGCATAGGCGTTCAGGCTCTCCAGGTAGCGGCGCTGGCCCTCGTTGAACAGGATGTCGAAGGCCAGCGTGCTCTTGCCCGAACCGCTGACGCCGGTGATGACGCTGAACTTGCCGCGCGGGATGTCGACCGACAGCGCCTTCAGGTTGTGCTCGCGGGCGTTGACGATGCGGATCGCGTCGGCGCCCTCGGTGGCCGCGCGCGCGGCGTCGCGCCGGGCCTTGGCCACGAGCTGCAGCGGCCGGCCCTCCTCGACCTGGCCGAGCGCGCCGTCATAGGCCCGCAGCGCGGCGCCGGTGTGCGAGCCGGCGTGGGCGCGCACCACCTCGGGCGGGCCGGCCACCATCAGCTGGCCGCCGCCGTCGCCGCCCTCGGGGCCGAGGTCGATGATCCAGTCGGCGCTGCGGATCACGTCCAGGTTGTGCTCGATGACGATCAGCGAGTGGCCGGCCTCCAGCAGCTTGCGCATGCTGCGCATCAGCTTGGCGATGTCGTCGAAGTGCAGGCCGGTGGTCGGCTCGTCGAACAGGAACAGCGTGCCCTTCTTCGCCACCGCGGGCGGCGCCGCGGCGCCGGAGACCCCGGCCTCGGCCAGGAAGCCCGCCAGCTTCAGGCGTTGGGCCTCGCCGCCCGACAGCGTGGGCACCGGCTGGCCCAGGCGCACGTAGTCGAGGCCGACGTCGACGATGGGCTGCAGCCGCTGGATCACCGCACGGTCCTCGCGGAACAGCGCGCAGGCCTCGGAGACGGTCAGCTCCAGCACGTCGGCCACGCTGAGCGCCCGGCCGCCGCGGGCGATCGTCGCCTCCAGGATCTCGGCGCGGAAGCGTCGGCCGTCGCACTCCGGGCAGCGCAGGTAGACGTCGGAGAGGAACTGCATCTCCACGTGCTCGAAGCCCGAGCCGCCGCAGTGCGGGCAGCGCCCGTCGCCGGCGTTGAAGCTGAACATGCCGGCGCCGTAGCCGCGCTCGATGGCCAGCGGCGCCTGCGCGAACAGCTTGCGGATCTCGTCGAAGGCGCCGAGGTAGCTGACCGGGTTGGAGCGCGCGGTCTTGCCGATCGGGCTCTGGTCGACGAAGACGGCCGCCGCCAGCCAGTCCATGCCCAGCACCGCGTCATGCTCGCCCGGGGCCTCGGTGGCCTGGCCGAAGTGGCGCAGCAGGGCCGGCACCAGCAGGTCCTGCACCAGCGTGCTCTTGCCCGAGCCGCTGACGCCGGTGACGACCGTCAGGCGCTGCAGCGGAAAGCTGACCTCCAGGTTGCGCAGATTGTTGGCCCGCGCGCCCTGCACGATCAGCCGCGGCGTGCTGTCGCCGACATGGCGGCGGATGCCCATGCCCACGTGCTTGCGCCCGCCCAGATAGGCGCCGGTCAGCGTGTCGGCCGAGCGCACCGCGTCGGGCGTGCCGTCGAAGACGATGCGCCCGCCCTGCTCGCCCGGGCCCGGGCCCATGTCGATCAGGCGGTCGGCGGCCAGCATCACCGCCGGGTCATGCTCGACCACCACCAGCGTGTTGCCGGCATCGCGCAGCCGGTGCATGGCCTGCACGATGCGGTCCATGTCGCGCGGGTGCAGGCCGATGCTGGGCTCGTCCAGCACGAACAGCGTGTTGACCAGCGAGGTGCCCAGCGCCGTGGTCAGGTTGATGCGCTGCACCTCGCCGCCGGACAGCGTGCGGCTCTGGCGGTCCAGCGTCAGATAGCCCAGGCCGACGTCGACCAGGTACTTCAGCCGCGTGCGGATCTCGGAGAGCACCAGCTTGCCCGCCTCGTCGGCCAGCCCGGCGGGCAGCGTGAGGCGGTCGAAGAAGCGCTGCAGCCGGGCGATCGGCAGCCGCATCAGGTCGTGCAGGCCGAGGCCGGGCAGCGCGTCGAGCTGGGCGCGCGTCCAGGCCACGCCCTGGGGCAGGAAGCGCTCGACGGCCAGGCCGCCGCCGGCCGGCGCCAGCGCGGTCCGGGCCTCGTCGTGCTCGCCGACGCGCCACAGCAGCGCCTCGGTCTTCAGCCGTGCGCCACCGCAGCTGCCGCAGGTGGTGTAACTGCGGTACTTCGAGAGCAGCACGCGGATGTGCATCTTGTACGCCTTGCTCTCGAGGTACTCGAAGAAGCGCAGGACGCCGTACCACTGCTTGTTCCAGTTGCCGGCCCAGTTCGGGCTGCCCTGGATCACCCAGTCGCGCTGCTCGGGGCTGAGCTGGTTCCACGCGGTGTCGCGCGGGATGCCGGCATCGCCGGCGTACTTCATCAGATCGTCCTGGCACTCCTTCCAGGCCGGCGTCTGCAGCGGCTTGATGGCGCCGTTGCGCAGCGTCTTGCGGTGGTCGGGGATGACCAGGCCGAGGTCGACCCCGATCACGCGGCCGAAGCCACGGCAGGTGTCGCAGGCGCCGAGCGCGCTGTTGAAGCTGAACAGCGCGGGCTGCGGCTCGGCGTAGCGCAGATCGCTGTCCGGGCAGTGCAGGCCGGTCGACCAACGCCAGATCTCAGGCGCATCGCCGTCGGCCGCGTCCGCCTTGAGCACATGCACGTTGACGCGCCCGCTGCCGCGCTTGAGGCACAGCTCGATGGCCTCGATGCCGCGCGCGCGCTCGGTTCCGGCGACGCGGAAGCGGTCGGCCACCACGTCGAGCAGCGTGACCTGCACCGACTCGTCGCCCGGCCGCGGCCCGACGCGCCGCGCCTGCACGCGCGAGAAGCCGCTGGCCGACAGCCACTGCTCGACCTCGGCATCGGTGACCGTGGCCGGCAGCTCGACCGGGAAGGTCAGCACCACGCGCGGATCGCCGGCGGCGGCGGCCCGGGCCTGCAGATCGGCCCAGATGGTGTCGGCCGTGTCGTGGCGCACCGGCTGCGCGGTCTGGCGGTCGAACAGCCGCGCGGCCCGCGCGAACAGCAGCTTCAGGTGGTCGTTGAGCTCCGTCATCGTGCCGACCGTCGAGCGCGAGCTGCGCACCGGGTTGGTCTGGTCGATGGCGATGGCCGGCGGCACGCCGTCGACGCGGTCGACCGCCGGACGGTCCATGCGGTCGAGGAACTGCCGGGCGTAGGCGCTGAAGGTCTCGACGTAACGCCGCTGACCTTCGGCGTACAGCGTGTCGAAGACGAGGCTGGACTTGCCCGAGCCGCTGGGGCCGGTGACCACCGTCAGCTCGCCGGTGCGGATGTCGAGATCGACCTGCTTGAGGTTGTGCTGGCGCGCCCCCCGGATGCGGATCAGGCCGCCTCCGGCCGCCGTGCCGGAATCGGTCTCGGGGATGTGCAGGTCATCGGCACCGGGCATGCAGCAGGCTCCGCCAGAAAGGAAGCGGGTGATTCTACGGATCGGGTCCGGCCCGCACGGCCGCCGGGACAAGCCGCCACGACCCGGCGGCAGGCCCGTCGCCCCGGCCTGACACCCCGCTGTACCGGCCTGTCGCGGTTCACGCGATATGTAACATCCGGTGTTAGAGTGCTGACGGCTTTGCCGCCAGGACAGCCAGAGAGAGGGAGCGGCCGCACTCCACACAACCATCCACGTGCGCCGACAACTGCGTAGTACCTAGGACCGGATGGGACCCCCAGACCCCGAGTTGCGCGGCGGCACAGGCGTGCCGGTGGCCGCGCAGGACTGTTTCCTGGAGCTCGACGTACGGCGCGCACGCGCCTGGCTGTCGCCGACCCTGGCCCGCTGGTTGGGCTGGACGACGGGCTCGGGCGACGTGGCGCTGCACCGGCTGGCACGGCGCATCCATGCGGCCGACCGCCAGCTGTGGGCCGAGGTCTGGCGCGCGCGGCGCGACGGCGCGACGGGCACCGGCGGCGCGGCGGCCGGCAGCTGGTCCCACGAGATGCGCTTGCGCGACGCGCTGGGGCGCTGGCAGCGTGTCAGCGGCCTGGCCCGCTGGTGGCGCCAGCCCGACGGGCTGCGACTGACGGTGCACTGGCAGCTCGACAGCGGCCCCCCGCCGCCGGGCGCGCACGAGGCCGACGCCGCCGAGGAGCCGCCCGAGCTGACCATCGCACGCCTGCGCCTGGCGCTGCGCCGGGCCGAACAGCGCCGCCACGCGGCCGAGCGGGCCAACGCCGCCAAGACGCGCTTCCTGGCGCACATCAGCCACGAGATCCGCACCCCGCTGTCGGGCGTGCTGGGCCTGACGGAGCTGGCCCTGCAGCGCGCCCACAGCGCCGATCTGCGCCGCTACCTGGAGCAGGCCCGCCTGTCGGGCCAGGCCCTGCACCAGGTCATCAGCGATGTGCTGGATCTCTCGCGCATCGAGGCCGGCCACACCGAGCTGCGGCCGGTGGAGTTCGACCTCGGCGCCCTGCTGTGCGAGGCGGTGCGTGGCCTGCTGCCGCTGACGCGCGGCGCCACGCTGATGCTGCTGTTCGACCACGAGGGGCCCGAGGCCACGGTGCGCGGCGACCCCGGCGCCCTGCGCCAGATCATCACCAACCTGGTCGGCAACGCGATCAAGTACACCCCCTGCGGCGCGGTGCGGGTGATCGCCCGCATCCGGCCCTGCGGCCACGAACGGCTGCAGCTGCAGCTCGACGTGATCGACAACGGCCCCGGCATCCCCGAGACCCTGCGCCCCCTGCTGTTCGAGCCCTTCGTGCGCGGTCGCACGCCGGCCGTGCAGGGGCCGGAGGGGGCCGGCCTGGGGCTGGCCATCGCCCAGGCGCTGACACGGGCGACCGGTGGCCAGCTCGCCCTGCTGGACAGCCCGGTGGGCGCGCATTTCCGCCTGGAGGTGACGCTGGCCCAGGTCGGCGCCCTGCGCCAGGCCCCGGCGCGGGCGCAGGCCGCCCCGGCCTGGCTGGTCTTTCCCGACCGGGACTCGGGCGAGCACATGGCCCGCCGCCTGCGCCGGCAGGGCTGGGACTGCACGCTGCTGACCGACGTGGCCCAGGCCGTGGCCCTGGCCCGCCAGCCCTGGGGCGAACGGGCGCCGGTGGTGCTCCTGGCCGAACCGGCGCTGCAACGCGATGTCCAGCTGCGCCCGCTGCGCGAAGCCCTGCCCGACAGCGCCCTCTACCTGCTGATCCGGCCGGACTGGCACGAGCCGCTGCTGGAGTCACAGGCCCGCACCCTGGGCATCCAGCCGCTGGTCGCGCCCCTGACGCCGACCGAGCTGGTGCACCTGCAGCGGGCGCCCGAAACCGCCCCGGCGCCCCCGCCCCACACCCCGGCCCGCCTGCAGGCACGCTCCGGTGCCGGGCCGGCCGGCGCCCGATCCTCCCGGCGGGTCCTGCTGGTGGAGGACGACGAGGTCAACCAGCTGGTGGGCAGCGAGTTCCTGCGTGCGCTCGGCCTGCAGGTCCAGGTGGCCGCGGACGGCCAGGCCGCCCTGGCCGCCTGCGCGGCCCCCGGCGGCGGGCTCGACCTGGTGCTGATGGACCTGCAACTGCCCGACATCGACGGCCTGCAGGTGACGCAGATGCTGCTCGAACGCCAACGGCGGGGCCAGTGGGTCGGCGCCCCCATCGTCGCCCTCACCGCCCATGCCACGCCCGAGCACCAGGCCGCCTGCGAGGCCGCGGGCATGGCCGGCATGCTGACCAAGCCGCTGTCGCTGGACCTGCTGCGCCGCGTGCTCCCGCGCTGGCTCTGAACGGCCCCCAGGACAGGACGCGACAATCGCGCCATGTCCGATCCGACCCCCGCTCCGCTGGCCGCGGGCACCGGTGCCACGAGCCCGGCCCGCCCGCCCTCCTCTCCGGCCACCCCGACCGCCGCCACCGCACCGGCACCCACCGCACCGGCCGTGGTCTCCGGCACCGTCGGCCTGCGCCACAGCCTGCTCGACGATGGCCAGGCCCTGGCCGTCGGCATCCTGTTCGCCGCCCTCGGCCTGCTGCTGTTCCGCAAGGCCGGGCTGATGACCGGCGGCACCGTCGGCCTGGCCCTGCTGGCCCACTACGCGACCGAAGGGTCGTTCAGCCTGCTGCTGTTCATCATCAACCTGCCCTTCTACGTGCTGGCCTGGCAGCGCATGGGCTGGAAGTTCACCGTCAAGACGCTGATCGCCGTCACCGGTCTGTCGCTGCTGAGCGCCGCGCTGCCGGACTGGCTGCAGCTGCAGGCGGTCGATCCGGTGTTCGCCGCCATCGCCGGCGGCCTGCTGGTGGGCACCGGCTTCATCATCCTGTTCCGCCACCGCGCCAGCCTGGGCGGGCTGAACGTGGTCGTGATGTGGGTGCAGGAGCGCTGGGGCCTGCGCGCCGGCTGGCTGCAGCTGGCGCTCGACGGCAGCATCCTGCTGGCCTCCGCGCCGTGGATGGACGCGCGCCGGCTGGCGCTGTCGGTGCTGGCTGCCGCGGCGATGAACTTCGCGCTGGCGCTCAACCACCGGCCCGGCCGCTACCGCGGCGCCTGAGGCCGCACCCCGCGATGGTGAGCCCCCTCGAGGCCCCGCGGGGTCTGCCGGCACGGTCCTGGCTGCTGCTGGGCCTGGACTTCTCCAGCGCACCCAGCCGCCGCAAGCCGGTGACGCTGGCCATCGGCGAGCGCGTGCAGGGCGTCGTGCGCCTGCAGACCCTGCTGCGCCTGCCGACGCTGGAGGCCGTCGCGCAGTGGCTGGCGGCGCCGACGCCCGCCGCGCCGCCCCGGCCCTGGCTCGGCGGCTTCGACCTGCCCTTCGGCCTGCCGCGCGAGCTGGTGGAGACGCTGGGCTGGCCGCGCGACTGGGCCGCCTGCATCGACCACTACGTCGCGCAGGACCGCCGCGCGCTGCGCGACACCTTCGCCGCCTTCTGTGCGGCGCGGCCGGTCGGAGCCAAGTTCGCGCACCGCGCCTGCGACCGGCCGGCCGGCTCCAGCCCGTCGATGAAGTGGGTCAACCCGCCGGTGGCCTGGATGCTGCACGCGGGCGTGCCGCTGCTGCGCGCGGCCGGCTGGCAGCTGCCGGCGCACGAGGCCGGACCGCCGCCGACCGGCGACCGACGGCAGGACCCGGCGATCGGCGCCCCCCCGGCGGCCGCGGCCGGGACGAACCCGCCCGCCCCGGCCACCCCGGCCACCCCGGCCACCCCGGCCACCGATACGCTGCCACGCCTGGCGCTGGAGGCCTACCCCGGCCTGCTCGCCCGCGAGCTGATCGGCACCCGTTCCTACAAGGCCGACGACGCGGCCCGCCAGACGCCCGAGCGCCTGATCGCGCGCAAGGACATGGTCGATGCCCTGGAGCAGGGCCGCAGCCAGCGCCTGGACGGGCTGCGCCTGAAGCTCAGCGCCGCCCAGCGCGAGGCGCTGGCCGACGACCCCACCGGCGATCTGCTGGACGCCACGCTGTGCCTGATGCAGGCCGCCTGGGCCCTGCAGCGTCCGCACTGGGGCCTGCCGGACGGCATCGATCCGCTCGAAGGCTGGATCCTCTGCGCCTGAGGGGCCGGGGGCGCCCGCCGGTCTCCGGTCCCCGCTCCCCGCTCTCCGGCCTCCGGTCTCCGCCGTCACCGGTCGCGTGGATCGACGGTCGGGGCGATCCACGGTCAGCGGGTCAGCGTCGCCCGGGGCGATGCCGCACGGTCCGTGGCCGGGCCGCCACAGCGGCGGCGCCACGCACGGCGCGGCCATGAAACCGTTGTCAACGTGGACCGGGGGGGCCGGGTATGCTGCGCGCGCCGCCGCCCGGCCGCCATCGTGCGGCCGCCCTGCGGGCGTGTGCCCGGCGCACGCCCGACCCTGCCGATGTCCGACCCGATGTCCGACCGCTCCGCCTGCGCCCAGCCCCCGTCCCCCCGGACGGCGATCGTCCACGCTGCCGGAGGACCCGGGGCGGACACCCCGCTGGAGCGGCGCCCGCTCGGCCCGCGGCTGCTGGCCGGCCTGGGCTGCGCCCTGCTGCTGGCCAGCTGCGGTGGCGGCGCGGGCGGTGGTGGCGGTGGTGGCGAGCGCACGGGCACCGACGCCCCCGCGGCCGCCGCCAGCGCCAGCCCGCCGAGCGCCGCGGGCTCCGGGACGGCCGGCGCGTCCGCCCCGGCCGCCGCCGCCTCGGCGCCGCCGGTCAGCGTCACCGTGGTCAAGGCCCAGGCCCGCGCCTATCCGGTCACCCTCGATCTGTCGGGCACCGTCAGCGCGCTGTCGGCGGTCGAGGTGCGGCCGCAGATCAGCGCCCCGGTGGCCCGGGTCCATGTGCAGGAAGGCCAGACGGTGCGCGCCGGCCAGCCGCTGTTCACGCTGGAGGCCAAGGCCGACGAGGTCGCGCTGCGCAAGGCCGAGGCCCAGGTGCAGAAGGACCAGGCCACGCTGGCCGACGCCCAGCGTCAGCTCGCACGCCAGCAGGAGCTGCTGGCCCGCGGCTTCATCTCCCAGGGCGCGGTCGACACGGCCCAGGCCAATGTGGCGGCGCAGCAGGCGACGCTGGCCGCCGACCGGGCGGCGGTCGATGCCGTGCGCGTGCAGCTGGGCCATGCGCGCATCGTCGCGCCGGCCGGCGGCCGGGTCGGCCAGATCAATGTCTGGCCGGGCAGCCTGGTCACGCCCACCGGCGCGGTGCTGCTGACGGTCACGCGCATGGACCCGGTGACGGTGAGCTTCGCACTGCCGCAACGCCACCTGCCCGACGCGCTGGCCGCGCTGCAGCGCGGCGACGCGCCGGTGCTGGCGCTGCTCAAGCCCGAGGCCGCGGGCGAGGGCCGTGGCGGGCGTGGCGGTGGCGGTGGCGGCGGTGCGGGTGCAGGGTCAGGTTCTGGCTCAGGCGGCGGCAACGGTGCCGCCGCAGGCGCCGGTGGCCGCGGCGACGCCCCGTCCGGCCCAGGCGCGACGGGCTCACCCGCCGCCTCGGCGGGCAGCACCGTCGCCGGCACGGCCAACAGCCCGGCAGCCACCCACCCGGCCGCAGCCAGCGCGCCGGCCGGTGCGGCCTCGGGCACCGGCCGCGGCGCCGCGGGCGTGCTGTGCGCCGCGCCCAAGGCCGAGCGCCTGCTGGCTGACGAGGGCGACCGGCCCCGCGCGGGCGGCAGCCGCCGCGACGACGGCACCCCACCCGGCCCGCGCACGGCCCCGCCCGCGGCCGCGCGCGCCACGCCTGCCGCTCACGGCCCCGCCACGGCAGCCAGCGGCCCGGCGGCGGACGGCGCCCGCCCACGCCCCGACAAGCCGGCCGACGACGGCCGCCGCTGCGGCGTGCTGCGCTTCATCGACAGCCAGGTCGACGCGGCCACCGGCACCGTCAAGGCCAAGGCCCTGTTCGCCAACGCCGACCAGGCGCTGTGGCCCGGCGCCTACGTGCCGCTGCGCCTGCAGCTGCGCACGCTGGAGCGCGCGATCGTCGTGCCCCAGGCCGCGATCGTCCAGGGCGCCCGCGGCGCCAGCGTCTTCGTCGTCGATGCCGAAGGCCGGGCCGAGCAGCGGCCGGTCCAGCTGCTGCTGTCGGCCGGCACCGACGCGGTGCTCAGCGGTCTGAAGCCGGGCGAGCAGGTCGTGCTCGACGGCCGCCAGAACGTGCGGCCGGGCTCGAAGCTGGTGATCCGGCCGGCCGACGGCGGCGGCCGGGGCGGCCGGGACGGCGGCTCGCCGTCGGCGGGCGCCGCGAGCGCCAGCGCAGCAGCCGGTGCCGGTGCCGACGGGCGTCCGGCCACGGCCACGGCCACGGCCACGGGCTCGGCCTCGGGCCCGGCTCCGGCCGGCGCCGCCGCCAACGCACGGGGCGGCTGATGAACCTGTCCGAGCTCTTCATCCGCCGTCCGGTGATGACGGTGCTGCTGAACCTGGCCATCCTGCTGGCCGGGGTGCTGGCGCTGCGCGAGATCCCGGTCGCCGCCCTGCCCAGCTACGACACGCCGGTCATCACCGTCTCGGCCAGCCTGCCCGGCGCCAGCCCCGAGACCATGGCCACGGCCGTGGCCACGCCGCTGGAAAAGCAGTTCCAGACCATTCCCGGCCTGGCCCTGATCAGTTCGACCAGCACGCTGGGCTCGACCAACGTGACGCTGGAGTTCGAGGAAGGCCGCGCGATCGATGCCGCGGCGGTTGACGTGCAGGCCGCCCTGCTGCGCGCCCAGCGCAGCCTGCCGGCCGAGATGACGCAGCCGCCGAGCTACCGCAAGGTCAACCCGGCCGATGCGCCGGTGCTGCTGCTGCCGATGACCTCGCCCGCGCTCAGCCCGTCCGATCTGCAGGACTGGGCCGAGCACCTGATCGTGCCCACGCTGGCCACGCTGCCCGGCGTGGCCCAGGTCAACATCTTCGGCGCCAAGCGTTATGCGGTGCGGGTGCGCGCCAACCCGGCCGCGCTGGCCGCCCGCAACCTCACGCTCGACGAGCTGCGCACGGCGCTGGCCACGGCCAACGCCAACAGCCCGGTCGGCACGCTGGAAGGCCCGCGCCAGGTGCTGACGCTGCAGGCCAACGCCCAGCTGCGCAACGCGGCCGAGTTCGCGCAGCTGATCGTGGCCACGCGCAACGGCGCCCCGGTGCGCCTGGCCGAGGTGGCCGAGGTGCTCGACAGCCTGGAGACGCTCAAGACGCGGGCCGAGTTCAACGGCGAGCCCTCGATCACGCTGGCCGTCCAGCGCCAGAGCGGCGCCAACACCGTGCAAGTGGTCGACCGCGTCAAGGCCGAGCTGGCGCGGCTGCAGCCGCAGCTGCCGCAGTCGGTGCGCATCGGCGTCAACAACGACCGCTCGGTGTCGGTGCGCGAGGCGCTGCACGACGTCTCGCTGACGCTGGCCGGCACCATCGTGCTGGTGGTGCTGGTGATGTACCTGTTCCTGCGCAAGGCGGTGGCCACGCTGATTCCGGCCCTCAGTCTGCCCGTCAGCCTGCTGGGTGCGGTGGCGCTGCTGTGGGGCCTGGGCCACAGCCTGGACAACATCTCGCTGCTGGGCCTGACGCTGGCCGTGGGCCTGGTGGTCGACGACGCGATCGTGATGCTGGAGAACATCGTGCGCCACATCGAGAACGGCGAGCCGCCGTTCCAGGCCGCGCTCAAGGCCTCGCGCGAGGTCGGCTTCACCATCCTGTCGATCTCGACCTCGCTGATCGCGGTCTTCATCCCGATCTTCTTCATGCCGGGCGTCATCGGCCTGCTGTTCCACGAGTTCGCGGTCGTGGTCGGCCTGTCGGTGCTGGTCTCGGCCTTCGTCTCGCTGACGCTGGTGCCGATGCTGGCCAGCCGCTGGCTGCGGCCCGAAGCCGGGACCGGCGGCGACGGCCACCACGTCCACGGCCAGGACGGCTCGGTGCTGGTGCGCGTCTTCGAGCGCGGCTTCGACGCCGTGCTGCGCGGCTACACCCGCTCGCTCGACGCCGCGCTGCGCTGGCGGCGCGCGGTGCTGGTGCTGGCGCTGGCCACCTTCGCCGCCACCGCCTGGCTGTTCACCGACATCCCCAAGGGCTTCTTCCCCGAGGAGGACATCGGCCAGATCAACGTCACCACCGAGGCGGCCGAGGACGTCTCCTTCGAGCAGATGCAGCTGCTGCAGGACCGGGTCGCGCGCATCTTCCGCGAGGATCCGGCGGTGGCCACGGTCAGCTCCTTCATGGGCGGCAACAACGCGGTCAACAGCGGCCGGCTGTTCATCAACCTGAAGGCCCGCGACCAGCGCCCGGCGATGAAGCCGGTGATCGAGGGCCTGCGCAAGAAACTGCGCGGCGTGGCCGGCATCCAGGTCTTCATGCGGCCGACGCAGAACCTGCAGCTCGGCGGCCGCCAGTCCAAGGCGCAGTACCAGTACATCCTGCAGAGCGTGCAGCCGGGCGAGCTCGGCGACTGGTCGCGCAGGCTGCTGGAGCCGATGCGCAGCGACCCGCTGTTCCGCGACGTGACCACCGACAGCCAGCTGCGCGGCCTGCAGGCCACGCTGCAGATCGACCGCGAACGCGCGGCCACGCTCGGCGTGGAGATGGGCGCGCTGCGCTCGGCGCTGTACTCGGCCTTCGGCGAGCGCCAGGTCGGCCAGCTCTACACGCCGACCGACGCGTACGCGCTGATCCTGGAGGCCACGCCCGAGGCCCGTGCCGACGAGCGCGCGCTGGAGGGCATCCACGTGCGCGGCACCGGCGGCGTGCTGGTGCCGCTGTCGGCCTTCGCCACCGTGCAGCGCACGGTCGGGCCGACGGCGGTCAACCACGTCGGCCAGCTGCAGGCGGTGACGCTGTCGTTCAACCTCGCGCCCGGCGTCGCGCTCGGCCAGGCCACCGACCGCATCGACGCGCTGCGCGAGCGCCTGGGCATGCCGGCCTCGATCGTCAGCCGCTGGGGCGGCGACGCGGCGGTGTTCAAGAACAGCCAGGGCAGCCAGACGGTGCTGATCATCGCCGCGCTGCTGGTGATCTACGTGCTGCTGGGCGTGCTCTACGAGAGCTGGGTCCACCCGCTGACCATCCTGGCCGGCCTGCCCTCGGCGGCCGTGGGCGCGCTGCTGACGCTCAAGTTCTACGGCATGGACCTGACGCTGATCGCCACCATCGGCATCCTGCTGCTGATCGGCGTGGTCAAGAAGAACGCGATCATGATGATCGACTTCGCGCTGGAGGAGCAGCGCGAGCACGGCTGGAGCCCGCAGCAGGCGATCCGCGAGGCCTGCATCCTGCGCTTCCGGCCGATCATGATGACCACGCTGGCGGCCTTCGTCGGCGCGCTGCCGATCGCGCTCGGCATCGGCGCCGGCGCCGAGCTGCGCCAGCCGCTGGGTCTCGCGGTGTGCGGCGGCCTGGTGTTCTCGCAGGCGGTCACGCTCTACATCACGCCGGTGATCTACCTGGCGCTGGACCGCTGGAGCGGGCGCGGGCCGGATCGCCGGCCGGAGCAGATGCCGGCCGCGGTGCCGCCGCCAGAAGTGACGCCGGCCGCCGTGGCGACGCCGCCGGGTCTGGCGGGCTGAACGAACCGGGCCGGGAGGCGCTCCGCGTCCGGGGCCGCGTCCGGACGCGGGTGTCAGTCCGGCGCGCCGCGCCGCTGCACCGCCTCGCCCGGGCCGGCGCTGACGTAGTCGTCGTTCAGCCGGGCCCAGCCGCGGTCGCGCTCGCGGGCGATCAGGGCCCGCAGCGCCTCGCGCTCGGCCGGCCGCAGGCCGCTGTCGTGGTGCAGCGCGATCTCGGCCAGCAGCGCCCAGTCCAGGTCGGCATCGGCCGGATCGAGCCACAGCTCGGCGGTGGCGGGCAGCAGGGCCAGCAACTGGTCGGCCGTGCTGCGGCCGTCCTCGGGCTGCAGCCGCAGCTGCTGCGGCCAGCGCGCGGGCCGCGGCGCAGCCGCATCGGGCGGCGCCCACAGCACCAGCAGACGCAGCGCGGGCCGGCTGTCGACCAGCGGCCCCTGGGGCGTGTTGACCAGCTCGGTGCTGGCCTCGACCACCGTGCGCGCCGCGCCGATCCAGGCCCCCGGCCGCCAGGGCGTGCACACCCGCGGGTCGAGCGCCGCGCGCAGGCCGATGGCGCGCAGATCGGGCTGCCAGTCCTGCAGCGCCTGCGCGGTCTGGTCGCGCTGCCAGCGCTGGGCGGCAGCGCCGGCCCGGCGCATCGTGGCCGCGTCGGCCTCGCCATCGGTGTGGGACAGGTCGAGGTCGAGATCGTCGGCGTGATCGGCGTGGTCAGCGACGGCGGCGGCGATGGCGGACGGCGGCAGGGGCTCGACGTCGACCACGTCCTCGGCCTGCCAGCGCAGGCCCGAGCGCAGCTGGCCCGAGCGCGCTGCGCCGGTGGCCGGCTCGGTGGACACGCCGGCACCGGCAGCGCCGAAACCGACCGCAGCGGCTGCAGCGGCGCCCGCAGCGGCCGCCGACCCCGGCGGCGGACCGTCCGCGCCGCGGCCCTGTGCGCCGGGCGCGTCCCAGGGCATGGCGCCGGCCTGCGCGGCGGCCACCGCCGCCGCCTGGGCGGCCTGCACGCTGGCCACCACGCCCGACAGGTCGATGCCGGGCGCCGCCGGGGCGTCCAGCACATCGGCCTGTTGCAGGCGGCGGGCGAAACCGCGCAGGCTCAGGTCGGGGGCCTCGTCCGGTGACGAGGGCGGCGGGGCGTCGGCGGGCAGCGTCGAGGTCACCCGCCTATTGTGCGCTGCACAGGGACAGCGGACGGCCCGACCACCGCCGCCCGCGCAAGGTGAGGGGGGGCAATTCCGCACAGCCCCGCACAATCGCCGGATGCGCCCGCCCGCCCCACCCGCTCGCCGTCGCGCCCGCCACACGCCTGCGGCCGCGCCGGCAGGAGCGGCAGCGTCGGTGGGGCCGGTGGGGCCGGTGCCGGTGCCGGTGCCGGTGCAGGCGGAGGCGGTGGTGGTGGCTGACGCGGCGCTCACGGCGGCAGTCAGCGTCCCGGCGGACGCCAGGGGCACGGCCGAGGCGGCGCGGCACCCCGCCGCAGCCGCAGCCACCGCCACCGCCACAGCCACCGGCCGACAGCGGTTGCAGGCATGGTTCGAGGCCCGCGGCTGGCAGCCCTTCGACTTCCAGCAGGCGGTCTGGCAGGCGATGGCCGAGGGCCGCAGCGGTCTGTTGCACGCGACCACCGGCGCCGGCAAGACCCTGGCCGCCGGCTTCGGTGCCTGGCTGCGCGCGCCACAGCCACAGCCACAGCCACAGCCACAGCCACAGCCACAGCCACAGCCGCAACCGCGGCCGACGCCCGCCACCGCCACCGCCACCGCCACCGCCACCGCCACCGCCACCGCCACCGCCACCGCCACCGCCACCGCCACCGCCACCGCCACCGCCGGCCGCCCACCCGCACCACCGCCCCCGCTGCAGGTGCTGTGGATCACGCCGATGCGCGCCCTGGCGGCCGACACGACCCGCGCGCTGACCGAGGCCCTGGCCCCGCTGGCCCCCGCCTGGACGATCGGCCTGCGCAGCGGCGACACGCCGGCCGCTGAACGTGCGCGTCAGGACCGCCGGCTGCCGACCCTGCTGGTGACCACCCCCGAATCGCTGAGCCTGCTGCTGACCCGCGCCGACGCCCGCGAGCGCCTGCGCCACGTGCACACCGTGATCGTCGACGAATGGCACGAGCAGGTCGGCAACAAGCGCGGCGTGCAGCTGCAGCTGGCGCTGGCCCGGCTGCGCCATTTCCGGGAAGGCCTCCAGGGCCATCAGGGCCGCCAAGGCGACGGGCCCGTGGTCTGGGGCCTGTCGGCCACGCTCGGCAACCTGGAGGCCGCGCGCGACATGCTGCTGGGACCGCAGGCCGCCGCGCACGCCCCGCCGCCGGCCCTGGTGCGCGGGCGCATCGACAAGACCCTGGTCGTCGACACCCTGCCGCCGGCGCAGCCCGGGCGCTTCGCCTGGGGCGGCCATCTGGGCGCGCAGATGGTGGCGCCGGTGGCCGCCGAGATCGCGGCCACGGCCGGGCATGCCGACCCACGCCAGCGCGGCAGCACGCTGGTCTTCACCAACGTGCGCAGCCAGGCCGAGGCCTGGTACCAGCTGCTGCTGGAGGCCCGCCCGGACTGGGCCGGCCGCATCGCGCTGCACCACGGCTCGCTGGACCGGAGCGTGCGCGACTGGGTCGAGGCCGGCCTGAAGGACGGCAGCCTGATCGCCGTGGTGGCCACCGCCTCGCTCGATCTGGGCGTGGACTTCGTGCCGGTGGCCCGCGTGCTGCAGATCGGCTCGGCCAAGGGCGTGGCGCGGCTGCTGCAGCGCGCCGGCCGCTCGGGCCACCAGCCCGGCCGCCACAGCCGCATCACGCTGGTGCCGACGAACACGCTGGAGCTGATCGAGGCCGTGGCCGCCCGACGCGCGATCGCCGCCGGCCGCGTCGAGCCGCGCGCCGCCCCCGAACAGCCGCTGGACGTGCTGGTCCAGCATCTGGTGACGGTGGCCCTCGGCGGCGGCTTCGAGGCCGATGCCCTGTACGCCGAAATCAGGGGCTGCTGGAGCTACCGGGCGCTGCCGCGCGCCGACTTCGACTGGGCGCTGGCCTTCGTCGAACTCGGCGGCGACTCGCTCGGCGCCTATCCCGAATACCACCGGGTGGTGCGCGGCGACGACGGCGTCTGGCGTGTACCGGACCGCGGCATCGCGCTGCGCCACCGGCTGCAGGTCGGCACCATCGTCGGCGACTCGGCGCTGGCGGTGCGCTGGTGGCACCAGGCCGCGGGCGGCGGCGGCTCGCTCGGCCAGATCGAGGAGAGCTTCGTCGCCCGGCTGCGCGCCGGCGACTGCTTCGTCTTCGCCGGCCGGCTGCTGGAATACGTCTGCACGCGCGACCAGGCGGCCTGGGTGCGCCGCGCCACCGCGCGCCGCGGCATCGTGCCGAGCTGGGGCGGCAGCCGCATGCCGCTGTCGACCGAGCTGGCCGACGCGACGCGCGCGGTGCTCGACGCGCTGCCGGCCGACGAGGCGCCTGATTTCGACGGTCTGCTGCGTGCGGATGCCGAACCCGAACTGCGCGCCGCACGGCCGATGCTGCAGGCCCAGGCCCGGCTGTCGCGCCTGCCACAGCCGGGCCGGCTGCTGGTCGAGCGGCTGCGCAGCCGCGAGGGCCACCACCTCTTCTTCTACCCTTACGCCGGACGTCTGGTGCATCTGGGCCTGGCCAGCCTGATCGCCTGGCGCCTGGCCCGCACACGGCCGGCGACCTGGTCGATCAGCGTCAACGACTACGGCTTCGAGCTGCTGTCGGCCACCGAGCCGGATCTGCAGGGGCTGTTCGACGGATCGTTGCTGGCGGACGGCGCAGACGACACGGACGGGGCGGCGCGGCCGTCCACCGCGACACCCGCGGACGATCCGCTGCTGCACGAGGTGCTGGCCAGCCTGAACAGCGGCGAGCTGGCCCGCAAGCGCTTCCGCGAGATCGCGCGCGTAGCGGGCCTGGTGTTCACCGGTTATCCGGGGGCGCCGAAGAGCACGCGCCAGCTGCAGGCCTCGTCCAGCCTGTTCTACGACGTCTTCCGCCAGTACGACCCGGCCAACCGCCTGCTGGCCCAGGCCGAGGGGGAGGTGCTGGCGCAGGAGCTGGATCTGCAGCGCCTGCGCGCGGCGCTGCGGCAGCTGCGGGGCCTGACGCCCGAACGGGTGAGCCTGACCACCCCCGGCCCCTTCGCGCTGGCGCTGATGGTCGAGCGCTTCCGCGAGCAGCTGAGTACCGAACAGCTGGGCGACCGCCTGCAGCGCCTGCTGGCCGAGGCAGCCGAGGTGATGCACGAGCCGGCACCGGAACCTTTGAACGGCCTGAGCGACCCTGACGCGCGATCGACGCGTCCACCCTCGCCCCGCCGCACGGAGGCCGCCGCGCGCCGTCGCCGCCGGACGTGAGGGTTGTGGAGCCGGCGGGGGCGTGCTCGGGGAAGCGCGCGGGGCGATCGGTGCGCGGCGACGGCTGGCCGGGCAGGCCGGGCTCCTCATGCCAAAAATCGTCGCCCGGCCTGCCCGTCCATCCGCCGCCCGATGCACCGCGCACCACGCGGGCATGCGCCGACCGCAGTGAATGGCGGTGGGCCAGGCCAGGCCAGGCCAGACCACACGCGCCCCACGCACCGGCCACTGCCAGAACATTGAGGGCCGGGCGGGGTCGGGGTGGGCCGCCCGACGATTTTTGGCATGAGGAGGGCGG